>CAZWAF010000006.1:65463-72771 GCA_964631795.1 uncultured Flavobacterium sp. | reverse complement strand
TTTTGTCACAAATAAATAATACTATAAAAATTAATAAACCGTAAGTTCCAAAAAATTTTTTCACTTTCATGATGCATAAATTAACATTATCAAATATAATTATTAGCGATTTTTCATACAATGAGTAAATTTTCTCAATCATCTTTACATCCTCATTTTGTATCTACGTTATTGGCGCAAAGTCAGAGATATTTACAACGGGTATCCTTTCAGTCATCATATTTATAATTTCTATAGAACCATCCATCTTCAAGCAATTCGAATCCAAAATATTTATAATTTTTATCAATCAATGTCGGCTTAATTTTAGAGAAGTTGAAGTATGTAAATTCAGCAATGTTGATTTTAGACCCATCTTTTAAATAGATAATTATTTCATCGAATTTCCAAATACCATATTGCAATAATGAAGTACTAAAACCTTTAATGTTTTCTTTATCAATTGACTTTTTTTTGAAAGTCAAAAAATTAAATTCTTCAATGGAATCACTTTTAATCGTATAGCTTTTTGTCGTTTTGACGAATGGTTTAATAAAAATAAAAATAATTATACCTAAAACAAACAATACTAGGACAAATGGGATGTACTTGTCTAATTCATTTATTTTAAAGTCACGAATAAAAGATGGAAAAAAAAGAAAAATATTCAAGCCACCAAAAAGCGAAAGAAAAAGCCTTCCAATTGGAATTAGTAAGTTTAATTGTGTTTTTAAGTCATTCATAGAAGTTGTGCTTTTATTGTTATTTTCGGCTCAATATAATTGAGATGTAAATATAGGAATTACAATTGAATCCGACCGCTCGGATATGCGCCCCGCCTCGTGGCCACAATCTAATTCATATCTATTTCTAAAAATAGTATGATCGTTGTTTTCGTAATTTCTGGCACGTGTCGATTTTGTTTACGGGCACGGAATCCCGAAATTTCGGAATTCCGTGCCCATAAAGTTTGGTTGTTTTTTTAGGATAATCTTCTAAATCATTCTCTAAACTTACATAATTTCTTGCAGAACTGTTTAAGCAAAGAATCTATTTTGTCTTTTACAGGATTTTTGTTTTAAAGAAATAGAAAACTGCAACATTGCCGTTTTTCTATATCTTAATTCAGCTTTGTCGATTTTGTTTGTAGGCACGGAAAAAATCAGCGAAACGAAGTTCGACGCAGTCAATCAGTGTCAAATTCCATCTAACCCTTTTTAATATATGTTGTTCTTGAGTTGATTCAATGGTAAGAATTCGTGTAATTTGCCAACCGGCTTTAGCCGGTAATTAGTATAATTATTTTTAAATGCAAAGCATATAAATTCGTGATCCCGAAATTTCGGGATGTGGAAAAAAAACAGCACTTAAACACAAAGCTGGGTGTTAGAATAGGCCACAGATTTAACGGATTACACGGATTAGCATCGATATTTTTAGAAAGAAAAGCAAGATTAGGACTTAGAATTGTACCTGTTTTTTGCAATAAGTATAGATGTTCTACTCTCAACACTCGGGATTTATCCGTGTAAATCTGTTAAATCCGTCTAATCAGTGGTCTATTTTAAATTGTGTCGATATGATAGGGTTAAGTAGGGACATGGTCTAGTCAGGCTGGGACACGGTCTAGTCAGGTTGGGACACAGTCTATTCAGGTCGGGACATAGTCTATTCAGGTCGGGACACGGTTTAGTCAGGCTGGGACACGGTCTAGTCAGGCTGGGACATGGTCTATTCAGGTTGGGACACAGTCTATTCAGGTCGGGACATGATTCTGTTTTGTCTTATAATGAGGAAACAATTTGGAATAAAACATAAAATCCCGCAAAAAACTACATTTTGCGGGATATTTAATATTATAAAAGGCGAAATGTTATTCCTGAGGAATGGTAAATAGTATCGAAGAGGTTTCGCTTAGAGAGAAAAAACCCAAAGCATTATTGTTGTTGTCTTGAGTGTTTATAACATTTCCTTTGGCAGTAATTGGAGGTGTCTGAAAAGGGCCTCCGCCTTGATTTCCTGCCAAACTGATAATCAGGTTTACATAGTTAAAATAAGTTTTTGAAATTCCTATGTGGGTAATTTTTATTTGGTCACCTACAAAAGTTTTATCTGCTGCGGCAAGACTGTAATATTCGTTGCCGTTGAAAAATTCATCCGTACTGGCAAAATACTCCGGATTCAATTTCTGAGGATTATCTTCGCGGAATAAGTAAAAATTTTCTTCATCGGCCGGATCATCAAAAAAACATTTCATTCCAATCATGTTTTCATCAAAACCCGCTATGTCTTCATATTCCACTCGTTTAATAGGTGCAACAGGTTTCAATGTTTCGGTTGCTGTATAAGTTACACCATTGGTTACAATTTCAAGAGTATAGGTTTCATTTAGTTCCGGCACAAAGTCATGGCAGGCATATTCGCCGGTATTTGGAATTTCTGCAAAATTGAAAATGGTTCCTTTGCTGTTTTTTACGGTTACTGTGGCACCAAGAACTTTCGGGACATCATTGTCGTAAAAATCTCCGGTTGTGGTCAGTTTTATTTTTTGTTCGTTGCCTGTTGTTCCTTTTTCCCAAAGTATAGAAGCTTCTACAACTAGTTTTGGGTTGGCGGTATTCAATGGAATGTTTACCACTTCTTCGCAACTCCAAAAGGCGAAAGTGAATAGTAATATTAATGGCAGTATTATATTTTTCGTTTTCATTTCTTTCTTCTTTTCTCTTGAACGATTAAAATTTAAAATTATAAATTACCGCAGGAATGGCACCAAAGATGGATAATTTGACAGCTTCATTCAATCCGGTGTCCTGATTTTCTCTAAAGGAAATGGAGGCAGCATTTTTTCGGTTATAAATGTTATAAATACTGAAAACCCATTCTCCTTTCCATTTGCGATTGTTGTTTTTCTTAGGCGTAAGCGTAACCGAAAGATCGAGGTGATGATAAGCAGGAAGCCTGTTTTCATTTCTTAAACCATAGCTCGGAATGGTTAAGCCTAAATATTGGTATTGTCCGTTAGGATAAGTTACCGGTTGACCTGATTGCAGAACGAAATTGGTTCCGAAAGACCATTTTTTGTTCAGAGTATAAGAACCGGTTACGGCCAGATTGTGCCTTTTGTCGTAGGCCGAAGTGTACCATTCTCCATTGTTGATGCCTATTTCTTCCGGAGTTCTTCCCGGGGTTTTTTGTTCTGATTTTGATAAGGTATATGAAACCCAACCGTTGAGCCTTCCGGAGTTTTTCTTCAACATTACTTCAAGACCATAAGAACGCATTTGTCCGTTCAGGACTGCCGTTTCTATTTTTTCATTTCCTATAAGGTTGGCTCCATCTATATAATCCAAACGATTTTGAATTTCTTTGTAAAAGGTTTCTGTTTCCAAAGAATAATCACCGTCTTTGAAATTTCTGAAATATCCAAAAGCTACCTGATCGGCAATTTGAGGTTTGATATAATTATCACTCGGAGTCCAGATATCTAGTGGAGTAGGAGAATTGGTGTTTGAAACCAATTGTAAATACTGAGCCATTCGGTTGTAATTGACCTTAACAGAATTTGATTCATTGAACTGGTAGCTTACAGAAGCTCTGGGTTCAAAGTTATCAAAACTCTGAATCACTTCATTTTTGTCGTAGCGTTTAGTAGTTACAGGAGTGGCACTTTCGTAAATTTTTATTAGCGGATTGTAAACTACCGGACTGTTGTTTTCATAAATATTCACGTTCGATTCTCCTAAACGGTAAAACATACTGTAGCGAAGTCCGTAAGAAACAGAAAGGTTTTTGCCAATTTCCTGTTCAGCACTTAAATAAAGTGCCGGTTCAAAAGCATATTTTTTGTCAAATTGAGAAGCAGTGATTCCCGAAGCAGGATTAGACGGTTCTATTAATCCGGGATTGAAATCATAATAAATGGCATTGGCTCCGTAATTCAGCTTGATATTATCATTAAGATAATGTTTGAAGTCGTATTTAATATTGTAATTTTTGATTCCGGAAGTCCATTTAAACCCAACAAAATCCAGTTTCAAACCATAAAAATAATCGCTGTAAATCATGGAAAGATTTGAAAATATCTTGTCAGAAAATAAGTGATTCCAACGGGTATTCAAAGTTGAATTCCCATATTCGTTGGTAAAACTGTCTCCAAAAGCAAAGATGTCTCTTCCGAAATATCCTGAAAGAAATAAGTTATTTTTTGCATCGAGTTTATAATTCAGCTTTGTATTTAAATCATAGAAATAGGCAGAATTTCCGGCAAAATCCGGACTTAAATTCATGAACAGATGAGCATAAGTGGCTCTTCCTCCAATCAAAAACGAACCTCTATCTTTTACAATTGGCCCTTCAACCAATAATTTACTGGTAAGCAATCCGATACCTCCATTTACATGAAAATTTTTACTGCTTCCTTCTTTTTGATAAATATCCAAAACAGAAGAAGCCCTGCCTCCGTATCGTGCAGGAATTCCTCCCTTGTAAAGTTTCAGATCTTTTACCGCATCAGGATTAAAAACCGAGAAAAATCCGAATAAATGAGAAGAATTAAAAACAGTAGCTTCGTCTAAAAGTATTAAGTTCTGATCGGCAGCTCCACCACGAACGTTGAAACCGGAAGCACCTTCGCCGGCATTGGTCACACCCGGAAGTGTCAATAATGATTTGATAACATCGGCTTCTCCTAAAACTGCAGGAATTTTTTTGATGGCTGCTGCCGACATTTTGTTAACGCTCATTTCCGGTTTGCGAATATCGGTTTTGTTTTCAATTCCGGTAATGACAATTTCGTCAAGAGAAGTATCTTTTGAAGTCAGTTTAAGGTCTTTTTGGATGTTTTTATTTAAAGACACAGAAACCGTAAGTGGTTCATAACCTAAATAGGAAATTTTTATATCATATTCCCCTTTTGGAAGTGTGATAGCATAATATCCATATTCGTTGGTATTGATTTGTTTTTTTGCTTTTGGAATATTGATGCTAACACCAATAAGAGTTTCGTTGGTATTCTTGTCAGAAATGGTTCCGCTCAAAGTGAATTTTTCCTGAGCTATAGAATTCAAAACGGCAAAAAACACAAGAAGTAATGTGTAAAAATAGGGTTTAGACATATGTTAATTTTTCCCTCAAAAATTTAGATTAGTATTTATATAACAAAAGACAATCCATGAGGATTGCCTTTTGATAACGAGAAATTATATTAATTATTTTGATAAAACCGAATTGTTAATTTTATTTAAAATTGTATTGAATGTTTCACTCGGACGCATTGCTTTTTCAACCAGTTCAGCATTTGGTTGGTAGTATCCGCCAATTTGCTGTGCTTTTCCTTGAGAAGCAATTAATTCAGCTGCAATTTTAGTTTCGTTTTCGGTAAGTTCCTGAGCAATAGGAGCGAAGATAGCCTGTAATTCACTGTCTTTTGTTTGAGTAGCCAAAGCTTGTGCCCAGTACAAAGCCAGATAAAAGTGAGAACCTCTGTTGTCTATTCCACCTACTTTTCTTGAAGGCGATTTGTCATTTGCAAGGAATTTATCATTTGCCTGATCTAAAGTTTCGGCCAAAACTAATGCTTTTGAGTTATTTTGTGTTTGTCCCAAATGTTCTAAAGAAGCACACAAAGCCAGGAATTCTCCTAATGAATCCCAACGTAAATAACCTTCTTCTATGAATTGTTCCACATGTTTTGGAGCCGAACCTCCTGCACCTGTTTCAAATAATCCGCCTCCGTTCATCAAAGGAACAATAGATAACATTTTTGCAGAAGTTCCTAC
The DNA here is from genome assembly GCA_964631795.1 of uncultured Flavobacterium sp. Taxonomy (GTDB): domain Bacteria; phylum Bacteroidota; class Bacteroidia; order Flavobacteriales; family Flavobacteriaceae; genus Flavobacterium. The sequence goes on along the minus strand of CAZWAF010000006.1, from coordinate 67,015 downwards.
TTCAAGAATAGGGAATAAATCAGTAAGATAATCACGCAATACGTTTCCTGTAACCGAAATAGTATCTAATCCTTTTATGATTCTTTCCAAAGTGAATTTTGTTGCTTCAATAGGAGAAAGAATTTGAATGTCTAATCCGTTAGTATCGTAATCTTTCAGGTAAGTATTTACTTTTTTGATTATTTCTCTGTCGTGTGCTCTGTTTTCGTCTAGCCAGAAAACAGCCGGAGTGTTTGACAAACGAGCTCTGTTTACAGCTAGTTTTACCCAATCCTGAATAGGAGCGTCTTTTGCCTGACACATTCTGAAAATGTCATTAGCTTCAACCACTTGTTCCATGATAACGTTTCCGTTAATATCAGTCACACGAACAACACCGTCAGCAGTCACTTGGAAAGTTTTATCGTGAGAACCGTATTCTTCAGCTTGTTGCGCCATTAATCCTACGTTTGGAACACTTCCCATAGTTGTTGGGTCGAAAGCTCCGTTCTTTTTACAAAAATCGATGGTTGCACTGTAAATTCCGGCATAACATCTGTCAGGAATTACAGCAAAAGTATCTTGTAGTTTTCCTTCTTTATTCCACATTTGTCCCGAAGTACGAATCATTGCAGGCATAGAAGCATCTACAATTACATCAGAAGGAACATGTAAATTAGTAATTCCTTTTTCAGAATTTACCATTGCCAAAGCCGGTCCGTTTGAAATAGCTTGGTCTAATGCTGCTTCTACTTCGGCTTGTTTAGCGTGTCCTGCAATTTTTGCATAAACATCACCCAAACCGTTTTTGGTATTAATTCCTAATTCTTTGAATAAATCAGCATATTTAGAAAAAACATCTTTGAAAAAAACTTCTACAATAGCACTGAAAATAATTGGGTCTGAAACTTTCATCATAGTTGCTTTCAGGTGAACAGAAAGCAAAACATTTTGTAATTTTGCTTCTTCGATAGTTTTGGCAACAAAACTTTTCAAAGCATTTAGGTTCATAACCGAACTGTCAACAATTTCGCCAGCTTTTAGAGCGAAGTTTGGTTTCAAAACAGTAGAAGTACCGTCTTTTGCTACAAATTCGATTTTTACTTCTGTAGCTTCTGATAAAGTAACCGATTTTTCACTTCCGTAAAAATCACCGTTGTCCATGCTTGCTACTTTGGTTTTTGAATCGGCAGACCAGGCACCCATTGAATGAGGATTTGCTTTTGCATAATTCTTAACCGCTTTTGGAGCTCTTCTGTCAGAGTTTCCTTCACGTAAAACAGGATTTACAGCCGAACCTAAAACTTTAGAATAACGGGTTTTGATTGCTTTTTCTTCTTCGGTTTGCGGGTTTTCAGGGAAATTTGGAACAGCATATCCGTGAGCTTGTAACTCAGCGATAGCGTCTTTTAACTGAGGCACAGAAGCCGAAATATTTGGAAGTTTGATGATATTGGTTTCCGGAGCGGTTGCCAATTTGCCTAATTCGGCCAAATCATCATTTATTTTTTGGTTTTCATTCAAAAAGTCAGAGAAGTTGAATGAGAGAGAAGAGATAATAGAAAATTGAAGA
>CAZWAF010000006.1:62469-65453 GCA_964631795.1 uncultured Flavobacterium sp. | reverse complement strand
TGGCAAGAATTCTGCCCGCAAGCGAAATATCTTTAGTTTCTATTGTGATGTCTGATGAGGCTGCAAACGATTTTACGATAGGTAAAAAAGAATAAGTTGCCAGTCTAGGGGCTTCATCCGTAAGTGTATAGATAATCTTTGATTTTTGTGCCATCTTTGTATTTTTTAAGGTCGAAATAATAATTTTTGTTCGGAAATTCTTTGCCGAAAAGGTTAGCAAATATAAGAAAAGCATTAATGAATTGAGAGAGGGAAACGGCAAGAATTTTAAGAATTATCAGAATGCTATTTTGTGTAGTTTTTATTTGTGAATTTGTGAATTTTGACTTGAGATAAATCCGATAATTTCAGGAAATAAAAAAGCCCCGATTCCGATGATTCGGGACGAGGCTTTTTATGATAAAAAGATAGTAAACTATCTTCTTTTGTCTTTGATTTTTGCTTTTTTACCAGTAAGTTCTCTGAAGTAGAAAATTCTAGCTCTACGTACAGCACCTTTCTTGTTGATTTCAATTTTTTGCAAAGCAGGAAGGTTGATTGGGAAGATACGCTCAACTCCAACAGCACCAGACATTTTACGGATTGTAAAAGTTTCTGTAGTTCCAGAACCTCTTCTTTGGATTACAACTCCTTTGAAGAACTGAGTTCTTGTTTTTTCACCCTCTTTAATTTCGTAGTAAACTGTGATTGTGTCTCCAGCTCCGAATTCAGGGAATTCATTTTTTGTTACGAATTCGTCTTGAACGAATTTCAATAAATTTGCCATTTTTATAAATTTTTATGGTTTTACTTAGACCAACATTCACGATTCTCGCCAGAGGTTAATCCAATCAGGTCGCGAAATTAAATAAATATTTTGAATTATAAATTATAAATTTTGAATTATTTCCAATTTGAAGATATTTAAAATTTATCCCGAAACTTCGGGACACCATTTAAAATAATATTATTCCTCAAGCAAATCCGGTCTTCTGTTTTTGGTATGCTGATAAGCCATTTCTTCCCGCCATTTATCAATTTTTGCAAAATGACCACTGGTTAAAACTTCCGGAACTTTCCAGCCATTGTAGTCTGCCGGACGGGTGTAAATTGGTGGTGACAACAAATTGTCCTGAAAACTATCGGTAAGAGCAGAGGTTTCATCACTCAAAACTCCCGGAATCAAACGGATTAGCGCATCGGCTAAAACGGCCGCTCCTAATTCTCCTCCCGATAAAACGTAATCTCCTATAGAAATTTCCCGGGTTATAAAATGGTCACGAACTCTTTGATCGACACCTTTATAATGTCCGCACAATATGATGATGTTTTCATACATCGACATAGTGTTGCATATTTTTTGGTTTAGAGTTTCTCCGTCGGGAGTCATATAGATGATTTCATCATAATTTCTCTGACTTTTCAAATGAGTAATACAGGCATCAATCGGCTGAACAGTCATCACCATTCCGGCACCGCCGCCAAAAGGGTAATCGTCAACACTTTTCTGTTTGTTGGTGGTGTAATCTCTAAGATTGTGAATATGAACTTCGGCCAGTCCCTTGTCAATAGCGCGTTTCATGATAGAAACTTCAAACGGACTTCTTAATAATTCGGGTAAAACAGTGATGATATCTATGCGCATTTTTTATGCTTTGTTGCTAATTATGAATTGTTTTGTATTTCTTAAAAATCCTTTTTTTGATTTTTAGTTTTTGGAAGCAAATATAAGTCGAAAGTTTTAATGTCATAAAGTCAAAAGTCTTGTTGTAGTGAAAAGATGTTGTAAAATGAATGTAATTTTTAATATGGCTATCTGTAAAATTATCCTAATGATTAAAAGTAAACCACGAATTCATACTACTTTGTATTAAAAATAATTTCGCTGATTTTCGGCTAAAGCCGGTTGGCGAATTACACGAATTTCAAGATTATATAATAAAAATTTGTGTAATTAGTGTTCTAAAAAACTTTTGTTAGATTGATTCATTTCTGAAAACAAATTCTCCGTCAAAGCAATCCAGTAAAATATGACTTTCAGCTGTGATTTTTCCGGCCAAAATTTCTTTAGACAATTGATTTAAAACTTCTCTTTGTATGACTCTTTTTACCGGTCGGGCACCAAATTGAGGATCGTATCCTTTTTCAGTCAGACAAGTAATAGCTTCCGGAGTGGCAACCATTGTGATGTTTTGTTGTTCCAAAATTTTTGTAACCTGTTTCAATTGCAAGCCTACAATTTCTTTGATGTTTTCATTGGTCAAAGGAGTAAACATTACAATTTCATCAATTCGGTTGATGAATTCGGGACGAACGGTTTGTTTTAATAAACCTAAAACTTCTATTTTGGCCAATTCGGTTGCGGTTTCCACACTTCCTTTCAGGTTTTCAAATTTATCCTGAATAATTTGGCTTCCCATGTTTGAAGTCATAATAATGATACTGTTTTTGAAATCAGCCAAACGTCCTTTATTGTCGGTCAATCTTCCTTCATCTAATACTTGAAGTAAAATATTGAAAGTATCTGGATGTGCTTTTTCTATCTCGTCCAATAAAATTACAGAATAAGGTTTTCTTCTCACGGCTTCGGTCAATTGTCCGCCCTCATCATAGCCCACATATCCCGGAGGTGCTCCAACCAATCTACTCACAGCATGACGTTCCTGATATTCGCTCATGTCGATTCGGGTCATGGCATTTTCATCGTCAAAAAGATATTCGGCCAAAGCTTTGGCTAATTCTGTTTTTCCAACTCCGGTAGTTCCTAAAAAAAGGAAAGTTCCTACGGGTTTTTTCATGTCCTGCAAACCGGCACGGCTTCTTCTCACCGCATCACTCACCGCCTGGATGGCTTCTTCCTGACCAACGACACGTTTGTGTAATTCTTCTTCAAGATGCAGCAGTTTTTCTCTTTCGCCCTGAAGCATTTTCATTACCGGAATTCCGGTCCATTTTGCTACGACTTCGGCTATATCTTCTCTGGTTACTTCTTCTTTAATAAGTGA
>CAZWAF010000006.1:56090-62459 GCA_964631795.1 uncultured Flavobacterium sp. | reverse complement strand
AATTGTTTGTTTAAAGTTTCAAGCTTTTCCTGAGCTTCTTTGATTTTTCCGTAACGAATTTCGGCCACTTTTCCGTAGTTTCCATCTCTTTCGGCACGTTCGGCTTCGTATTTAAAATCTTCAATTTCGGCTTTTACCGATTGAATATTGTCAACAATGTCTTTTTCTGATTTCCAGCGAGTATAAATTACATTACGGTCTTCTTTCAAATTGGCTAATTCAAGACCTAAGAGTTTGAGTTTGTTTTCGTCTTTTTCTCTTTTAATGGCTTCAATTTCAATTTCGAGTTGCATTATTTTCCGATCGATAACGTCTAATTCTTCCGGTTTGGAATTGATTTCCATTCTGATTTTTGAAGCAGCTTCATCCATTAAATCGATTGCTTTATCCGGTAAAAACCGGCTGGTGATGTAGCGTTGCGATAATTCAACAGCGGCAATAATCGCTTCGTCTTTTATTTGAACCTGATGATGTGTTTCGTATTTCTCTTTAATACCTCTCAAAATAGAAATGGCACTTTCGGTATCGGGTTCGTCAATCATCACTTTTTGAAAACGACGTTCTAAAGCTTTATCTTTCTCAAAATATTTTTGGTATTCGTCTAAAGTAGTAGCACCAATGGCGCGTAATTCTCCACGAGCCAAAGCCGGTTTCAAAATATTGGCAGCATCCATGGCACCTTCACCACCTCCGGCTCCCACAAGCGTGTGAATTTCGTCTATAAAAAGAACAATATCGCCCTCGGCAGAAGTCACTTCTTTTACCACCGATTTCAATCTTTCTTCAAATTCACCTTTGTATTTGGCTCCGGCAATCAAGGCTCCCATGTCGAGAGAATAAACAATTTTGCCTTTTAGGTTTTCAGGAATGTCTCCATCTACAATTCGGTGTGCCAAACCTTCGGCAATAGCGGTTTTACCAACTCCGGGTTCTCCCACCAACATTGGGTTATTTTTGGTTCGTCGCGTTAAGATTTGTAAAACACGGCGAATTTCTTCATCACGTCCAATGACAGGGTCTAGTTTGCCGGTTCTGGCTAATTCGTTTAGATTTTTGGCGTATTTGTTGAGTGAATTGTAGGTTTCTTCGGCAGAAGCAGAGGTTACTCTTTCTCCTTTTCGAAGTTCTTCAATGGCTGTTTTCAGACCTTTTTCGGTAACACCCTGATCTTTCAAAACCTGAGCAATTTTGCTTCTTGATTTAAAAATAGCCAGTAATAAATGTTCGATAGAAACAAATTCGTCATTCATTTTTTTGGCAATAATTTCGGCTTCGTTAAGTGCTGTATTCGCATCTCGCGAAAGCATAATGTTTCCGCCGGAAACTTTTGGGAAGTTTTTAATTATATTATCCAGAATTTGCTGAAACAAAGAAACATTGACGTTTAGTTTTTTTAGCAGAAAAGGAGTCACATTTTCATCTGTTTCAAAAATAGCCTTCAAAATGTGTTCATTTTCTATTTGTTGGTGTCCGAAACTTTGAGCTAATTGTTGTGAAAGCTGAATAGCTTCCTGTGATTTGATAGTAAATTTATTGAGCTTCATGTTGATTTAAATTAAAATTCCACAATAAAAAAGTTAACTTTGGAACGACGGAATCAATTTATATTCCAGTAGTAAATTTAAGACAAAATGACTTGTTTTAGGTTTTAATTTATTGTAAAACAAGACAATAAGTCAGAAATAATGACAAAAATGAGTTTTTTTAAGAAAGATATTGAAGGAGGATATTCTGATGATGCTGAGCCAAACTGGTATTGGAATTATCTTGAAGATGTGGCCGAACTGGATGAAATTGAGAAAACATCTTATCAGATGCCGGTTTTGATTTTTAAACACAGCACCCGATGTATGATAAGCCGAATGGCTCTCAAGCAATTTGAAAATGATTTTGATTTGAATAATTTTATAAAACCGTACTTGCTTGATTTATTACAACATAGGGATGTTTCAAATGCAATTGCTGCTCGTTTCGGAATATTTCATCAATCTCCTCAAATTATTTTGATTAAAGACGGAAAAGCAATTTTTGATACTTCTCACGAACAGATAAATGCTCACGATTTGAAATCGCTGGTAGTTTAAAAATTTAGAGAAACAGTATAAAACACGAATTCCACGAATTGACGCTAATATTTTTAGTATCAATTCGTGGAATTAGTGTTGTTTTAGGAGTTTATTTTCTGAATTTATTCTGAGCAATAATCCCTTTTAATTTGGCTTTCAAATCTTCGCCTGAATCATAAACCATTTGTTCATTAGTAGGAAAAGGAATCAGTTTACGGTTGAAATAGGCAAAATAATCGCTGTCACAAGCATTTTTATCTCCTTTGTATTTTGAGAAAATATGCTCAAAAGTAAATCCTGCGGTTAACGGAAAAGTAGATAATAATTGATTGGTTCTGAAATCAAGATAATCTACTTTTGCTACCACCTGAACCGTTTTGAATTGTCTTGATTCATAAACAGTGGCTTTAACGGTTTTAAAATTATCAACCATAACGGTTTTTCCTTTATTGTCTTTGACCGGATTTCCTCTTTCGTCAAGCAGAACTTTAGTACCATTTTTAATCTGTTTTTCCTTGTAAAATTCTTTCTCTTTAATTTGTTCAGGAGAAATGTTTATTTCACGAAAATTAACAACCAAACCATAATCATAAGGAATAGTATTTAGTTTAGTACTGTGATAAACGGTCCATTTATCGTTGAGTCCGTAAGTATTAAAGTCTAATAAATCATTTTGCAAACGAGCAGGAATAACCATATTGGTTTCATTTCTGGTACTTACAATCACAAAGTCGGTTCCTTTGTATTTGGCTTGTTCTATTAAAGAGTTACTGTCTTTGTAATTACCGTTCAGGTTATTCAAATAAACTAAATCGTCATAAGCTTTGCGAAAATTTATTTTATCATTGGTAGCCAATAATGCTTTTGAATTGGTATACAAAAATTTTGAAAGGGCATTTTTGCTGTCAATAATCTGGTCAGAATAATCTTCAAAAGGGAAATACGCATTACGGTTTTTTGTTTTAAGTTTCAGAGGCAATAAAGGTTTAATCAATTCCTGAAGATTGTTCAGGTGAATATAAGCATTGTAGATTTTTTCTGCATTTACAGGATTAACTTCTTTGTACCAATTATTGATGTTTTGCAAATCGCGTTGTTTTGCTTTGGCAAAAGCTTCTTCGAGTATGTAAACATAATCCTGATTTCCGGATGAGTTTTTGTTGGCTCGTAGTTTTTTTACCGATTTTTGAATGGCAAAATCATAATTCCCTGAATTCAGTTCTGCTCGGGTATGCTTTAAACTACAAGAAGAGAATATTAGAGTTGAAATAAGAAGTAAAAGTATTTTTTGAATCATATTGTGTTATTGAAAATGATTGTTTGGCAACAAAAATAATTCAATTCTTTTTTAGATGAGGATTTTTATGTTTTAAGAATAAAAAAAGCTGCAACTTTTGAGAGTTGCTGTGTTTTAAAGAGTTTATTCTATTACCATATAATTAAATTCATAAGTGGTATTTAAAGATAGACTAGAATATATAGTAATCGAAAAAGATGAAGTAGAGGTATTACTAATATAATAATTTTTTGATGCAGTTGTAGAGTTTGTCGGAGTGACCACTACAGTTGGAGCTATACTAAAAGCCGTGTCATTTCCAGCAAAAGTTATTGTTATTGTTGAACCACCGAGAGTAATTAAAGGAGTGGTTGCAGTAATTTTTCCTTTTGTATTTGTTGAATCTGTTGATAAGGTTACAGTTCCAATATCCCCTGAACCAGTAGGAGCTGTTCCTTCACTTTTGATATGTCCGTTTTTTAAATTTAAGGCACCTTCTTTGGTGATTCTTACTCTTTCGGTATTGTTGGTTTTTGCTACAAAGTCAACATTATCAGTTGTACCAACAAAGTTTGTTCCTGCCGTAGTTCCTGAATTTCCGGTTGATGACCAGTTGTCAGTTACTAATTTAGTCCACGAAGTCCCATTATAGTAGTAATATAATTTAGTAGTAGTCAAAAAAACCAGTTGTCCGGCACGTCTTCCGGAGACTGGTAAAACATCTACTTGAGGAACAGCTATACCTGCATAGGCTGTTGGGCTGGTAGCATTGCTAGTGCGAATATCTAAATCTGCTTCTGGAGTAGTGGTTCCAATACCTACCTGAGCTTTGGTTGTATAGCTAAAACTTACTATTGATAAGAGAATGAATAATTTTTTCATGACTAGTGTTTTTATGTAAAAAAATATTGTTGTAATTTTTTACAAAACTACAACAATATTTAGAGTAATTCTAGGGTGTTATTTTCTTGTGAAAGGTGGAAGCAATTTGCTTGAAACTTCACCAAAACCAATTCTCACTTCATTGTTTTGACAGTAACCTTTCATAGTAACTGTATCATAGTCATTAATGAATTTTCTTTCAGTTCCGTCACTCATTTTTACAGGGTTTTTTCCACTCCAAGTCAATTCAAGCATAGATCCAAAACTGTCCGGAGTTGGTCCCGAAATAGTTCCAGATCCCATCATGTCTCCTGAATTTACACGACATCCGTTTGAAGTATGGTGTGCCAATTGTTGGCTCATAGACCAATACATATATTTGAAATTTGTTTTAGAAACCAAAGTAGGTTCACTTTTTTCTGGAGTTATGTAAGCTTCAAGATTAATGTCGAAAGCGTGTTTTCCTTTTTGTTGCAAGTAAGGCAAAGGCATCGGCTCTTGTTTTGGACCTTTGGTTCTGAAAGGTTCCAAAGCATCCAAAGTCACAATCCAAGGAGAAATTGAAGATGCGAAGTTTTTTGCCAAGAATGGTCCCAGTGGCACATATTCCCATTTTTGAATGTCGCGCGCGCTCCAGTCATTCAACAAAACCATTCCGAAAATATAATCTTCGGCTTCGTGAACAGGAACATTTTCTCCCATAATATTGGCATCGGTAGTGATGAAAGCCGTTTCTAATTCGAAATCAACCAATCTTGACGGTCCAAAAACAGGAGTAGTTTCTCCGTTTGGTACAGTTTGTCCCATCGGTCTGTGAACCGGAATTCCTGAAGGAACAATAGTAGAACTTCTTCCGTGGTAGCCCACAGGAATGTGCAACCAGTTTGGTAATAATGCATTTTCCGGATCACGGAACATTTTACCTACGTTAGTGGCGTGTTCTCTACTGGAATAAAAATCGGTATAATCACCAATTTGCACCGGAAGTTGCATTTCTATATCTTTAATATTGAAAATAACTACATCCCGGTGTTTTTGATTATCTCTTAATTCGGGATTGTTTTCGTCAAAAATGTCGGCAATCCGGTTTCTTACCAAACGCCATGTTTTTTGTCCGTCAGAAATAAAGTCATTCAGAGTGTCCTGCATGAACATATCATCGGTCAAGTCAATGCCTTCAAAATAATTGAGTTGTTGCAAAGCTCCCAAGTCAATAGCAAAATCGCCAATTCTGGTACCAATGGTAACTACATCTTCTTTAGTCAAAAAGACTCCGAAAGGGATGTTCTGAATAGGAAAATCGCTTTCGCTTGGTACTTGTAACCAAGATTTTCTGTCTGGATTATTGGCTGTTATAGGCATAATATAAAAATATTTATTTGAATAATTTGAATAATCAAATATAGTAGCATCATTCATTTTACCAAACGATTTTTGTATTTTTGTTTCCGAAATAACAAAAAAATATCAAATGCAAAACGACGAACAAATTTTTGACCTTATTATAGAGGAACAAGACAGACAAATTCACGGATTAGAATTGATAGCTTCTGAGAACTTTGTAAGTGATCAGGTAATGGAAGCTGCTGGTTCTTGCCTTACTAATAAATATGCTGAAGGTTACCCGGGTAAAAGATATTACGGTGGTTGTGAAGTGGTTGATGTTATTGAGCAAATTGCCATTGACAGAGCCAAAGCACTTTTTGGAGCTGAATATGTAAACGTACAACCACATTCAGGTTCTCAGGCTAATACAGCAGTTTTTGCTGCTTGTTTGAAACCGGGAGACAAAATTCTTGGATTTGATCTTTCTCACGGAGGTCACTTAACTCACGGTTCGCCTGTAAATTTCTCAGGAAAATTATACAATCCTGTTTTTTACGGTGTAGATAAAGAAACAGGACTTTTGAATTACGATAAAATTCAGGAGGTTGCGAGCAGAGAAATGCCAAAATTGATTATTGCCGGAGCTTCTGCTTACAGCCGTGATATGGATTTTGAGCGTTTCAGAAAAATTGCTGACAGTGTAGGAGCACTTTTAGTAGCTGATATTTCTCACCCGGCCGGATTAATTGCAAAAGGATTGATGAATGATCCTCTTCCTCATTGTCATATCGTAACTACTACAACTCACAAAACTCTTCG
>CAZWAF010000006.1:9632-56080 GCA_964631795.1 uncultured Flavobacterium sp. | reverse complement strand
GGTGGTTTGATTATGATGGGTAAAGATTTTGCAAATCCTTGGGGATTAACAACTCCAAAAGGAGAAATCAGAATGATGTCTCACGTTTTAGATATGTCGGTTTTCCCTGGAAATCAAGGTGGTCCTTTGATGCATACTATTGCTGCCAAAGCAGTTGCTTTTGGTGAAGCTTTGACAGATGAGTTTTTCCATTATGCTATGCAGGTTCAAAAAAATGCAAAAGCAATGGCTGAAGCATTCGTGAAAAGAGGATACGAAATTATTTCTGGAGGAACAGACAATCACATGATGTTGATTGATTTGAGAAACAAAAATATTACCGGTAAAGAAGCTGAAAATGCTTTGGTTAAAGCTGAAATTACAGTAAATAAAAATATGGTTCCTTTTGATGATAAATCTCCGTTTGTAACATCAGGAATTCGTGTGGGAACTTCTGCAATCACTACTCGTGGTTTACTTGAAGCAGATATGGAAACTGTTGTTGCTTTGATGGACAAGGTATTGATGAATCACACTAATGAAGATATTATTGAAGAAGTAGCTACAGAAGTAAACGAAATGATGTCGGAACGTGCTATTTTCGTTTTCTAAATATAAATAACATTTTAAACAAAACACGAATTCCACGAATTAACACAAATAAGTCTTAGTGTATATTTGTGGAATTTGTGTTTTTTCGCAAAGAGTTTTGTTTTGTGAATAAAAATGAATTCCACGAATTGACACCAATAGATTTAGTGTTAATTCGTGGAATTCGTGTTTATTAGCAGATTTTTATTTAGATAGCATTAACAATAGCAGCAAAATCATTTGCATTCAAAGCAGCACCACCTATAAGTCCGCCGTCAACATCGGGTTTGCCAAAAATTTCGGCTGCATTATCCGGTTTTACACTTCCTCCGTAAAGGATAGAGATATTTTCGGCTACTTCTTTACCATAATGATTTTTAACCGTTTCTCTGATAAATTCGTGCATTTCCTGAGCTTGTTCCGGACTTGCAGTTTCTCCGGTTCCGATTGCCCAAACCGGTTCGTAAGCTAAAATGATATTTTGCCAGTCTTTGGCTTTTAGATGGAATAAACCGTCTTTCAGTTGATTTTCAACCACATTGAAGTGATGACCTGCTTGTCTGTCTTTCAATATTTCACCAATACAGTAAATCACAGTCATATCGTGTTTAAGTGCAGTATCTGTTTTTGAAGCAATCAGGGCATCTGTTTCGTGAAAGTAAGTTCTGCGTTCTGAATGGCCTAGAATTACAGTATTTACTCCAATACTTGTCAGCATATTTGCTGAAATTTCTCCCGTAAAAGCACCACCTTCTGCCTGATGCATATTTTGAGCAGCAACATGTATATTGGTATATTCCAGATGTGAAACTGCCGAAGCTAAATTTACAAAAGTAGGAGCTACCACAATTTGAACTTCTTTGTCAGTTGGCAATTTTGAGATTAATTCATTTAATAAATCCTCAGTTTCTAAGGCATTTTTATGCATTTTCCAGTTTCCGGCAACAATCTTTGTTCTCATTATTTAAGTTGTTTTAATATCTCGTTTATTTTTTCAAAATCAGTTTCAATAGCTCTGTACAAGGCAATTTCCCCTTTTTTGTCTATGATAATGTATCGGGGAATCCAATCAATTTCTAAGGCTTTTGCAAATTCGCCTTTCATTCCGTTGGTGGTGAGAAAATGGTTTCCTTTGATTTCATATTTCGCAATTCCGGTTTTCCATTTCTCAATAGTTTTGTCCATCGAAATAAAAACATAAGACGCATCCGGATTTTGAGCCTGCATTTCTTTTACTTTTGGCATAGCCTTTATACAATCGCCACACCACGAAGCCCAAACTTCAACCACTATGGTTTTTCCTTTGTGTTGTTTCAGAATATCTTTGAATTTGATGCTGTTTCCGTCAAGGGTTTCCAGTTTTTCGTTGAGTGCTTTTTTCGAAAAATCTGTTTTTTGGGCTGTAGCCGAAAAAGCACTATAGATGAGAAGCAGGAGACAAAGCAGTAATTTTTTCATGTTTTTAGAAAATATGTTAGGTTATTTTTTAGAACAAAAAGAGTCAACGTGACAAAAATAATAAAACTTATTGCCCTTTACCATTTTTTCTGAATTTACATATTAGAAAGAGATGGAAAGATGAGGAATTAATGTAAAAGATATAAACCGGGATTACTCATTAGAGCTTTATTCCACAGAGATTCACAAAGTTTAATCTCTTTTGTTGCAAAGTCACACAGAAACTTTGTGAATTTCTGTGTTTTCTTCGGGTGTCTTTGTGTAACAACTTTTAATGCGGATTTTGGGATAATTTGGTTGTGTAACTACAAATCTATAATAAATAAACCGGCAACAAAATTTCTTTAGTTGCCGGTTTTTAGATAAATTTTATTTCAATTCTGAATATGGTTTTTTTATTAATGTTTGGAATTCCGCAGCGTTGAATTTCTGATCTGTAATTCCGTAATAATATTTGTATTCATTACCATTCCAAAGATATTTAATTCCGGGAGTATCTTTTCCGGTTCCCAAAAGTTTCCAGAAAGGAATAATTTCAATTATTTTATAAGGATATTCTCTTCCGGCAAATTTGAAAAAGTCAGGAATCAAATCGGCTTCTTCGTTCATGAAAATGATATTGATTTCAGGGAAAGTTTTGTCTTTTTGTTTCATTTCGGTCAGTTCTTTAGCAACTTCACGACAATGCTCACAACCGGGAACAAAGAAGCACAACACTTTTTTACCCTGATCTATTTTAGAAAAATAAACTCCGTATCCCGATTTGTGTTTTGCAGGTTCGTCAACAACCGGTTTGGCAATTTCTTTTAAAGTGGCAGTGACAGGTACAATCTCTGTTTTCACTGGAGTTGTCAGAATAGAATCGGTAACAACCGGGGTAATAGTTTCTATAGGTTCTTCAGTTGTTATTTCGGTACTTTCAGGAATTTCGCTTTTTGGCTGAATAGGAGCCAACATAAAAATAGTAAGTATGGTTGCCAAAGTAATTGTGCTGAGAACCCAAAAGTTTTTGCGTCCAAAATACTCTTCGGGTAAAGTAAGATATAAATATCCTAACATTATCATAGAAACAATATTTTTTATAATTGCTTCAATAGGAGTCATAGGTAAAAGACTTCCGAAACAACCACAATTTCCGGTATTTCCACCGGTTTGAAGCGTTTCAATTGAAAGTTGAGTTACGAAAATAGCCAACATGACGAAGGTAGTTGGTACAATGATTTTTTTAAGATAATGTGGTTGTAAAATCAAAAGTCCCAATGCCATTTCAAATCCGATAAGTGTACGCGAAAAATAGGCTGCGAAATCTTCGTTGAAGCCCATTGGGTACAACTGTTTTACTTCAAAAGTAGAAATAGCAAAATAAGGCGAAGGGTACATTTTGGCTATAGCCGAAATAATAAACAGAAACGAAATAAGAATTCGGATTGTCCAGGGTAAGTGTTTTTTGATGTTTTCCATGGTTGATATGAAAAGGTTGGATTGGTTAATATTATATTTATTTGTTGTAATTCATTAAAATCAAAGCAAAAACAGCGTAGTTTATCATATCCTGATAGTTGGCATCAATACCTTCAGAAACGAGAGTTTTTCCTTTATTGTCTTCAATTTGTTTTACTCTCAGGATTTTCTGAAGAATCAAATCGGTCAATGAACTCACGCGCATAGAACGCCAAGCTTCGCCATAATCATGGTTTTTGGCTTCCATCAATTCTTTGGTTAGTTGGATTTTTGCATCATAAAGTTCGGTTGCTTTTTCTAAATCTAAATCAGGTTGGTCAACAACTCCTAATTCTAATTGGATTAAAGCCATAATCGAATAATTGATAATTCCGATGAATTCACTCGTTTCGTCTTCGTCAATTTTACGGACTTCGTTTTCCTGTAAGCTTTTAATTCTTTGGGCTTTGATAAAAATCTGGTCGGTCATCGAAGGCAATCTTAAAATGCGCCATGCACTGCCGTAATCTTTCATTTTTTTGATATAAAGTGAGCGACATTTGGCTATAATTGCGTCGTATTCGAGTAAAGTATTGTTCATTATTGATGTATATTTGTTCAAAATTTTTCAAAAATAGGAAATTATTTTTCAGGCAAAGGTTTTTTGAAACCAAAAGTCATAAAATCCTACAATTTCAAAAATGATGACTATAAATTGCAAAGGCGAATTAATAGATTTGACCACTCCCAAAGTTATGGGAATTTTGAATGTGACTCCCAATTCTTTTTTTGATGGGGGAAAATATCAAAATGAAAGCGAAATATTGAAGCAGGTAGAGAAAATGCTCACTGATGGCGCGACTTTTATCGATATTGGAGCTTATTCGAGCAAACCCAATGCCGAATTAGTTTCGGAAGAAGAAGAACTAAACAGAATTGTTCCTATCGTTAATCTGGTTTTGAAACATTTTCCTGAAACGCTGATTTCTATTGATACTTTCAGAAGTAAAATAGCTCAGGTTTGTGTAGAAAACGGCGCGGCTTTGATAAACGATATTTCTGCTGGACATCTGGATGAAAATATGTTGCAAACTGTTGCCCAACTTCGTGTTCCTTACATCATGATGCACATGAGAGGTACGCCTCAAACTATGCAAACGCTTACCCAATATGATGATATTGTAAAAGAAATGTTGTTTTATTTTTCGGAAAGTATCAATAAAGCCCGAAGTTTAGGAATTAGTGATTTGATTGTAGATCCGGGATTTGGTTTTGCAAAAACGATTGATCAGAATTTTGAAGTCCTGAAAAAAATGGAATTGTTTCAAATGTTAGAATTGCCTTTGCTGGCAGGAGTTTCCCGAAAAGGAATGATTCATAAAACATTAAACGGAACTGCTGAAACAGCATTAAATGGTACTACAGTTATTAATACTATTGCTTTAACTAAAGGAGCCAAAATACTTAGAGTTCACGATGTAAGGGAAGCAATGGAAAGTATTATTTTAATTGATAAAATCAATTTTAATAGCAATATTAAAAGTTAATATCAATAACAAATTTTAAAATCCTAAATCAATTTAAAAATAATGAGATATTTGAGTTTATTAATTCTTTTTACACTTATTTCATGTGGTGAAAAGAATGTTTTATTGCCAAAATCGAATGTGACAATTGTGGAAAAAGTAGAGGATCTTTCGCCGGTTTACTTTTTTTTCAAAATGGAAGGGAAAGATACTTTGGTAGAAATAAATAAGAAAAATATGATTGGAACAACCAATTGGATTTTTAATATTGATAAACGTTTGCCTTTGCGATTGGTAATTCCGGAAATAATGAAACTTCAAACTAAAAGAGAGAATGGTATGCATGACAATCCTTTGGCGCAGAATTATTATTCTTATGCAGACAGCATTGGTAAAAATCTGGCTTTTTTGCCTTTTACAAAAGTGAAATATACGATGTTGAAACCAAAATCATCGATTGTTTTCGTTGCTAAAAACGGGCAATTTAAAATTGATAACCGGTTTGTTAATGAATCTGAGTTAAGAGAGTATTTAAAAAATAATTCGAATGTGGTTTTTGGTTTTGATAAAAATATGAATTATGGCAGTTATATTCAGTTCAAGATATTGATTACCGATTTGAAAAATAAAAGCGAAATCCTACAATTTTCAGATATAGAATATTGTTTTTAATTTATTGATGATGATAAGGCTCGTTTCTCAAAATAGTAAAACCTCTGTAGAGCTGTTCTATGAAAAACAATCGAACCATTTGATGCGAAAAAGTCATGGAAGAAAGTGAAATTTTGCTCTGAGCTTTGTCATAAACTGTTTGAGAAAAACCGTAAGGACCACCAATAACAAAAACCAAAGTTTTAATTCCGGAGTTCATTTTCTTTTGTAATTCTTCCGAAAATCCAACGCTGGAAAAGGTTTTTCCGTTTTCGTCTAAAAGTATTAATTGGTCGGTGTTACTGATTTTGGATAAAATCAATTCGCCTTCTTTTTCTTTTTGTTGGTTTTCCGAGAGGTTTTTAACATTCTTGATATCCGGAATAATTTCCAAATCAAATTTAATATAGAAAGAAAGTCGTTTGGTATAATCGTCGATTAAGGTTTGTAGTGCTTTGTTGTCGGTTTTGCCAATAGCAATAAGCTTAATATTCATTTTGAATTTGATTTGAAAGGTTCAAATTTCTTTCTTTTTTCAAAATAATCCGAATTTCAGAACTGTTTTTATAAAAAAATAAGAAAGGAATGCCTAGCCCGACATTCCTTTCCTAATTTTACTAAACTAACCAAAACAAAATAATGAATCATTATCTGATACAAATGTAAAGGATTGTTTTTGTTTGGAGTATATTTAAAGTGTTAATTATGTGATATTTAACAATTTTATGGTTAAGCAGAACTATTGATTTTTAAATTTAAAGTTTCACGTTTTAATTTTCTAAACTCTGAAAATATCTTTCTTCAATTCTTTTGATGTCTTTGATTGAATTTCTGGCCCAATTCAGTCGTTTTTCTAAAATTTCTTCTTCGGTCAATTGCCAGTTTACAGAAGATTTTCTCAATCGGCTTGTCAGGTTTTGAATTATAATGGCAGCCGAAACAGAAATATTAAGACTTTCAGTAAAACCTACCATCGGAATTTTCAGAAAACCATCGGCCTGTTGCAAAACTTCTTCCGACAATCCGTGTCTTTCTGTCCCGAAAAACAAAGCACTCGGTTGGCTAATGTCAAAATCGTCCAAATCACAATCATTATGATGAGGGGTAGTGGCGATAATACGGTAATTTTTTCTCTTTAAATCGGCAATGCAATCCGAAATGTTTTCATAACGATTAATATCCACCCATTTTTGAGCACCCATGGCAATTTCTTTGTCGATGCGTTTCCCGTATTTTTCTTCAACCACATTCAATTCCTGAATTCCAAAAACCTCACAACTGCGCATCACCGCACTGGTATTGTGCAATTGATATACATCTTCCATAGCAATGGTAAAATGATTGGTTCGGTTTGCTAATATTTTAAGAAACTTCTCTTTTCTGCTATCGGTCAAAATTCCTTCGAGGAAATTCAGTAAAGCTACATTTGTCATTGGGTATTTTTTTGCAAAAGTAAAGTAACAATAGCAATATCAAAAATCAATGGGAATATCAATACGCAAATCCGAAATCCTACATAACTTAATTCTCTAATCTTAATTCCCCAATTCAAATTTCTGACTATATTTGCGTCTTTCGAACAAACAACATTACGATGACGACTTTAAACGAATTGAATGCCATATCTCCAATTGACGGAAGATACAGAAACAAGACCATTTCTCTTTCACCTTTTTTCTCTGAAGAAGCCCTGATCAAGTACCGAGTATTGGTTGAAATCGAATATTTTATTGCTTTATGCGAATTGCCTTTGCCACAGTTGGCGGGTGTAGATAAAAACATCTATCCTAAGTTGCGCGAGATGTATGAGAATTTCTCAACTGAAGATGCACTTTGGATAAAAGAAACTGAAAAAACAACTAATCACGATGTAAAAGCGGTTGAATATTTCATCAAAGCTGCTTTCGACAAACTTGGATTGGAACAATATAAAGAATTTATCCATTTCGGATTGACTTCTCAGGATATTAATAATACGGCTATTCCGCTTTCTACAAAAGAAGCGTTTGAACATGTGTATATGCCGGGTTTAATTCGTTTGATTGCCAAATTGAAAGAACTTAGCATCGAATGGAAAGACATTCCAATGTTGGCAAGAACTCACGGACAACCGGCTTCTCCAACGCGTTTAGGAAAAGAAATTCAGGTTTTTGTTGAGCGTTTAGAAGAACAAATGCGTTTGTTGTTCAACGTGCCTTTTGCAGCTAAATTTGGCGGAGCTACAGGAAACTACAACGCTCACCATGTTGCTTATCCACAAATTGACTGGAGACAATTTGGTAACGATTTCGTTGAAAAAACTTTGGGATTACACCATTCTTTCCCTACAACTCAAATCGAGCACTACGATCATTTCGCTGCTTTTTTTGACGGATTGAAAAGAATCAACACTATCATCATCGATTTGGACAGAGACATTTGGACGTATGTTTCTATGGAATATTTCAAACAAAAAATCAAAGCGGGCGAAATTGGTTCTTCGGCTATGCCACATAAAGTAAATCCTATTGATTTTGAAAATTCTGAAGGAAACTTAGGAATCGCAAATGCTATTTTCGAACATCTTTCTGCTAAATTGCCTGTTTCAAGATTGCAACGCGATTTGACAGACAGTACAGTTTTGAGAAATATAGGTGTACCAATGGGGCACACTTTGATCGCTTTTGAAGCTACTTTGAAAGGTTTGGACAAATTGTTATTGAACGAATCAAAATTTGCCGAGGATTTAGAAAACAATTGGGCTGTTGTGGCTGAAGCTATCCAGACTATCTTGCGTCGTGAGGCTTACCCGAATCCTTATGAGGCTTTGAAAGGTTTGACCAGAACCAACGAAGCTATCAACAAAACAGCTATCCACAATTTCATTGGAACACTTGATGTTTCGGAAGATATCAAAGCTGAATTGATGAAAATCACTCCAAGTAATTATTTGGGAATATAGTTAGCGATTAGCTGTTAGTGATTAGTAACTAGCCAAGTGCTAATCACTAACAGCTAATTACTAAATTTATTTAGGATAAATTAGTGATTGTATTATTTCAAAAGAAACGGATTGATCTTTATTGATAAAATATTTCAGTAAAACTTCTCCCCAAATATCACCATTATTGAAATCGGCAATAATCCAACGATGATTCAAAAACTGAACTTTGTTGATGATGAATTTCTTGTCGTTCATTTTATCAAAACCAACGTATGGATTTCCGTTGGCATTGTTATTTAAATCTAGTAATTGATCTTTTACCATTAACATGATTTTATCGTAAGGAACGTTTTTTGTCACTTCATCATTGGTAAAATAATCCTGAGCATTTTGGCTGGTTTCCAGGCTGAAATATTCAGCATCGGCATTTTTAATCAGTATTTTGTTTATTTCATTTTCTGATTTTTGTTCGAGTTTCTGGTATTTTGCTCTTTCGCTTTCAACTTCTTTCGAAAAATAAACATAAGTAAATAAATTGGTCAAAGCCAATACAATAAAAAGGTAAAGTAAAAGTGAGTTTTTCATCTTAAATAGTTATTTCTAAATTATCATAGGCTACAAACACATTTTTGGGCAACATATTCTGAATTTCCTGATGAAACCCAAAATGATAACTAATATGTGTAAGATAGGTTTTTTCTGGCTGAACCAATTTTATAAATTCTAAGGCTTCTTCCAGATTGAAATGGGTAGGATGTGATTCTATTTTTAAGGTGTTAATTACCAGAACTTTCAATCCTTTTAATTTCTCAATTTGAGAATCTTCAACAGTTTTTATATCGGTCAGATAAGCAAAGTTTTCTATTCGATAACCAAAAACCTGAAGATTTCCATGCAGAGCATCTATTGGGATTACTTTATCAGAACCAATATAAAAGGGCTGATCTTTGTAAACTATGTGTTCTTCTACCGAAGGAGCTCCCGGATATCTATTGACTTTTTCAAAAATATAATCAAATCGTTTTTCAAGGTTTTCTATAACTCGTTGATGTGCATAAATAGGCATAGGTCCCTTTTTGAAATTAAAGGGGCGAATATCATCAAGCCCGGCCGTATGATCGGAGTGTTCGTGGGTAAATAGAATGGCATCTATTTCAGGACATTTTGAAGTAAGCATTTGTTGTCTGAAATCGGGACTGCAATCAATCAAAAAAGATTGATTTTCGGTTGTTATCCAAACCGAAACTCTTAGTCTTTTGTCTTTGTTGTCAGTGCTTAAGCACACAGGATGATTGCTGCCTATAACAGGAATTCCCTGAGAGGTACCTGTTCCTAAAAAATATACTTTCAAACCTAAAATTTTGACCAAAAATAATACTAATTTTTTTATTGATGCAGTGGTATTTCCTTAACTTTGTAACCTACTTATCTTATTAGAATAAAATGAATACCGAAATAAAATTAAAAGGGGATAGAGTTATCGAACAAATCCCGTCAATATCTGATAAAGCTTTACGAATCAATTTAAATGGGAATATTTATGGGAGTTTTGCCGAAATTGGTGCAGGACAAGAAACCGTAAGACATTTTTTTAGAGCAGGAGGGTCTTCGGGAACTATTGCAAAAGCAATGTCGGCATACGATAAAGACTTTAGTGATGCCATTTATGGTATTGAATATGATGGCCGTTATGTGACCGAAAGTCGTTTAAAAAGAATGCTTTCTTATGAAATTGAACTGATAGAGCAACGTTTAAATAGAGAAAAACATCCTAATAAAATGTTTTTTAGTTATGCAAATACGGTTGCTACTATTGATTTTTCGAAAAAATTCAAAGGACACGGATGGGTTGGTATAAAATACCAAATGGAAGCGGGACAAGAATACAACGAAATAATATTGCACATTCGTTTTAAAGAAACCGATTCTCGTTTGCAACAGGAAACTTTAGGAATTCTTGGAGTTAACCTGATTTATGGTGCTTTTTATAAATATGAAGATCCTAAAAAACTGTTACGTTATTTGTACGACCATTTAGATAAAGACCGTTTAGAAATAGATACTATCAATTTTTCAGGACCTTTGTTCAAAGACGTAGATAATCGTTTGATGAGTTTACAATTGGTTAAGAACGGAATGACCGATGCGGTAATGTTCAATCCGGACGGAAATAACGTACTTCCGTCGGATGTACTTTATAAAAAGAATATACTTGCCATCAGAGGAAGTTTCCGACCAGTTACCAAAGTAAATATGGACATGTATGAGAAGTCTTTGAAAATGTTCCTTGAAGAAAAGAAAGTGGAAAAAGAAAACACTTTGGTGATTTTTGAAATTACACTGACTAATCTTCGTTCGGAAGGAGAGATTGATGAAAGAGACTTCATGGACAGAGCCGAATTACTTTGTTCTTTGGGACAAAATGTTATGATTTCTAATTTCCAGGAATATTATAAAGTGGTTGAATATTTCTCTAATTTCACTAAAGCAAGAATGGGACTTGCATTGGGAGTTCCTAATTTGATTGATGTTTTTGATGAGAAGTATTACCGTGATTTGAGTGGTGGAATTTTGGAAGCTTTCGGTAAATTGTTCTACAGAGATTTAAAAGTATTCTTGTATCCGATGTTAGGAGAAAACGGAGAAATTATCGATTCAACCAATCTTAAAGTACATCCACGAATGAAAGAATTGTATAAATTCTTTAAATTCAACGGAAAAGTTGTTGATATTACTGATTTTGATACTCATAATCTCGAAGTGTTTTCAAGAGAGGTTTTAAGAATGATTAATGAGGGAATACCGGGTTGGGAAGAAATGTTACCATCAGGTATCGCTGAGTTGATTAAGAGAGATCACCTTTTTGGATATCACCCAGATAAATTTTTACAATTAAAATAGATAATTATAAAAAAGGCTTAAACAGATTTTTAAATGTTTAAGCTTTTTTTGGCAATAAAAAACCCGTTTCAACTTAATTGTGAAACGGGTTTTTTATTGAAGTAATCTGAATTATTTCAAATACTTTTTATTTTTAATGTAACTAAATATTGATAACAGAGTTACAAAACCTAATGAATAGTAAACAAAATCAGGAGTTACCACTTTGTCACCGCTAGCATATGAATGCAAACCGGTAAGGTAGAAGTTCACTCCAAAATAAGTCATCATAATAGAGTAGAAGGCAAAAATACTCATCACGTTATAAATCCATCTTCCTCTCAAAGCAGGAACCAAACGAGCGTGAATAACAAAAGCATAAATCATAATACTGATTAAAGCCCAGGTTTCTTTTGGATCCCAACCCCAGTAACGTCCCCAACTTTCATTGGCCCATTGTCCGCCAAGGAAATTTCCTATGGTTAGCATTACCAATCCAATAGTCAAAGCCATTTCGTTGATATAAGTTATTTCCTGAATATTGAGTTTCATTTTGGCTTTGTTCTTTTCGTTGGTAAACAACATTAAGATTAAAGAAACAAGTCCCAAAACCATTCCTAAGGTAAATGGTCCGTAAGAAGCCACGATGATTGCTACGTGTATCATTAACCAATAAGAATTCAATACAGGTTGTAAGTTTGCAATTGCCGGATCCATCCAGTTCCAATGAGCAATCATCAAAATCATCGAAGCTACAAATGTTCCGGAAGCAACTGTTAATTTCGATTTTCTGTCGAACAGTAAAGTAAAGAACATTGTTGCCCAAGCCACATAAATCATAGATTCATAAGCGTCACTCCAAGGTGCGTGACCCGATATGTACCAACGGGCAATTAATCCTAAAGTGTGGAATCCAAACAAAATTCCAATAATTACGTGGAAAACATTGATAGTAATACGAATTGGTTTTTTGTCAAAAAAGATATTTACGATAGTGAAAACCAACATCAAAATTCCGGTAGTCATGTACAAATAGAATAATCTTTTGAACACATCGTATTTATTGTACAAAATTTCAGAATCGATTTTTTCATCGGTTGGCCTTACTTTACTTCCAAATTTTTTCTGAAAGTGGTCAATACTCTCAATGAATTCGTTCGACATTTTGTAATCTCCCGATTTTTGCGCTTCTTTCAAAGAATTGAAATACAGAGGTAAAATATTTTTGACATACATAGATTCCATTTCACTGAACTTAGCGTGTCCTAATTCTAAAGGAGAAATCCATTTATTGTTTTTGTCATTCGGAATAGGGAAAAGCCTTAAAATGCTTCCGCTTAATGCAGAATATAAAAGATTTACTTTTTTGTCGGCTTCAAGGAAATCTTTTTGAAATTGATCTTGTACTGCGGCTCTTGAAGCGTCGCCCAAATATTTACTCAGTTTATAATTTCCTTTATCGTCAAAGAAATTAATCATGGCCGCATATTTTGCGTCTTTTTCAACTCCGATAATTTTTCGGATGCTGTCGTTTCCTTTTTTCAGATAAATCATAGGAACATTATACCACACTTCAGGCATTTGAGTAATGGACAAGAAAACCTGATCGGAGTTCATGTTTTTATAAGTATCGTTTTTGCTCACTTTTCTTAATAATTCAGAAGAAAAAGTATTAATAGGTTTCATTCTTCCTCTTTCGTCCTGAATTACCAAACGACCAAATTTTGCAGCATGCTCTTCACTTACATCGAATTTAGAAATCAAAGAATCAATCTGTTGTGCTGTCGGCATTCCCTGGTGGTTGTTGTGTTGAGCAAAACCGTTCAGACCAAACATCAAAAGCAAAATAGAAATAAGAGTTGCTTTTTTACTTTTTACTTTTTCAAGTTTGCGTTTCAAATCGGCAAAACGAGAATCTTTTGTAAATAAAATAGCGATAAGTCCAAAGAATAATAAGAAATACCCAATATAGGTAATCCATGTTCCCCAGAAATCATGGTTTACAGACAAAACTGTTCCTTTTTCGTCCGGGTCAAAAGAAGCCTGAAACAATCGGAATCCTTTGTAATCAAGTATGTTGTTCATAAATATGCGGGCATCAAATTTTTCGTTTCCGTCTTTTACCGTAACTCTACTTTCAAAAGCAGAATAACTGTTTTCTGTTCCCGGGTATTTATCGGCAATGAAATCGTTTAGCGTAACAGTAAAAGGCAATTCATATACTTTACTTCCAAAGAATAAAGTATATTCCAGTTTTCCTATTTTAATAGTCTGAGGTTCTCCCATTTTTCCTTTGTCTCCCAAAAGGGTAACCGTTTTTTCCTGACCTTCCGAAATAATCTTTACAGTCAAGGCATCGTCGGCGTTTTTGTTTTTAAAATCATTGTCCGAAACATAATCAATCTTACCTTTTATTGGTTGATCCGGAAAAACAAATTGGGCTCCTCCCATATTATACAACGAACGAAACATCAAAGGTTGAACGGCATCTTTCACAACTTTTCCCTGAAGTTTGTCGGCCATTCTCATAAAGTTACCTTCAAAAGGAGCCTGGATAGTCATCTTGTCACCTTCAGTGGTAATGTTGATGGCACCTGCCACATATTTATTCAAAGAAAAAAGAAGATTGTGTATGTTTTGAAGTTCACCCGATTTTAGATAATGGTCGTGACGGCCTTCGTTTCCGGCTTCTACCATTTTCAGGTAAGTGATTCCGTCTTTGCTCTCCACAATTTTTTGTTGAGCATTCATGATAAAATTATCAAATTTAATTTCGAACGGAGTAGAACTAAATTCATCCGAAATAGAAAAATCATTGTTTACCACAGGCGAAAGCAATAATGGTTTTTCGAATGTTTTTCTTTTCATTTCGCCTTGGTGTTCTCCGTCAACAAAAACGGTAAGATAGGTTTTGTCAGAAAAAATCTGATTCGAAGTAGCACCTTCGCGAATAGGCATCATTCCTTCGTAGCTGATGTAACGGGTAACGAAAGCTCCGGCAATGATGAATATAAAAGAAAGGTGAAGCAACAAAGTAGCCCATTTTTCTTTTTTATAAAGCTGATATCTTTGTATGTTTCCGATGAAATTGATTACAAAAAAGACAATAATGGTTTCAAACCACCAACTGTTGTAAATCAATATTCTTGCGGTATCGGTATTGTAGTCGTTTTCAATGAAAGTCCCAATTCCCATGGCTAGTGCAAAAACGAGGAATAATACGGCCATTAAGCGGGTTGAAAAAAAGAAGGAAGCTATAAACGATTGATTTTTTTTATCCATTTTCTTTTGTGGAATTATTATTTATAAAGCGCCACAAAAGTAGGTAAAAATGTTCTCACAATTGAATATTACTCCATTCTAAATATTCTTAAAGTATTCTTAAAGGAAATGCTGTTTTGATAGGGTAGAAAACTGAGTTTTGATATGCTTTATTGTCTGTAAACATCATAGGTTGCCCTAGAGTTCACAAATCCCAAAATTTATCAGCCAACAAACGCCACAAACTTGTCATGCCGATCCCGAAACTTCGGGAGAGGCATCTAACTTAAATTATTCCTAACAAGTTGGTTTTAGAGTTGTTTTTAATGCTAGATGCTTAGTTGATTTTCAATATCCATTCTTTCATGTAAAACTCTTATAACTTCTATTTCATTAGATTTTGTTTTTCTAAAAAACACCAAGTGAGATTTTACTTTTGAGCATCTGTAATTTTTTCTGATATTTCCAAAATCGCGAGCCATTTCAAAATGCTCAACTATATATTCAATTTCGTCAAAAATCAAATTATAGTATCGATCGGCTTGTTCAATCGACCCATTTTCGGCTGTGTAAATCCAAATTTGGTTAATGTCATCAAGCGCTTTTTCGCTAATTATATATTTTGACATTATTTACCAAAGTTTGCCTTAAGTTGCTCAAGATTTTTTTCGCGGTCAAAATTTTTAATTTTAGCGCTTTTTTCACCTATTTCGAGTTCTTTGATTAAAGATTTTGTTTTGTTTTCTTCTTGCTCAAAAACTCTCAAAGCAGTTCTTACAACCTCACTAACAGAATTGTATTTCCCAGAGGCAATTTGCTCATTGATAAAATTCTCAAAATAATCGCCTAATAATATTGAAGTATTTCGTGCCATAATCTTTTTTTACCAAAGGTACCAAGTATTGGTATTTTGTGCAATATGATTTACAGTTTTTTAAGATAGAGTTACCAGATGTCGCGGATATGTCTCCGCAGCGATAGCGCTGATTTTTAATCAGTGCCCGCATTAATTCGGTTGTTAGATAAGGCAAAAATACATACAGTACAATGGTTTTAAAAATGTTTTTTGGTTTTAATCCCAGTTTAAAGGTATTCACTAAACACCATAAAAAAACCAAATCCCTTTCATGAGATTTGGTTTTTATAGCATTTCCGGAATCAATTAATTTACTCCTTTATGAATTTATTAGTTTTGCATCTACCGTCCTGATAGATTTTAAGCAAATAAACACCTGCTTTTAAATTGGATACATTTAACGTGTTTTCAATATTGGAAGATTTTAAAATCAATTTACCGTTTAAATCATAAACCTCAAGTGATTCTATTTCTGAATTATCGGATAACAATATATTGAGGTTGTCTTTTACAGGATTAGGATATAGTGTCATATTTTTAAAAGCTATATCCTCAACACCAAGGTTTGAATTCACGGTTATGACCACGGTGGTTGTGCCTGTTCCATAATTGTTAGTTGCAGTAACAGTATAAGTAGTTTGTGGAGAAGCAACCGTTGGTGTACCGCTTATTACTCCTGTATCAGGATTGATTGTCAAACCTTGTGGCAATTTCGGAGAAACGAAATACCCCCCGTTAATCTTTCTTATTTTATTACTATAAGTTTCAGTTACATAAACATTGCCCAAGACATCCACTGTTACACCTGATGGATAACTAAAACTGGCAGAGCTACCGCTGCCATTTACAGAACCTGTTTTCCCAGTCCCGGCTAATGTGCTTACTACACCCGTCGGGGAGATTTTCCTAATTTTTTTATTTTCTGTGTCAGCCACATAAACATTACCTGAAGTATCCACGGCTACTCCATTTGGTTTATTAAAACTAGCGGAACTGCCAATGCCGTCATCAGATCCTAATGTTCCACTTCCTGCTAATGTGCTTACCATACCAGCAGGGGAGATTTTTCTTATTTTATTATTGTTTGTATCAGCCACATAAACGTTCCCCGAATCATCCACGGCTACACCATTTGGAGTCCAAAAACTGGCAGAACCTCCACTGCCGTCAGCAGATCCAGATATCCCGCTTCCTGCTAATGTACTTACTGTACCCATAGGGGTTATTTTCCTTATTTTCCTATTATAACTATCAGCCACGTAAACATTGCCCGAAGCATCCACGGCCACACCTGTTGGATAGTAAAACCTTGCGGAACTTCCACTGCCGTCATCAGAACCTTGTTCCCCGCTTCCTGCTAATGTACTTACCATACCCGTAGGTGTTATTTTTCTTATTTTATGATTGTAAACATCAGCCACATAAACATTGCTTGAAGCATCTATAGTTACTCCTGATGGATGACTAAAACTGGCAGACGTGCCACTGCCGTCAACAGAACCTGACGTCTTGCTTCCTGCGAATGTGCTTACCATACCCGTTGGGGAGATTTTCCTAATTTCATTATTTTCTCTGTCAGCCACATAAATATTGCCTGAAGCATCCACAGCTACATCCTCTGGATAATAAAAGCTAGCGGAACTACCAGTACCGTCAGCAGAGCCTTGTCCCCCGCTTCCTGCAAAAGTTGAGACTAAACCATAAGTGATTGGCCCACCTGTATTGGTAGGGATTAGTGGACTTATTGCTGTCCCCACCGAATAATTCTGTGGAGTAGTGTAACTGATACTGGGACCTGGTGGATTAACTGCTATATAAATGTAAGTTGAATCTGCTCCGAAATTATTGCTTGCTGTAACTGTACAAGAAGTTTGTGTAATGGCAGTTGGTATTCCACTTATAATACCTGTTAGAGTATCAAAATTTAAGCCTGCCGGTAAATTTGAACTAATGGAATAACTCATTACGACACCTCCGGTATTTGTTGGTTGAATAGCTGTTATTGCTATACCTAGGGTATAGATTTGAGGTGTATTGTAACTTATTGCAGGTTTCAATCCCACCTCAATCACAACTACAGTTGAAGATGTTCCGAAATTATTATTTGCGGTAACCGTATAAGAAGTTTGCGCAGTAACGGTAGTAGGCTTGCCATCTATAATACCCGTTGAAGTATTAAAATTAAGACCTGTCGGTAAATTTGGAGTAATCGAATAACTCTTTGCGGCACTTCCGATATTAGTAGGTTGAATAGGTGTTATTGCTACACCTACGGCATAGATTTGAGGCGTATTGTAACTGATAGAAGGTTTTAATCCTACCTCAATCACAACTACAGTTGAAGATGCTCCGAAATCATTACTTGCTGTAACTGTATAAGCAGTTTGTGTAGCGGCAGTAGGAGTTCCACTTATACCGCCAGTTGAAGTATTAAAATTCAGACCTGCCGGTAAATTTGGACTAATTGAATAGCTCATCGCGACACCTCCGGTATTTGTTGGTTGAATAGGTGCTATTGCTGTACCTAAGGTATAGATTTGAGGTGTATTGTAAGTTATATCAGGTTTCAATCCTACTTCGATCACAATTGCAGTTGAAGACGCTCCGAAACTATTACTTGCTGTAACCGTATAAGAAGTCTGTGCGATAACGGCGGTAGGTGTGCCGCTAACAATACCTGTAACAGGATCGATTGTCAAGCCTTGGGGCAACTGTGGATTAACGCCATACCCGCCCAATGAATTAATTTTTCTTATTTTATTATTTCTAGAGTCAGCTACATAAATGTTGCCTGAAGCATTTACAGCTACATCATGTGGATAATAAAAGCTAGCGGAACTGCCAATGCCGTCAGCAGATCCCCATTCCCCGCTTCCAGCTAATGTACTTACCATACCCGCTGAGGAGATTTTTCTTATACGACTGTCATCAGTTACATAGACATTGCCAGAAGCATCAATGGCGATACCTCCTAGATGATAAAACTTGGCAGTACTACCGTTACCATCTACAGAACCTGCTGTCCCACTACCCGCCAACGTGCTTACTACACCCGCTGGTGAGATTTTTCGTATTTTATGATTAACAAAATCAGCCACATAAACATAGCCTAAAGCATCAACCGTTACACCAGTTGGATAATTAAAGCTGGCAGAGCTACCAGCACCATCAGCAAATCCTCCTACTCCGCCTGCAAATGTACTTGTAACTCCTGTGGGAGAAATTTTTCTTATTTTATGATTGTAAGTATCAGCTACATAAATATTACCTGAAGCATCAATGGCGATACCTCCTGGATAATAAAACTTGGCAGTACTACCGTTACCATCTACAGAACCTACTTCCCCAGTCCCGGCTAATGTGCTTACCACACCCGTAGGAGAAATTTTTCTTATTTTATGATTATCCGTATCAGCTACATAAACATAGCCCGATGCATCGACAGCAACATCATTTGGATATGAAAAACTAGCAGAACTACCAGGGCCATCAGCAGAGCCATATGTACCGCTTCCAGCTAATTTGCTTACTAAACCAGCTGGGGATATTTTTCTTATCATATTATTGCCGGAATCAGCCACATAAACATTGCCAGATGCATCAACGGCTACACCAGACATCTCACTAAAACTGGCAGAGCTACCACTGCCATTAGCAGATCCCTCCGCTCCGCTTCCTGCAAAAGTTGAAACTAATCCATAGGTCAACGCACCTCCAGTATTAGTCGGTTGGAGCGGGATTATTTCAGTTCCTACTGCGTATTTTTTTTGTGAAGGATAACTGATATTTGGTGCTTGCGCAAAAATGCTAGCCTGTAAATACAAGCCGAACATAAATAGGTAAAGTGTTTGTTTCATATTTTTATAAAGTGGCATTTACGGTTTACAAAGGAAAATTCGTAATATTAAATTTCTTTTATTTTCACTTGGTTTATTTTTCTCATCCTCACTATTTTTATTCTTTTCAACTAAAGAGTGTATATTCAAGAATGAACTTTCTACATGTTTCAATAGTTTACAAATAATACATTTTAGTATGATTAATAAAATTATGGGGATTATACAAGATAATACTTTGCCTAACCCAAAGGGAATAAATTCAATTTCAAAAATATATTTTATATTATAAAATATATGTACTATTGCTAGTGACATCCATATAATCAAGCTGGTCTGCCCAATTGCAATATTTATTTTTGATGGTGAAAATGCTCCCGAACTGGAAGAAAAAAGATTGTTGTCTTTATTGCCTTTAGATAAAAACATATTCCCCATTACATACATCTGTGGTATTCCTAATTCTTTATGATACTCATCTTCAAAATTACCTATTGCATTTTCATAAACCTCATACCATGCTTTAGACCCCTTTGCCATTGAAATCCAAAGGATAGAGAAAACAATACCTATCATAGCAATACCAATAGCTGCTAAATTGTAGTTTTTTATTTCTAATCTTACGCTTTCTTTTAGTTTAAGGTTGTTGATGTAAACATCGCTTCCATTTATTTTTGGTTTACTAATTTCTGACATATTATTTTTTATGAAATAAATACTTTCTTTATCTAAAGAATTGTTGTTATTATCTTTAACGGCTAACCCATAATAGGTAGCATCATCTACAGTTACCATTTTATCAATTAAATATCCATAGCCTGAAAAACACAATAACATAAAAACAGATAGGAACACCGAGCGTTGCCAGAGATTTGTAATCTCTAAATCCCTGCATTTGTAAAGGCGCTCTAAAGTATATTTGAGATCTTTTTTCTTATAAGGTTTGTCGGCATCGGTTGTATTTTTTGTTTTACCGTCTTCCATTTTTGTTGCTTTCTTCTTTGTTTTTAATCATTTTTTCTTTTTTGTTAACCTCCTCAAATAAAATATTCAAAGAGTTTTTTTTTCATACTTATAAATCTCTATTAAAATAGGAATCGGATTAAAGTTTCATTTGTATAATATTGCTTACAAATGTAAAACTCGTTTATACCCGCTACAGAATAGCGGTTATCCCCCCTGATTTGAGTGTATATACGAAAGTTTGGTTTTTTTTATTTTTTAAAAATGTTCTCAAATATATTGAAATATTCTTACAAAATTGGAAAGCTAATTATTAAAAAGACAGATTCGTCCGAATCCGTATAATCCGCTTAACACCTCTGCATAAATATCAACCTGACCGCTGAGATATATTAGTTAATACCTGTTGGGTGTAATTATCAAAATCGTCAGTTCGAGTGTTTTTTGTGCAGTGAAACGGAACAAAAAATGTATCGAGAACCATTTTGAATAATAAATTTTCTTGTTCTCGATACAATTTTCAGAAAATGCTGTTCGCTTTTTCTGAAAATTTACTCGAACTGACGAAAAATTATCTTCGGCAACTAATTGCACCCAACGGGTTAGTTAATTATAGTTGATTTGTAATTAGTATTGTTTTTTTGCTGACATCCTGAGAATTTCAAAAGAAGCTTTTAGATATTAATTATAAGCTCAGAGGTATTAAAAAGAAGCTTTTAGGTATTAGTTATAAGCTCACAGATATTAAAAAGAAGCTTTTGGGTATTAATTATAAGTTCGGAGATATTAAAAAGAAGTTTTTGGGTATTAATTATAAATTCAAAGATATTAAAGAGAAGTTTTTAGTTATTAAATATAAGTTCAAAGGTATTAAAATGAAGTTTTTGGCATGTGTTATCTTATTGATTTTCAGTGTTATGTATGGATAAATTGGGGTTAATTCACACTATTTATGCGTAAATTAGCTATAGTTATTTGTTTGATTATTAACTAAATAGTTACTGCTATGAAAAATCTAGGTATATTTTGTTTGCTGTTAGCTTTCATTGGAATCGAAAGCTGTAAAAAAGATCAAAAGCCAAAAGATAATGAAGCTTCTCAGGTTCAGGCTGAAAATCCGTTAAGCATAGAGTGTTATAAAGCGTTGTATGAAAAAGACACTGTTGAATTAAAAATCAATACTTTGAAAGACGGAAAAATATCAGGAAATATGACGATGAATGTTTTTAGTATGCCTAAAAAGACTGGGAAAATCATAGGAGAATTCCGTGGAGATACGCTATTTGTAGATTATTGGTTTTATGAGGAGAATAAAGATAAAAAACAATACAAAAATCCAATGGCATTTCTAAAGCGGGAAAAAGAACTTATTTTAGGTAATGCAAAAATAGAAACTTATATGGGGGCTTCCTATTTGTCTAAAGACGTACCTATAGATTTTGATCGTGTAAAATATAAATTTACAATTGTTGATTGTGTCGATAAATGATCTGCAAATTGAGTAAAAAGTTATTGCAGGTGTTGAAGGATCTATGTTTTATGCCTATTGCCTTTTGACTAGTGGCTAGTCACTATTTACTATTCACTCATTAGAAAAAAAACAATATTTTTGTTGCATGATAAAAGTGAGTATTATAGGTTCGGGCAATGTGGCGCAGCATCTCATCAAAGCTTTTTTGAAAAGCCCAGAGGTCGAGTTGCATCAGGTGTTTTCGAGAAATGCCGAAAGTGTTTTACATCTGGTTAATCCTGAAATAATTACCCAAAATCTGGCTGATTTAAAAGAATCAGACATCTATGTTATGGCAATTTCAGACGATGCCATTGCTGAGGTTTCTGCTCAGTTGCCTTTTTCAAATCGTTTGGTGGTGCATACTTCTGGCAGTGTTGCCATGAATGCATTGGACAATAAAAACAGAAAAGGCGTTTTTTATCCCTTGCAGACTTTTTCGAAAAATAAAGAAATCGATTTCTCGGTCATTCCTATAAATCTGGAATCCCAAAATAGTGAGGATTATGCACTGCTCGAAAAGCTGGCTCATCAGTTATCAGGGAAAGTATATTCTGTAAATTCCGAACAAAGAAAGGCTTTGCATGTAGCGGCAGTTTTTGTCTGCAACTTTGTGAATCATTTGTACCAAATAGGAAATGAAATCTGCGATGAACACCAATTGCCGTTTGAAATATTGCTGCCTTTAATTCAGGAAACGGCTCAGAAAGTGAAAGAATTGTCGCCTATAAATGCTCAAACCGGACCGGCAAAACGCAATGACATAAAAACCATAGAAAGTCATTTGGCTTTTTTGGGAAACGAAAATCAAAAAAACATATATCAAATTTTAACAAAATCAATTCAATCTCATGTCAAAGAGTTATAAAGAAATAATGAACGATATCACCACTTTTGTTTTTGATGTCGACGGAGTGCTTACAGACGGTTCGGTGCATGTAACCCCAGAAGGTGAAATGTTGAGAATAATGAATATTCGCGACGGATTTGCAATGAAAGCAGCGATAGAAAGTGGTTATAATGTTTGTATTATTTCGGGAGGGAAAAACGAAGGTGTTCGTATTCGTTTGAGAAATTTGGGAATCACCGATATTCATTTAGGGGCTCCTGATAAAGTGGAAACTTTTAAAGAATATATAGAATTGTACAACATCAAACCAGAGCAAGTGCTTTATATGGGAGATGATATTCCTGATTATCACGTGATGAAATTGGTTGGCTTGCCAACATGTCCTCAGGATTCTAGTCCTGAAATTAAAGGAATCTGTGAATATATTTCGCATAAAAAAGGCGGAAAGGGAGCTGTTCGTGAAGTTATAGAACAAGTCATGAAAGTTCAGGGGAAATGGAATACTTATTTTAACGGGAAGCACGATTAGATGTTTAATCGTTTGATTGTTTAATTGTTCTACAATCCAAACGATTAAACAATTAAACAATCTATTAATAAAACATTACATTTGCACCTCAATTATTTAAGATGAGATTACACAGAAATTTAGTTTATACTACCATTGATGCTTTGAACGCTATTTTCAACGAAGGCGAATATGCAGACAAAGTGGTAGCAAGATCTTTGAAAAAAGACAAACGTTGGGGAAGTTCCGACAGAAAATTTGTTGCAGAAACTATCTACGAAATCGTTCGTTGGAAGAGATTATACTCAGAAATTGCCGAAGTTAGAGAACCATTTGACAGAGA
This sequence comes from uncultured Flavobacterium sp., assembly GCA_964631795.1. Classification (GTDB taxonomy): domain Bacteria; phylum Bacteroidota; class Bacteroidia; order Flavobacteriales; family Flavobacteriaceae; genus Flavobacterium. The sequence goes on along the minus strand of CAZWAF010000006.1, from coordinate 32,505 downwards.
TAACCTTTGGAGAATGTTTGCCGTTTGGGCTGTTTTGAGAGGATATCCAATTCCTGATTGGAGACAATTAGAGGGAACTCCAGAAAGAAAAATCAAAGGTCGTTTTGACGAATTGTCAAAAATCAGAACCAGGAGAGAATCTATTCCAGATTGGATGGATGAAGTAGGTGTTAATGAATTGGGTGAAGCTGTTTGGTCTAAAGAAATTGCGGCTCAAAATCAACCTGCAAAAGTAGTTTTGAGAGTGAATACTTTGAAAACAACCAAAGAAAAACTGAGAGCGATTTTGATGGATTTGAACATTGAAACCGAATTTTTGAATGATCAGCCGGATGCGTTGGTTTTGAAAGAAAGAGCCAATGTTTTCCTTACAGATGCTTTCAAAGAAGGATTTTTTGAAGTACAGGATGCTAACTCACAGTTGGTTGCTCGTTACCTTGACGTAAAACCAGGAATGAGAGTGGTTGATACTTGTGCCGGAGCAGGAGGGAAGACCTTGCACATTGCTTCTTTGATGGAAAACAAAGGACAATTGATTGCGATGGATTTGTATGAAAGCAAACTGAAACAATTGAAATTGAGAGCAAAGAGAAACAGTGCTTTCAACATAGAATACAGAATTATTGATTCGACCAAAGTAATCAAGAAATTACAGGAAAAAGCCGATCGAGTTTTGATTGATGCACCATGTAGCGGTTTGGGGGTTTTGAAAAGAAATCCTGATGCCAAATGGAAACTGAAACCTGAATTCATTGATAACATTCGTAAAGTTCAGGCTGAGGTTTTGGAAAGCTATGCAAGAATCGTAAAACCGGGAGGAAAACTGGTTTATGCAACTTGTTCAGTATTGCCTTCTGAAAACCAAGAGCAGGTAGAGCGTTTCCTAAAAACGGATATGGGTAAGAATTTTACTTTTGTAAAGGACGAGAAAATTCTTGCTTCAACATCCGGCTTCGACGGATTTTACATGGCTTTGCTAGAGCGTAAAGCTTAAGTAAGAAATTATTATATAAACAAAAATAGTCTGCTTTTGGCGGACTATTTTTTGTTTATTCAGATACTAAAACCATTTCTTTCTCTTAAAAAACAGAATCATTCCAATTGCGATTAATGACATACTTGCCATAACGATATAATAGCCATCTTTAAATTTAAGTTCAGGCATGTATTCGAAATTCATTCCGTAAACTCCAACTATAAAAGTTAATGGTATAAAAATTACCGAAACAATGGTTAGGACTTTCATAATTTCGTTCATTCTATGACTTTGGGAAGAAAAATAAAAACTGGAAGCACTATCCAAAGCATTCAAATCGTATTCAATTTGGTCTAAAACTTCGAGACTTTTTTGATGTAATCGGAAAAAGAAAGAAATGTTCGATTTCTCAATTCGGCTGAATTCGTCTTCTTCCCGAACACTTTTCAGATTAAACAAGGCATCTCTGAGTGGTAATATGGATTGTTTAAGGAAATTTATGTTTTCACGGGTTCTCTCAATTCTCACAAGAACTTCTCTTTTGTCACTAACTTTAGCTTCCACTAATAATGCTTCTATATCGTTTTCATAATTTTCGATAGTAATAAAAAAGTTTTCCATAACGGCTTCCAAAAGTAAATACAACAAATAGTCGCTGTTTTTTTTGCGAACAATACCACTATGAGTCTTTATTCTTTCTCGAATATGCGTAAAGAAGTCACTTCGTTTTTCCTGAAATGAAATCAATATTTTGTCTTTCAAAAGAAAACTAATCTGTTCTACCCTAACTTGTTCATTATTTTCTCCCGGCAAAATTGATTTGATATTGAAAAATAAAATTTCGTCGAGTTCTTCTATTTTACTTCGGCGGGTGGTATTCAAAATATCACTAATAATGTGATTTTCGATATTCATCATTTCACCAATCTGCTGAATCAAATCTACTTTGTATAATCCGTGAACGTTGAGCCATTTTACATCATTGGTTTCTGTATCACTTAAAAACACTTTGTTCACTCTTTCAAGAGTAACATTTTTGAATTCTACATAACCCGAATCATCGTAGACAAACAACTGCATTTGTACCGGATCGGTTCTGTGAATTCCGGTGTATTCAAAATAATTTTGTTGAACTTTTCTGACCTTATTGTATTTTACTCTTTTCAAAACCAATTTTATTTATGCTAAAGATAGGAGTTTTTGGTTTTCCATTTTATATTTACCAAAAAATCTAAATATGCAAATTTTACTCATTAATATAAAGGAATTACTACAAGTAAGAACTAATTCGGTTTCGAAAGTTTCGGGTGTCGAAATGGCTGAATTGCCAACTCTCAAGAACGCATATCTTTTGATAGAAAATGATATTATTAAAGATTTCGGAACGATGGATAGTTTGCCAAATTTGAGTCCGGATAAAAAAATAAACTGCTCAGGCAGAATTGTTCTTCCTACCTGGTGCGACAGTCATACTCATATTGTTTATGCCGGAAACAGAGAGCAGGAGTTTGTAGATAGAATCAACGGTCTTTCGTATGAGGAAATAGCCAATCGTGGCGGAGGAATTTTGAATTCGGCAAAAAAACTGAATGAAACTTCGGAAGATGAAATTTATGAACAATCAAAAGCAAGGTTGGAAGAAGTAATGCAGCAGGGAACCGGAGCAGTCGAAATAAAATCGGGTTACAGTCTTACTGTAGAAGGCGAATTGAAAATGCTTCGTGTGATTAAGCGTTTAAAAGAAAATTATCCAATTGCCATAAAAGCTACTTTTTTGGGAGCTCATGCTTTTCCTTTGGAATACAAAGAAAATCATAAAGGTTATATCGATTTGATTATAAATGAAATGTTGCCGAAAATTGCGGAAGAAAATTTGGCCGATTATATAGATGCTTTCCTTGAAACCGGTTATTTTTCTGTAGAAGAAACAGAACGAATTATGGAAGCCGGTTTGAAATATGGTTTGAAATCAAAAATTCATGTAAATCAGTTTACGGCTATCAACGGAATTGAAGCTTGCGTAAAACACAATGCTGTTTCGGTAGATCATCTTGAAATAGTGACCGATGAAGATATAGAGGTTTTGAAAAATTCAGAAACAATGCCGGTGGCTTTGCCTTCATGTTCTTATTTTATTAGCATTCCTTATACTCCGGCCAGAAAAATGATGAATGCCGGATTACCTCTGGCTTTGGCAACCGATTTTAATCCGGGAACAACTCCTTCGGGAAATATGAATTTTGTGGTAGCCACAGCTTGTATAAAAATGAAAATGACTCCTGAAGAAGCGATTAATGCGGCAACTATAAATGGTGCTTATGCAATGGGACTTTCAGACACTCATGGAAGTATTACGGTTGGTAAAAAAGCAAACGTAATTATTACCAAACCAATTCCTTCTTTTTACCAAATTCCGTATGCTTTTGGAAGCAATTTAATTGAAGATGTGATGATTGAAGGTTGTTTGATTTCGTAAAGAGAATTTTTTAAGAAAAAATTAATATAAAACTCATTTGTTTGGATGTTTTTTGGACATCAAAACAGATGAGTTTTTTTGAAATTTAATATAAATAGTGTCGAATAGTGAAGTTGGTTTGTTTTATTTGTAGTAATATGTTGTTTTTGTTGATAAATAATAATTAATGTATTTTGATTAGTGTGTTATTTGTTGTTTTTTTAAAAAAATACAATACATTTGGAACCCAACAACCAAATAATTTATATACATGAAAAAAACTACACTTCTTTTGTTATTCTTTTTTTCGATTGCTTCGTTTGCGGGGTATTCGAATGTTAAGGGAGAATACTTTTTGGTATGTTCAGTTCCTACTAATGCGACAGTTTCAAATATTGGTGTTACAACAGCTACTTTGAATTGGAATAGTACGGGAGATAAGACTGAATATTATGTTTCTAAAGTAAATACGACTCCGCTTGTAACAACTACTCCTACAGGAAGTATTACTACAGGAACCTCGTCATTGATAACTTCTCTGGCTCCTTCAACAAAATATTTTGTGTGGGTAAGAGCTAATTGTGGTAATGAAACATTTAGTGATTGGTCGGCTCCAATTACTTTTACTACTCTTGCATGTGATACTGCAGTGACTAATTTGTATGAGAGTTTTGAAGATGTTACCACTCCTAATTTACCTTCATGCTGGACGAAAATCATAAAGGGTGCAAAAGTTGCATCAAGTGCTTATGTAAGAACCGAAAATTCAAATTCAAATTCATATTCAGCTCCAAATTCGGTTTCGTTGAATAATGCTACATCTACGGGTACCTATGATATTATTTTGGTTTCTCCTAAATTGTCAAATATTGCTTCTGATTCTTATCGTTTGCGTTTTTATGCAAAAAGTAATACAGATAATTTAGCTTTAGAAATAGGAACATTAAACAGTAATGCAAATGATGCTGTTTTTAAGTCTGTAAGTTCTGTTTTTGTTAAACAAACTTATGCAGAATATATAGTTCAATTTAATACTCATTCAACAGATTCTTATATAGGTATTCGATTGAATCCTACAGATACATATCAACAAGCAAACATAGATAATATTTCCTGGGAATTAATTCCAACCTGTCCTGATGTAAAAGAAATATATGCCCCTGTGGTTACTGAAAATTCAGTTGATTTGATGTGGACCGAAGGAGATGCGGGAGTAAATTCTTATGATATTGCAATTACAGGTAATTCTGTAAACAATCCTTCACAAATAGATACTTTTTTAAATACAACTCTACAAAAAATCACAATTGATGATTTAAAATCAGCTACTGATTATAAAGTGTGGGTGCGTTCGGTTTGTTCAGCAAGTAAAGGAAATTGGATGGGGCCGGTTACAATAAAAACCAGTTGTTTATCGACAACTATTCTGGAAGAAAAATTTGATTCAGTTACAGTTGGGGAATTACCGGCTTGTTGGTCAAAAGTGTTAAGAGGTGAAACTTTATCTCCTAGTGCTTATATAAAAACAATTTCAGCTCTTGATTCAGGAGTCAATGCTCTTGTTTTACATAATAGTGGTTCTACCAAAGGAAGCCAATACAATATTATTGCAGTAAGTCCAAACATGTCAAACATCCATTCCGGGCTTTATAGATTAAAATTCAAAGCAAGATGTGTAGGAACAAGTGATAATTTAGTGCTTCAGGTTGGTACGCTTAATACAGATACTAATTTTGCAGAATTCAATGTTGTTGAAAGCGTAACACTTTCAGGAAATACCTATAAGCAATATATAGTTAATTTCAGTTCGACTGATGGAACAGATAAACACATCGGTTTTCGTTTCGACGAGAATAATTTAACATATAAAACGATTTATATAGATGACATTTCTTGGGAACTAATTCCTTTATGCGCAGATGTTTCCGGGATTAAAATCACAGATCTAACAGAAACAGAGGCAGGTTTAAATTGGAGTAAAGCTGAAAATGAAACAACATGGAATGTATCGGTAAGACCAGTTACTGCAACTTCTGCCGATAATGTAAATTATGAAACAGTTCAAGAAATTACTTCTTTCAATATTGAAAATTTAGAACCAGCTACAACTTACAAAGTGTGGGTTCGTTCGGTATGTGAGACAGATAAGTTCGGTTATTGGATGGGACCAATTACCTTTACTACAGCTTGTCCTACTATAGATGACATCAATGAGAATTTTGATGAGACAACGATTCCTGATTTACCACTTTGTTGGACCAAAATTATGAGAGCTGATCAAATTACTCCTAGTTCTAAAGTAGAAGGAGTGATTGAAACAGTATTTGGCAATGATGATCAATATATTTCAAAATCAAATGCTGTTTTTATGAAAAACTTTGGTTCAAACAACAATTATGATATCATTTTAGCTTCCCCTAGATTAACAAATCTATCTACAGGAACCTACAGGTTAAAGTTTGATGTACGTGGAAGTGCGAACAAGCTGCAGATTGAAGTTGGTACCATGGATAATACAACCGATTCAGGTGTATTTACAAAATATGATGTTGTGCCCGCTCCAATGAAGACAAAAGAATATGTTATAAACTTTACTTCTAACATTCCTGGCGGAAATCATATTGCATTTCGCGTGTCTCCAAAAGATACGGATGATCAGGTTCGTACTCACACAACAGTTTATTTAGATAATATTGTTTGGGAACTAATTCCTCTTTGTCCAGATGTTGAAGGATTAAATGTAAGTTATACAACTAAGGAAACAGCCAGTATTGGTTGGACTAAAGGGAATGATTCAAAATGGGAAGTAGTTGTTGGATCTGAAGATGCTATTTCGCCAACTGGTTTGACATCAACAATAGTAGAAGATAATGCATTATTTACAGCTGATAAATTAACTCCGGCAACGGTTTATAAAGTATGGATTCGTACAGTTTGCGACGGAATAAGAGGAAACGGATATTGGTCTAAACCAATAAAATTTATGACTCAATGTTTACCTGTATCAACTTTCAGTGATGATTTTGAATCTACGACTTTTCCTAATTTGCCAATGTGTTGGAATAAAATATTAAGAAATGGTTTAAGTATTGATTCAGATATTTATGTTGGAACTAATAATCCTACGAATCATAAATTGGATATTTATGCAGGTTCTTCAAGCTACTCACCTGTAACAGCTGATGCGATTTTAGTATTTCCTAGTATTCACGCCGCAAGTTTAGAAACGAATGTTTTAAAATTTAAAGCAGAAGCTAGTAATCCAATAGAAATTGGATTTTTGAATAATAATACTAATGAAGCTATTTTTACTCCAATCATGACTTTTAATCCTAATCAAATGGGATTTAATAAAGTAATTACCGTAGATTTTTCAAATAAATATAAAGGGGATTTAAGTGAAATATTTATCGGAATTAGATTAGCAACAGGCACTGTTCAAACAAGTTCTCAATATGCTACTTTGGATGATATGACATGGTTGCCTAAACCAACGGATCCGGTAGTAACTGATCCTGTTTTAAGTGACGAACAATTTAATTTGTCAAACTTCAATTATTATCCAAACCCGGTAAAAGACGTTTTGAATATTTCTTACCAAGACACTATTTCAAACGTTACGATTTATAATATTTTGGGACAAGAAATGCTTAGAAAATCGGTAAATGAGAATTCTACAACTATTGATATGTCTTCACTTGTAAATGGTTCTTATTTGGTTAAAATAAATTCAAATGATTTAACCAAAACTATCAAAGTGGTAAAACAATAATTCTAATTGATAATTCATTTTTTAAAATAACCTGTGACTGTTTGGTTACAGGTTATTTTTTTTTGTCTAAAATTTGATGAATATGGTTTAAGTGTTATCAAATAAAAAACACGAATTCCACTAATTAACACTCTTTTTTTTGTGTCAATTAGTGGAATTCGTGTTTAATTATATCTGCTTATTTTTTCTTTAGCGGACTTATTATTTCTACATTGTGAAATGCAATTGCACCTCTCACAACTCCCGAAATAGTATCTCTCAAAGCGTTGATGATGTGAATTTTTAATTCAGTTTTAGGAAAAATCAAACTTACCTCTCTTGCCGGTTTTGGTTCTGTAAATTGTCTTAATTTGCTTTTGCTTTTTTCGTTTAAATCCAATGTGTGTAAATAAGGAAGCAAAGTGATTCCTAATCCTTCATCGGCCAATTTTATTAATGTTTCAAAACTTCCGCTTTCCAATTGAAATTTACTGTCAGATGAAAAAGGATCTTTTTTACACAGATTTATTATTGAATTTCTAAAACAATGACCGTCTTGCAAAAGCAAAATTTCATCTAGTTTTAAATCGGCAATCTGGATTTCTTCGTTATTTGAATGTTCATTATTCTCCGGAAAATAAGCTACAAATGGTTCGTAATAAAGTACAATTTCCTTTAACTTTTCTTCCTCAAGAGGAGTCGAAGCAATGGCGGCATCCAAATGGCCATTGTTGAGTTTTAAGATAATTTCTTCGGTGCTTAGCTCTTCAATTATCAGTTTTACTTTTGGATATTTGTTGATGAAATTCCGAAGAAACATCGGTAAAAGAGTAGGCATAATTGTAGGAATAATTCCTAATTTGAATTCACCTCCAATAAAACCTTTTTGTTGTTCAACGATATCTTTGATTCTGTCGGCTTCTATAACAATATTCTTTGCCTGATTCACGATTTTCTGACCAATATCAGTAAGTTGAATTGGTTTTTTACTTCGGTCAAAAATCAGAATTTTAAGTTCTTCTTCTACTTTTTGTATCTGCATACTCAATGTAGGTTGAGTTACAAAACATTTTTCGGCTGCTAAAGTGAAATTTTTGTATTCGGCAACAGCCAATACATATTGTAATTGAGTTATTGTCATTGGTATAAAAATATTTGATACAAATATAAAAGGTATAAATGAAAACTATAGTTTTAAAATCCTTTTTTTGGTAGATTTGTTAAAAATAAGTTGTGCAACGACACTAAAAAAACAATATTTATAAACTAAACACACACCAGATGAAAACAAATGCAATAGGATTATCGATTAAAGAATCGGAAGTAATAATTGAATCATTAAATGAATTATTGGCGAATTTTCAGGTTTATTACCAAAATTTAAGAGGTTTGCATTGGAACATCAGAGGAAAACGTTTCTTTGATTTACACGTAAAGTTTGAAGAATTGTACAATGATAGTCAGCTTAAAATTGATATGATTGCCGAAAGAGTACTGACTTTAGACGGAACTCCGCTTCATACTTTTGAAGATTATATTCAAAAAAATCAATTACAAATTGGTAAAAACATTCACAATGATGAAGTAGCAGTAAATTTGATTGTTTCTTCATTGGGAGTTTTGCTGAAATTAGAAAGAGAGATTTTGGAAAAAGCCGGTGAAATAAACGATGAAGGTACTTCGTCAATGATGAGTGATTTTATTACTGAGCAGGAAAAAACAATCTGGATGATGAAAGCCTGGTTGTCTTAATTTAAGGTTTATTTTTTTAGAAAGCCCAAATAGCATAAAATGTTGTTTGGGCTTTTTTGTTTTTGATTTTATTGTTCATAAATTATTTTATTTTTGCCCGATGAAATTTTTCAATCTTCACACACATCAATCCGTTTTTCAGGAAAACGTATTGAATTTGGTCAATCAATATCCTAATGAATTTGATTCGAATATTCCGTTTTATTCCATTGGAATTCATCCGTGGTATATAGATTTGGTTAGGATTTCAGAAGATTTACAGATTATTTCAAACGTATTATCATTTAAAAATTGCTTGGCAATTGGTGAATGTGGTTTGGATAAAAAGAAAGAATCAATTTCTCTTGAAATACAAAAAGAAGTATTTGAAGCTCAATTAAAATTAGCTCAGGAACACCAAAAACCGGTAGTAATTCATTGTGTTGGTGCATTTCAGGAAATAATTGAAATAAAAAACAGATTAAAAATAACTGTTCCGATGATAATTCATGGCTTTTCAAAAAATGAACAGGTTGCAGAAATGATGATTGATCAGGGATTTTATCTTTCTTTTGGAAAACATCTTTTTAGAAATCCGGAAATGAAATCGGTTATTAAAAGTGTTCCTTCAAACAGACTTTTTTTGGAAACTGATACTTCAGATTTCAATATTGAGGAAGTTTATAATTTGGCATCTGAGATGAAAGAGCTAAAATTGGAAGAAATGGTTGAAATTATTCAGAATAATTTAGAAACAGTTTTTAAAATAAAACAATAGATAAAATAGAGTTATAATGGCACAATGGACAGAAAGAGCGGAACTTCTTTTTAAAGAAGAAGGGTTAAATAAATTGAAAAACGCAAAAATATTGATTGTTGGAGTAGGAGGAGTAGGTTCATTTGCTGCCGAGTTTGTTGCCAGAGCCGGAATTGGAAATATCACAATTGTAGATGGCGATACGGTTGATATTACCAACATAAACAGACAATTGCCGGCTTTGCATTCTACGGTTGGAAAAAATAAAGTAGATGTGGTAGGAGACAGATTGATGGATATAAATCCGGAGTTGAATCTTACTAAAATAAATGAATTTTTGTCTCCGGAGCGTGCTTTTGAAATTGTTTCAGATGAATTTACGTATGTTTTTGATTGCATTGATAGTTTGACTCCAAAAATGAATTTGATTTTGGCTTGTAAAAAGAAAAAAGTCAAAATAATCAGCAGTATGGGTGCAGGAGGAAAAATGGATGCTTCAAAAGTTCAGGTTGCCGATATCAGCAAAACCAAGAATTGTCCTTTGGCAAAAAATATCAGAAAGCGTCTGAAAGCAATGAATATTCATAAAGGAGTTAAAGTGGTTTTTTCTACTGAAATTCCGGATGCTTCAAGTGTAAAGATAACTGATGGAACCAATTTTAAAAAATCGTTTTACGGAACCAACAGTTATATGCCGGGATTATTCGGTTTGCACGCTGCCGAAACTGTAGTAAGACACATATTGAATAAATAAAAACACGAATCTTTTTCTTTTATTCGTAAATTTAGATTCCTAAAAAATCTAAGTTATGCAAAATCATATTCTTGTAGATAAGCACGAAGTAAGAAAAAGATTCAAACAAATGGATGAATTTACCCATAAAGGAATTCAGGGACATGCGTTAATTATTGGCGGAAGTTATGGCAAAATGGGTTCTGTCGTTTTGGCTTCAAAGGCAGCTCTCAAATCGGGAACGGGTTTGGTAACTGCTCTGATACCCAAATGTGGTTATATTATTTTGCAAACGTCTTTGCCCGAAGCAATGGTTATTACGAGTGAATCTGAAAGTAAAATTTCGGATATTACTTTTGATTTTGTTCCCAAAGCCATTGGCATAGGAATGGGGATGGGAACACACAAAAAAACTCAAAAAGCTTTTTTAAAATTTCTGGAAAGCCACAAAGATCCTTTGGTTGTTGATGCCGATGCTTTAAATATTTTATCTCAAAATCAGGAATGGTTTTCTTTACTGCCGGCTCAATCAATACTGACACCTCATAAAAAAGAGTTGGAAAGAATTGTAGGGAAATGGAATTCGGAAGATGAAAAGATAGAAAAAGTCAAAGCTTTTTCATTGAAAAATGAATTGATAATTGTAGTAAAAGGGGCACCGACTCAAATTGTTTTTGGAGAAACAGTTTTTGAAAATACTACCGGAAATCAGGCTTTGGCAACAGCCGGAAGCGGAGATGTACTTACCGGAATTATAACGGGACTTTTGGCCCAATCTTATGAACCATTGGATGCAGCAATAATCGGGGTTTATCTTCACGGACTTACTGCCGATATTTCTTCTCCTGATATGGGATATGAGAGTTTTATAGCTACTGATATTATAAACACCTTGGGAGAAGCTTTTTTACAAAGTTTTTATATTCAATAATTTGTTCAATTGGATTTGTTATATTCGCACAATGAAATTCCAAAAGCACATAAGTATTTTATTAGCCATTTTCCTCTTGGTTTCCAATGTGGGATTTGCTTTTAATGTGCATTATTGCGGAGATGAAGTAGCTTCTGTTGACACTGTTTATTTGCAGTTAGATCTAAAAGCAATTGAGAATGGTTGTAGTGGCGAAAAAGTAGAAAAAGAGAGTAACTGTTGCCGGAATATAACTTTTCATTTCCAGGAGAAATCAGAGAATACACTCACAAAATCAATTTCTTTTGATGTAGATTCTCATTTTTTAATAGTAGAAAGTAATAAAATTGTCGTTTCTCAAATCGTCAATTCTACAAAAAATTCAATTGCGTCTTATCATTATGAGGCCAATGTACCTCCTTTTTTCAAATTATACCATCAGTACATTTTTTACGACTAATTTTTAATGTTTTAAATTAAAACAAATCATCCCGAAGTCTCGGAATGGTTTAAATTTTCTTTTTTATAACATAAATTCAAGTCATGAAAAAACAAAATTCAATGCTTTTATTGGCGTTGTTTGGCTCATTTTCGGTCTTTTCTCAGGTTGTTTCAAAAGACACGCTGAAAGAGGTAAAAGTGCAAACCGTTCGTAAAAGTTTAAAAAAAACATATACAGCTTCAACCAATACTACCATACTTACAAGCAAAGAATTGCTCAAAGCTGCTTGCTGTAATTTGGCCGAAAGTTTTGAAACCAATCCTTCGGTCGATGTTAATTTTTCGGATGCATTAACAGGAACCCGACAAATCAAAATGTTGGGATTAACGAGCCCGTATTTGGTAATTACCGAAGAGAATGTGCCCTCGGTTCGTGGAGCTTCTCAGGCTTATGGTATGTCTTTTACTCCTGGAACCTGGGTTGAAAGTATTCAGGTTACCAAAGGAGCCGGAAGTGTTGTCAATGGTTACGAAAGTATTTCAGGACAAATCAATACTGAATTGATTAAGCCTTTAAAAGATATTCCTTTTTTTCTGAATGCTTATGGTTCGAGTGATTCCCGATTGGAGTTGAATACTCATTTCAATCATAAGTTTTCCGAAAAATTGGCGAGTAGTTTATTGGTTCACGGGAATACCAGAGTATCTAAATTTGATATGAATAACGATGGATTTATGGATAATCCTCTGGCCAAACAAATCAATTTGCTGAATCGTTGGCAATTTGCGAGTGCAGAAACTGGTTGGGTGGCTTTTGCCAATATTCGTTACATGAATGATAAAAAACAATCAGGTGAATTGAATTTTGATCCGGAAAAAGACAAGGGAACTACCAATTATTGGGGATCGGAAATTAATACCGAAAGACTGGATTTGTCGGCAAAAGTAGGTTATGTTTTTCCTGATATGCCTTACCAGAGTATCGGTTTTCAAAATGCTTTTAATACTCATAATCAGGATTCTTATTTTGGTTTAAGAACTTACGACATCAAACAAACCAGTTATTATTCCAATCTGATTTTCAATTCGATTATCAATAATACCATGCATAAATTTGCGACAGGTTTAAATTTTACTTATGATAAATATGATGAATTTGTCAATGTCAATAATCTAAGCAGAATCGATAATTCGGTAGGTGCTTTTTTTGAATATACTTATGATAATGATGACAATCTGAGTTTGGTCTTGGGAGGAAGAGTTGACAATCATAACCGTTTGGGATTTTTTGCAACTCCAAGAATGCACTTGAGATACAATCCTTGGGAAAAGGCGGTTGTAAGATTATCGGCCGGAAGAGGAAAACGTAGTGCTAATATTTTTGCCGAAAATCAACAGCTTTTCGCCAGTTCGAGATCATTTGATATTCTTGATTCGGCAGGTAAAATTTATGGTCTGAATCCCGAAATTGCCTGGAATTATGGTATTGGTCTTATGCAAGGATTTACCTTGTTTGATAGAAATTTAGATTTAAGTTTAGATTTCTACAGAACCGATTTCCAAAATCAGGCTGTAGTCGATGTAATGCAGAGTCCGCAACAGGTTTTATTTTATAATTTAAAAGGAAAATCGTTTGCCAATAGTTTGCAGTTGGAGTTCAATTATGAATTGATGCATCATTTTAATTTAAGAACGGCCTACAAATATTATGACATTCAAACAGACTATTTATCAGGAACTTTTCAAAGACCTTTGCAAGCTAAAAATCGTTTTTTTGCCAATTTGGAATACGAAACCCATATAGCCGAAAAAGGAAAACAATGGAGATTTGATTATACTTTTAACTGGATTGGCGAGCAACAATTGCCTTATACAGCTTCAAATCCGGAAGCCGACAGAATGCCTGAGTTTTCTCCTGCATTTTCTTTGATGAATATGCAAATTACCCGAACTTTTTCTTCTGTTTTTGAAGTATATTTGGGCGGAGAAAATATCGGTAATTACAAACAGGAAAAGGCGATTCTTGGTAATAAAGATCCGTTTGGATCTAATTTTGATGCGTCAATTATCTATGCGCCTATATTTGGGCAAATGTATTATGCAGGATTGCGATTTAAGATAAAATAAGTTTTAAAGTCATAAAATTGAGAAAAGTATAATCAAACTAAAACATAATAAAAATGAAAAATTTAATTGCAAGTATATTGATGATTTTTGTAGGATTTACAATGCAATCACAAGATGTTCAACCGAATAAAAATGCTCAATATTCATTTGAAGTAAAAGGAAATTGCGAGCAATGTCAAAAAAGAATTCAGAAAGCTGCCATGTCTGTAAAAGGAGTAAAATCGGCAGTTTGGGATGTAGATTCTCAGAAAATAAACCTGATTTTGAATGAAGAAAAATGCAATGTTGAAGAGGTAAAAAAAGCTATTGCAAAATCAGGTCATGATACCGATGGAGTTAAGGCTACAGAAGAGGATTACAATAATCTTCACCACTGTTGTCAATATGACAGAAAATAAAAACAGCCGACTGTTTTAAAATGTAAAAAGGTTTTAGTTATTGCGACTAAAACCTTTTTTTTATAAAAATTTGGAAGTTAATTCAGGAGTAGGAATCATACATTGTTCCTGTTTTCCGTACCATTTGTAGCGGTTTTTAGCTACATAATCATAAAGCGGATCTCTGAGAAATGCCGGAATAATTTTGAAAACAAGATTGATGTTAAAAAAGCCACTCAGGTTTCTGGCAATTTCCAATGCTGCTGTTGATTTGATATAATAAGCAATTCCCGGCTCATAAAGAATAATACTATCGGTTTTGTTCGGATCAATTCCAATATATTTCACAATTTGTTTTCCCAAATCAGATTGAAGTGACACAAATCGGAATTGATCTTCTTTGTCGTACTTGATGATGTACAAAACCGACGAATTACAAAGATTGCAAACACCGTCAAAGAGTACTATTTTTTTGTTTTTTGGAAGGTTCTCCATTTTTGTTTAATCGGGATTATACTTAGAAATCATTTCACAAAGATTCGCAAAGGAGGCTCGGAGATTCACAAAGTCTCAGGTTTCCACAGCATCTTAGTGGTTCTTTGAGTGTTTTTTCGCGAATCTTTGTGAAATAACTTTGGGTTTAAATTTTAAATCTGCACTCGCTGTGCTAACTGAAAACTGATTACTTTTTCGCTTCCACCAATTCCAATTCCTCCAAACTAACCTTAGAAGTAAACAGTCCGTAATTCACAACTGCTTTATTTTTTTCAATCTTATCAATTGTTCCGATGGCTCTTCCGTCAATCATACGAACGCGATCTCCCAGTTTCAGAATAGGTTTCGGTTTTTCGATTACAGGTTTCAGTTTTTTCTCTTTCTTTTCTTTTCGGATTTCTTCGACTTTAACTTCAACTTCTTTGATGATTTCTTTCTTTTTCTCTTCTAAGGCTTTGGCAACTTTAGGAACTTCTTTCTTGCGTTTGGAATTTTCAATTTCAACTATTTTCAAAAACTCACCAATAAGCTCTTTTTTGTTTTTGTTGTTGAAATATTTTGTGGCCAAGTCATCAATTTTCTGACCGATATAAATAATTTTTTGATTGCTGTCGTACAATTCCTGATAACTTTCGAGCTTTTGCTTGATTTTGATATTTGTTGATTCCAGTTTCTTGCTTTCTTCTCTCGCTCTTATTTCTTCTTCTTTTAGATTTTGAGAAGTTTTTTCCAACTTAGAACGTTCTTTTTGAAGATTGGCAATGGTTTTATCAAAACGTACTTTTCCTACTTCTACTTTCTTTTTGGCACGATTAATCAGTCCAAAGGGAATTCCGTTTTTTTGTGCAACTTCAAAGGTAAAGGAACTTCCGGCTTGTCCCACAACCAATTTATATAAAGGTTCCAATGATTTTTCGTCAAAAAGCATATTGGCATTAGAGGCACAAGGCAATTCATTTGCTAAAATCTTCAGGTTGGAATAATGGGTCGTAATAATTCCGAAAGCTTCTCTGTGGTAGAATTCTTCAAGGAAAATCTCTGCCAGAGCACCTCCCAGTTCAGGATCGGAACCAGTACCAAACTCATCAATAAGGAACATGGTTTTGCTGTTGCACTTTTTCAAAAAGTAATTCATGTTTTTGAGTCGGTAACTGTAGGTACTCAAATGGTTTTCGATAGATTGGTTGTCGCCAATATCGGTAAGAATTCTGTCAAACAGAAAAGTTTCACTGCGTTCGTGTACAGGTATTAAAATTCCTGATTGAAGCATTAATTGCAATAATCCGACCGTTTTGAGCGAAATGGTTTTTCCACCTGCGTTGGGTCCCGAAATAACGATGATTCGTCTTTCCTGATTCAGTTCAAAAGTTTGTGGATGGGTAATTTCGTTTTTCTGTTTATTGTTCAAATACAGGATAGGGTGAAAGGCTTCTCTGAAAAACAGTCGGCGTTCCTCAGTTATATTTGGCAATATTCCGTTGATTTTATTGGCATATTTTGCTTTGGCAGCCACCACATCAATATCACTTAAAAAGTCCTGATATTGTTTCAAAAGAGGTAAAAACGGACGAATATCATTGGTCAACTGTTTCAGAATCCTCGTGATTTCTTCTTTTTCCTCATATTCCAAATTGCTCAATTCTCTCGAATATTTAAGAGTAGTTTCAGGTTCAATATAAGCAATACTTCCGGTTTTGGAACTTCCCAAAATAGTTCCGCGCACTTTTCGTCTGTACATTGCCAAAACGGCAAGCACTCTGCGGTTTTGTACAAAACTTTCTTTGATGTCATCCAGATAACCCAGCCCGTTGTATTGAGTGAGTGCAGCTCCGAAACTATGATTGACTTTTCCTCGAACCAGATTCATTTCACGACGAATTGCCTGCAATGCAGGAGAGGCGTTGTCTTTGATTTCGCCGTATTTATCGACCACAACATCAATGTATTTTATGATGTCTTTGGTGATTTCGATTCCGGAAGATTTGGCACATAAATACGGATAATAATCGTCAAATTTCTTGAAGAAAAGTAACAAAACATTCGTGGTTTCAGAAAGTGTAGCAATTTTCCGGAAACTTCCCACTTCAAGAAAACTGTCTTCAATTGCCAAAAACTTCAGTTCATGTGTAATGGCTTCAAATCCGTGATTCGGAATGGCATTGTTATTCTGAAAAGAAGAAACATATTCGGATGTTTGATACAGGGCACTCATCAAGGTTTCCTTGTCTCTGAAAGGAGTGATTTGTAGTGCTTTTTCTTTCCCAATATCGGTGTTACAGATGTCGGAAATGGTTTCTAAAACGGTTGGAAATTGTAAATCCTGTAATGTTTTTTCGGTAATCGAGATCATTTTCTTGTTTGAGTTGCAGAAGTTGCGAAGTTACAAAGTTTACGACATAATTCAAGTTACCTATTAGGGTGATTTAAATGGGAATAAGCAATAGAGGATTATTTCACAGAGATTCGCAAAAATTAATCATATATCTTTTGCTGATTTCCACATAAACTTTGAGCTTCTTTACGAGTTCTTTGTGAACCTCTGTGAAACAACTTTTAATGCTGATTTAGCTTTAACTATCTTAGAACCTTTGTAACTCTGCATCTCCGCAACTTTGAATCTTTGATTTTTTAAATCATCTTTGTATCTCAAAAAATCTCAGAAATGCAACCAAAACTAAATTCTACCTGGAAAACTATTTTATCAGAAGAAATAGAAAAACCATATTTTCTTGAATTGATGAAAAAGGTTGAGGAAGAATATCAAAACCATGTTTGTTTTCCGCCAAAGGAATTGATCTTTTCGGCTTTTGATTATTGTAGTTTCAAAGATTTGAAAGTGGTTATTATAGGGCAAGATCCGTATCATGGAGATGGGGAAGCCAACGGACTTTGCTTTTCGGTAAATGACAATGTCAAGATTCCGCCTTCTTTGCGCAATATTTTCAGGGAAATTGCTTCCGATTTGGATTTGATTATGATGCCCACTTCAGGAAATTTAGAACACTGGGCAAAACAAGGAATTTTGTTGCTCAATGCGTCTTTGACGGTGAGAAAAGATCAGCCAAATAGCCACAAACATTTGAAATGGAATTTGTTTGCCGATGCGGTAATCCGGAAAATTTCAGACGAAAAAGAAAATGTGGTTTTCCTGCTTTGGGGAAGTTTTGCCCACAAAAAAGGTTTGAAAATAGACAGAAACAAACATTTGGTTTTAGAATCCGGGCATCCTTCGCCTATGAGTGCCAATCAGGGGAAGTGGTTTGGAAATAAACATTTTAGTAAAGTAAATGAGTTTTTGAAGACTAAAGGGGAAAAGGAGATAGAGTGGTTTATTTAGCCCAAAAGAGCCAAAAGGCATTAGCCAAAAGTACAGGTTGTAGAGCAATTGCTGTAAACTATTGCCTAATCAAGAGTAAGCGCACTCAAAATTTCCTTATCCAGATAAGGACCACCGGGATAAGTAGCTGTGTAATCTAAGTTTAGCCAAACCTGTCCGCGCTCGTCAATATGGTAATGTATAGGTTTATCTTTGCTTTCTTTTTCAAATAATTTGTTTCGAATAAGAAAGTTTACTTTTTCCAAATCCTGAAGCGAACCTATTAAAATTTCAGGGTAAATATGTTTGTTAGTGTAAATTAATCGGGGAGTACCTCCAATAGATTTGACACAGGCCGCCATAAGTATAGAATGATCGTCGCAATCGCCCGAAAAATATTTTAGAGATTCTCTCGCGCTGGCAATATAATCTCTGTTTTTTGGGTCACTTACATAGTTCCAATTCGTATTTATTTCTTTAAAAACCGCAAAACACTGAATGATAGTTCTGTATTCGGGATAGCCTTTAATGTTTCTGAAATTTTGTAGAGTTGCCTGAATGGCAAAGTCTCTGATATCCTGATTTTCAAATTCAATAGCTTTGATGGTTTTTGACTTATTCGGAAAAGGGAGCAGTTTATCTATAATGATATCTTGAGGATAGGGCGTATGAGTCATGGAATAAATCATGGTTTCGTAATCGTTGTAAACATTACTAAAACCATAATCGCCAATAACAGTTCCGTAAAACAAAGCAATAAGATACAGGAAAATGCTTACAAGGGTAATTCGTCTTAGGGCTGTTAAAATGAGTTGGAGTACTGCCAAAATTAAGATAAACAGCAATATCCGGTCTAGATTGTATTTTATATCGAACTCAACTATATTTTCGTGAGCAATGATAAATAACGGAATAGTGATAAGAATATTCAAAACAAAAATAATGATACTGTCCCAAGGTTTACCTATATGTAACCTTTCTGAAAAAGTAGTATAATTTGTTTTTTCTTTGTTTATCATTTTCATAAAAAGAGCAAAACCAATGGGTTTTTACAATTGTTTCCAAAAGTACTTTTTTTATCAATTAGACCAACCATAGCCGATTGATTTTAAATTTATTTTGAGGTTTTGTTATTCAACTAATTTATTCAAATTGAAGGTTCCGGTGATCCGGATATTTTTATGGGTTTCAATGATTTATTAAATTTTTGATTTATTGTGGAAGACCGATGCTCTTTTTTTGCAGTTCAAAAATTTCTTTGGCTTGTTCCAAATGTCTTTGCTCGTGAGCAACGATAATGTCGAAAGCAGTTTCTAATTTATATACAATATTCCTGTTTGCCGGCGATGAAATTACAGTTCCTTTTCTTATAAAATCACTGGATTCATTGATTAGTTTTTTCAATTCGCTTTGATGGTTTGCAAATCTTTCTAAAATATCACCTGAAATTTGACTTTCTGAAGGTTCCCAAATCGGAAAAGTTTTAATTTTTTTCTTTCTGTCCGGTTGAACTGCATCAAGAAGCAGTTTGCCTAATAGGGAAACCACGAAACCGATTCTTCCGATAAAAGGAAGTTTGTGTGAACCTCTTTTCAAGTCGCCTAAAATGGGATAATAGCTTTGATTGACAACAATTAAATGGTCAATGTTTTGAGCAATGCTCCAAGTTTGAGGATTTGGTTTCCAATTTAGTTGATCACTTGTTAGCGAACCAAATAAGTGTGAAAATTCCTCTGTAGTTTTATCAATTTGGTTATTCCAATTCATCATAGCTTATTTGTTTTCTGTTATTGTTAAGACTGAAATGTCTGATGACTTAAACCTTTTTCTATGCACAAGTGCCAAGGTAAATTGAAGTGTTCCGGTACTTTTATGGGTTTCATATTATAATTTTAACTGATTAATCAATTCTATTAATGATAAGTTGAATTAGGAAGAATATTAGCATTAGAGGTAACCAAATGGTTAATGGAATTATTGTCCACAACTATTTTTGTTTCCTTTTCATTTCACTGTTCCATACAAAAAAGGATCCCACGATATAAAATATCCAACTGAAGAAAAGCCATAGGGAACGAAGGATATTAGAGTTCCGACGAGCATTATAATCTTACTAGCTATTGTTTGCCCGCTATCCGATTTTGAAATTATTTTAAACAAATTTTAAGCAGTTTATAGTTGAACGAATTGTAAAGGTTCAATATTAGTATTAGTGGCTTTGAATTTACTCTCCCCAAACTTGCATTATATTTTTATTCCACATTTTCTTTGCAAAATCAAGGAATTCAGTTGGGCCATTAGTAAATGCTTGATCAAATTTATAATTACCTCCATCAAATTCTTTCTCTGAAACTTTTACTTTGTTTTGACCTCTCATTGCATATTTTTGGTTCCCTTGGTACATAATTATTTTCATATCACACGGACTAACATCACCATGACATGCGGTTTTATACATTAACCAAATTTCAGCAATACCGTCTTTATTAAGATCGGTAATTTGAAAAGTATTCTTGATAAATGAAGCTTCAATATCAACAGGACAATCTTTAATAAAATCGTGGACTTTCCAAGTTTGTTTTGAATTGTTCTTTAAAATAAGGAAGTGGAAAGCAAAAAGTTCTGCGTCTAAAAAATCATCTTCAGACTCATTTCCTTTACTAGGATATTTGCCCGTTTCAGAAGTGATAACAATATTGTCACCTAAGTTGTCTTTCCATTTTACAGCATTTTTAATTTTTCCTTCAAATTTTATATCAGATGGAAGTTCTGTAGTCTGTAGTTTGGTCAGTTTAATTTGTGCTTTTCCCATTGTAGGAAATAAACACAAAAGTAATATTGCCCAAAGTCTTTTTGATGTTTTAAATTGTTTCATAGTCTTTAGATATTCATGCTTAGCTCTAGTTTTCAACCAATTTCCCCAACGTATAAACAATCAACTCATCCACCGCTTTATAAGGATTCTCGCTGAAAGTACTGTCAGCACGATTGGCAATAATGGCATTTAACGAAAGAGCCTGATGTCCTAAAAGTTTTGAAAGTCCATAAATAGCTGCGGTTTCCATTTCGAAATTGGTAATTTTATGGTTTTCAAACTGAAAATCATCCATTTTCGAATTTAGATTCTCGTCCTGAACAGCAAGTCTCAACACACGTCCCTGAGGTCCGTAAAAACCGCCGGCAGTGGCAGTAATTCCCTTGTGGGTTTTGTTGCTTTGCATTCTTTTTTCTAATATTTCAGAACACGAAATAATGTAAGGTTTACCTTTTCTCATATCCCAATTGGTGTGAGAAATAAAAGCATCTTCCATTTTATTTTTACAAATGTTGTCAATGCAATAGGAGCGAAGCATGTTGTCGAGTCCCAACCCAAAAGTTGAAAGAACAAAATGATCTACGGGAATTTCGGCTTGTAAAGAACCGGAAGTTCCAATTCGGATAATATTCAAAGAAGTCAGATTGGTTTTCGGCTTTCGGGTTTCCAGATCAATATTGACCAAAGCATCGAGTTCGTTAATAACAATATCGATATTGTCGGGTCCGATTCCTGTAGAAATAACGGTCAGTTTTTTGCCTTTGTAAATTCCAGTATGAGTTTTGAATTCTCTTTTTTGAGTCGAAAAAGTAATTGAATCAAAGTGTTGGGAGATTTTTTCTACCCGATCCTGATCTCCCACCAAAATAATATCTTGGGCAATGTTCTCCGGTTTCAGATTCAAATGATAAATACTGCCGTCAGGATTTAAGATTAATTCGGATGATTTGATGCTCATTGTAGTTGTTGGTTGTGAGTTGTTGGTTGTAAGTTGATTGTTTTTGGATTGAAAACAGAATAAATCTTAAATCTCAAATCGAGAATCCTCAATCTTAAATCAACTACCCTCCAACACGTTTTACATTATAACCTTCATTTTTCAGGATTTCCATTATTTTATCTCTGAAATTTCCCTGAATGATAATTTCGTTGTCTTTGACAGCTCCGCCCACACCACATTTGGTTTTGAGCATTTTGCCCAAAGCTTTCAAATCTTCTTCACTTCCCTGAAAACCTTTAATAATGGTGGCTACTTTTCCGCCACGGTTTTTCTTATCCAAATGTGCTTCCAGACGTTGTTTGTTGGGAGACAAAGTTTCGGTGGTTTCTTCGTTTGAATTGAATTCAAAATCCTCATTTGTAGAAAATACAAAACCTCCTAAATCTTCTAAACTGCTTATTTTCTTTGCCATATATTTTCAATAATAAAGATGCCCGAAGGCATCTTTTGGTTATTATTTCTTTGTTTAATTGGTGCCTAAAAGTATTTATTTTTTAGACACGAATTACACCAATTGGTATGAATTTTTACAAATCAATTCGTGGAAATCCGTGCAATTTGTGTTTGGTTTTTAAACTAAATTAAGCATTAAATAACCGCAAAGAGCGCAAGGTTTTTCCCTATAAATTAATAAATTTTAAGCATTCAAGCTTTGCGAACTTTGCGGTTAATTTCTGATATGTCTTTTTTAAAAACAATACTCATTTTCTGCCACAATTTTTGAAGCAATAGTTTCTCTTAAATTTTCAATATTTGGCATATTGACATATTTTGTAAAACGTCTTAATCCCATCAAAAGCATACGTTGTTCATCGCCTTCGGCAAAAGAGATAATGCTCTCTTTTCCTTTTACAGAAACAATATCAACAGCTTTGTACAGATATAATTTTGTCATGGCAATTTGTTCTTTTACAACATCTTCTCCTAGTTTTTTCGCCAGTTTTTCGGTTCTTAACAACGTACTTTCTGCCATATAAATTTCAATCAGG
>CAZWAF010000006.1:9027-9622 GCA_964631795.1 uncultured Flavobacterium sp. | reverse complement strand
TTCTGCTCCAGTTCGATATACTCTGCCCTGCTGTAAATTTCAATCAGAATATCGGCTGCGGCCAACAATAATTGTTGATGATTGTCGAGATTTGTACCATATTTTTGAACAGCACCTCCGGCAACCATCAAAAATGTTTTTTTCAGATTAGAAAGAATTACTTTTTCTTCGGAAAATAACTCAGAATAGTCAGGAATTTCAAAATCAGGTATAGCAAACAATTCGTCTCTGACTTTCGTTGCCGGACCTAATAAATCTATCTGACCTTTTAATGCTTTTTTAATGAGCATTCCCACCGAAAGCATTCGATTGATTTCATTAGTCCCTTCATAAATTCGGGTAATCCGGGCATCTCTCCAGGCACTTTCCATAGGTGTATCTTCCGAAAATCCCATTCCTCCCAGAATTTGGATTCCTTCGTCAGTGCAATTTTGTATATCTTCCGAAGCGGCCACTTTTAAAATTGAACATTCAATTGCAAATTCTTCAACTCCTTTTAATTCGGCTTCTGAATGAGAACTGCCTTCAGATTTTCTGATTTCAATTCGGGTTTCAATGTCTTTTGCAGCTCTGTACGTGGCACTTTCGCCGGCAT
>CAZWAF010000006.1:0-9017 GCA_964631795.1 uncultured Flavobacterium sp. | reverse complement strand
ACAACTCATTGCCATTTCGGCCAATTTAGAACGGATAGCTCCAAAATGAGAAATCTCAGTATTGAATTGTTTTCGCTCATTGGCATATTTCACCGAATTTGTAATAACTCTGCGTTGGGCGTCTAAGGTAGCTGCGGCTAATTTTATGCGTCCAATATTGAGTGCATTCATTGCAATTTTGAAACCTTCTCCTCGTTGGGCTAACATATTTTCTGCCGGAACTTTTGTTTCATTGAAGAAAACCTGACGGGTAGAAGAACCGCGAATTCCAAGTTTGTGTTCTTCTTCTCCCAAAGAAATTCCATTTAAAGGATCATTTTCAACTATGAAACCGGTAATGTTTTTATCATCTTCAATTCTGGCAAAAACTATAAACAGATTGCAAAAACCGGCATTAGAAATCCACATTTTTTGTCCAGAAATTTTATAATGTGTGCCGTCTTGCGAAAGTACTGCTTTGGTTTTGCCCGAATTGGCATCACTTCCGGCTTCGGGTTCTGTAAGGGCATAGGCTCCAAACCATTCGCCGGAAGCAAGTTTAGGAACGTATTTTTGTTTTTGAGCTTCGGTACCATAAAGAGTAATCGGCATAGTCCCGATTCCGGTATGAGCGCCAAAAGCTGTTGCAAACGAACCGGTTGCTCCCGAAATATAGTCGCAAACCAAAACGGTACTGACAAATCCCATTCCCATTCCTCCGTAAGCTTCGGGAACAGCTACACTCAATAGTCCAAGTTCAGCAGCTTTTTGCATAC
The DNA here is from genome assembly GCA_964631795.1 of uncultured Flavobacterium sp. Classification (GTDB taxonomy): domain Bacteria; phylum Bacteroidota; class Bacteroidia; order Flavobacteriales; family Flavobacteriaceae; genus Flavobacterium. The sequence continues at coordinate 8,262 of CAZWAF010000006.1, read as the reverse complement.
ATTCTTTGGTAAAAGCGTAGTCTTTGTTCTCAAATCGGTTTTTGTTGGGCCAGATTTCTTTATCAACAAATTCTTTTACAGATTCACGCATCATTAATTGTTCATCTGTAAAATCTTCCGGGATAAAAATATTTTCGCATTTGGTTTCTTTTACAAGGAATTGACCTCCTCTGGTTATGTTGGTTATAATATCGTTCATCTTTATATTATTTTAAATTTTGAATTATAAATTTTAAATGCAGGGTTGGTACATTGAATTATTTTAATCTTTCTTGTGATGTTTTGGTTAGGATGTTTATTATGTGTTCAATTTCGATAAGATAACTATTCATTGGAATTGCTGTTAGATTGGATTTGTCTAATAATCGTAACCGGTACTTTGTTTCTCTGGCTTCTTTAGAAGCAATAGACATTTTGTTAATAAAATCTGTCTTTAATTGAGCAGCAATTGCTTCTTCAACATTTGCACCTATACTTGTTGCTGATCTTATAATTTGCTTAGAAATAATAAATTCGTTTTCTTTTTTTAGTTGTATAAAAAGATCTATAATTGAGAGAGCAAAATCAAATGTTTTATTGGCAATAATTTGTCTTTCATACATTTAAAATTCATCATTTAAAATAAATTATAACAACTCATAAATCCCCGCTGTTCCCTGTCCGGTTCCTACGCACATACTTACAATTCCGTATTTGTTTTTTCTGAGTTTCATTTCGTCGAATAATTGAACCGAAAGTTTTGCTCCTGTGCACCCCAGCGGATGGCCTAAAGCAATGGCACCTCCGTTTACGTTTACGATTTCGGGATTGATGTCTAATTCCCGGATAACAGCAAGCGATTGAGAAGCAAAAGCTTCGTTGAGTTCAATTAAATCGATGTCTTTCAATTGTAGTCCGGCTTGTTGTAAAGCTTTCGGAATGGCTTTTATTGGTCCGATTCCCATAAGTTTAGGTTCTACACCGGCAGAAGCAATGTTAACCAAACGGGCAATGGGTTTAAGATTTAGTTCTTTCACCATTTCTTCGCTCATGATTAAGACAAAGGCAGCTCCGTCGCTCATTTGAGAAGAGTTTCCGGCAGTTACGCTTCCATCGGCAGCAAAAACAGGTTTTAGACCTGCCAAGGCATCGATTGAAGTTCCGGCTCTTGGACCTTCGTCTTTATTAACAAGATATGATTTTGTTTCCTTTTTACCGTTCTCGTTGATGAATGTTTGTTCAATTGTGATAGGGACAATTTGTTTGTCAAATTTGCCTTCGGCTTGTGCTTTTAATGCTTTAAGATGAGATTTATAAGCAAATTCATCCTGATCGGTTCTTGAAACATTATACTTTTTAGCAACGGCTTCGGCTGTTAATCCCATTCCCCAGTAATAATCTTCGTGACCTGCTTTAGCCAAGTCATAATCAGGTGTAGGTTTATAACCTCCCATTGGAATGAAACTCATACTTTCGGCACCGCCGGCAATGATACAATGTGCCATTCCCGATTGGATTTTGGCTGTTGCCATCCCAATAGTTTCAAGTCCTGAGGCACAATAACGGTTTACGGTAACTCCCGGAACATCTTCAATTTTCAATCCCATTAAGGAAATTAAGCGCCCCATGTTAAGTCCTTGCTCGGCTTCGGGCATGGCGTTGCCCACCATTACGTCATCAATTCGTTTTTTGTCGAAATCCGGCAGTTCATTCATCATGAATTGAATGGTTTCTGCGGCTAATTCATCGGGTCTTTTAAATCGGAATAAACCTTTTGGGGCTTTGCCCACGGCGGTTCTGTATGCTTTTACTATGTATGCAGTCTTGGTCATTATCCTGGTTTGTAATGGTTAGGTATTTTGTTAAAGACAATCAGAGATTGTACTCGTTTGAGTAAAAATAGAGAATTAATTTTAATTCAGGTATAATAAAAATTGTTTTTCCATATTCTCTTATAGAAGAAATGAAAGTTGAAGAATTGGTATTAGAATGCCTTTTCCCGGAACAACTACAAGGGGCTTTTTTGAAATCGGTTTTTTATGATTTTTCTAAAAATTAGATTTTAGGAAGGGTTGTGCAACAGCTACTGGTGTTAGCGGTAGGTTTTCTTGTCCGCAGTTGGTCAATATTGTTATGATTTATACTGTTTTCCATTGTCAATTATTGTGTCAATAAGTTATGTGTCTAAACTTTATAAACTTATTAAAATTTAATGTCGTGTCCAATTGAGTTTGGTTGTTTGAAATAAATATAATTCGTTTCGTATTGTTATCAATTTGGTTTTCTATTTTCACTTCAAAAGTGTCATAAACCGCTTCTATTTCAATTTCCAATATGTTTTTGTCAAACCAGTAGTCGTTGGTTTTATAGAGTAAAATTCGTTTCCCTCCACCGTCAAGTGGATAAAAGTAGTCCAACTGTGTGTAATAATAATTATTGTCAATTGTCTTTGTAAGTGTTGCAGAGAAAAATGATTGTCGAATCATAAGAGTTGTCAAGCATGGAATTAAAATCACTAAAAGCATAAATGTAGTAATGGTCAGAGTTTGTATTTTTAGTTTGGAACCAAGTTTTGTCGAATAAAATTTATTCAGTCGTCTGGTTACGAAGTAGCTAAAAACAATATAGGCTATTAGAAATATTATTGTCATAGTTCTTTCATTTACTGTTGTCTTTCTAAATATACCCGAAATATAAAAACTATTTTTTGAAAAGAAATCCAAGTCCGAGTCTGGAAAGCATTTTTTTTACGATGTTCCAAAAGAATTGAAATTGGCCAAAAAGAAAACCTATAAATACCAGTAAAACCTGATAAATAGGGAAGATCAAGAGTAATCTTACAGGAGTAAACCAAAAACCTAAATCGTCTTTGGTTATTCCTAACCAGATACAAAAAGGTTTTGAGAGCCAGGCAGAAGCAGAGCCAGTTATGGCAAATACGATAAAAATGATGGCGAATTGAAAATTAGACGTGATTCCCCAGCGTTTTTTTAGATTTTTCATATAAAAAAAGTTGGGCAAATATAAGAAATACGCCCTTATAAGTTTATTTTAACTCTTTGAAATACTGTGATAAAATTTTATCGTTTTCTTTTTCAGGTGTAAAAATCTCTAAAATAGAAGGTCTTTCGTTTTGCGAGAACAAAAGTTTTAAATTTTTATCCAAACCCGAAATATCATTTGCGGTCAAATAGTTTAATCCATACATTTTTGATAATTCGGCAGCTGTCAGACTGTGTGAAGTTTCGAAAAAAGTATTGAAAACCGGTGTTTCTTCGTGTCCCGGCAATATTCTGAAAATTCCGCCTCCCGAGTTATTGATTAAAATAATCTTGAAATTTGAGGGAATATAGTTATTCCAGAGCGCATTACTGTCATAAAAAAAACTAATATCTCCGGTAATGAGTACCGTTGGTTTTGTATTTCCAACGGCAGCACCTATTGCTGTTGAAGTGCTTCCGTCAATTCCGCTGGTGCCTCGATTACAGAAAATTTCAATTGAAGAATCTATTTTGCACAGTTGAGCATAGCGAATAGTTGAACTATTACTTAATTGCAATTGAATATTTTGTGGTAATCCCGAAGCGTTGGGATCTGTTATTTTTTCGAAAACCTTCAAATCAGAAAAAGGGATTTTGTCCAAATAAATTTGGTGTTTTTCTTCCCGAAGTTTTTTTATTTCAAGTAATTCTGATTGGTAGTTACTTTCTATTCCGGTTGTCAGAGGAAAAAATCTTGTAAAAAAATCGTTAGGAGTTGTTTCTATATGATGTGTCAGACATCCGAAAGTATCATAAGCTCTCAGAGTGTCAATATGCCAATGTTGTTTGGGTTGGTATTTTCTTAAAAAGGCTTTGATTCGTTTTGAAACTATCATTCCGCCAAAAGTTACCAATAAATCGGGTTGAAAGTTATTGAAATCTTCTTCGGAAAAAGGAGTAATAATCGTATCAATATTCGCAATAAAATTAGGATGAGAAAGGTTAGAAGTAGTTTCAACCATTACGACCACAGAATTATCGTTTCCTAATTTATGGATTATTTGGGAATCTATTGTATCAGGATCATTGGTTCCAACCAAAATCAGTTTTTTGACAGAAGTATTCCAGGTTTTTGCCAAATCCGAAATTTCATTTTCCGAAATACTCTTTGTTTCAAAACTATGATTGGTAACAGTAACTTCTACCGAAAGTTGATCTACCGTTTGATAAAGCGGTTCTTCAAAGGGAGCATTGATGTGTACCGGACCTTTTTTTGCAAGAGCAAAATCGATTGCTGTATTAATTTTTAAATCATTTTCCGGATTTGCTTCTTCGGTTAAATTAGCATTGAAAAGCGAATGATTTAAAAAAACATTTTCCTGACGAATGGTTTGTCCGTCACCAATATCAATTTTATCGCAAGGTCTGTCGGCAGAAATAACCACCAGCGGAATCTGGCTGTAAAAGGCTTCGGCTACAGCCGGATAATAATTCAGTAATGCAGAACCCGAAGTACAAACTACCGCAACGGCTTCTTTGGTTTGTTGGGCAATTCCCATAGCAAAAAAAGCAGCGCAACGTTCATCAGCTATGCTATAGCACTTAAAAAAAGGATTGTTTGCAAAGCCAATTGTGAGAGGAGCATTTCTGGATCCGGGAGAAATAACGATATGTTTGAGACCTTTGGCTTTACATATTTCTATAACAGACTGAGCCAAGGGGATTTTAGGATATTTCATTTTTAAAAATTCTGAGGCGTAAATATAGTAAATTGGGGATTTAGATTGATATCGAATTTTGTTATTGACATTGATAATATGAGATTGCTTTGTTAGGTTTGCAATGAATTTATACAGATAAGGTAAGATTTGGAATTGAATGTAATTTTACAACTAACTTAGATTTACGAATCCACAAAAAAATATTCGAAATGAGCACGTATGATTTAATTATAAATGACAGGGAACAAGTAAGTTTGGATCAGTTGTTTTTCAGTGAGGAAAACAAAAAAATGCTGACTCAGATTGTAAAAGAACATCAATATCTCGATGAATTGAAGAAATACAATTTGCAGGTTGATAACAAAATTTTATTGCACGGTCATACCGGTTGCGGAAAAACCACAACAGCAAAGGCAATTGCTTCGACCCTGAATAAAAAACTGATTATTCTTAATCTGAGTACTTTGGTTTCGGCAAGGATAGGAGAAACTTCAAAGAATGTTAAGGTTATTTTTGACAAAGCAATCCGTGAAAATGCGGTTCTTTTCCTGGATGAGTTTGACCAAATTGGGAAAATGCGTGGAACCGATGATCAGGATGTAGGGGAGATGCGTCGTATTGTAAATACCTTGATACAACTCATTGATTATTTCCCGAATGACAGTTTGCTGATTTGTGCAACCAATCATTTTGATTTATTAGATACTGCTTTATTGAGAAGATTTCAATTGAAATTGAAATATGAATTGCCAAGAAGAGAAGAATTAGATGTTTATTATAACAGTTTATTGGTTCATTTTCCGGAACATTTGAAAGATATTGAAAGGAAATATTCGGTTTCTTATGCCGAAGCCCGGGATTATGTAAACACTACTATGAAAGCCCGTTTGATTGCAGAGTTTGAGAAAATTTCGTGTTGAGGTTGTTCTTTAGAATAGGCTCTTTTTCCGAGATTATTTATTAACCATAGATAAAACTGATTTACAGACCTTAGAAAGTTGTAAGTTGTGGGTAGTAAAGTAGTAAATAAGATTATTTTTAGAGTTAACTCTTGATTCATATTGTTAAGAAAATAATTCATTGACAAATTGAAATTTACTTTTTGTTTTTTAAGATGCCAAAAATAGCACCAACAGCAACACCTATACACAATCCCATTGCAACACCAAAAGAAGTATTTCCTACAGAACGGCCATAGACCACACCAAATGCTATACCAAGTGCAGCGCCAATACCAATACCATTTCCTGAATTATTGCTTTTGTTTTCTGTCATAATAGAAGTGTTTTTTTACTTATTTTGTTGTCGGTTCGTTAAGAAACTTGTTAATCATTGAAACTGTCGTTGAAATTAAAATGCTATCCTAAGGAGTTGTTACTTCTCTCAGAGTTTTTTGTACTTTCGTTTCAAGTTTGCATGTCATAACATTACGCCAAGTTTGTGTTATCGGTTCGTGCTATAGTGCACAGTTTGGACATGTTAATTTATACGATACCAAAGGTTTTAAATTATGAATTATAATTTACCGTCACTTATTTCTTCTACAATTTCAGGATTTAAAAGCGTGGAAATATCTCCAAAATTAGAAAAATCACCCTCAGATATTTTCCTTAAAATACGTCTCATAATTTTACCAGAGCGTGTTTTTGGCAAACCTGTTACAAACTGAATTTTATCCAGTTTAGCGATAGCCCCAATACGATCAGAAATATGCTGATTAATTTCTTTTGCCAAATTGTCTTTATCTCTACTTTCTCCCGATTCTTTTAAAATTACAAAACCATACAAAGCATTACCTTTTATATCATGAGGAAAACCTACAATTGCCGATTCGGCAACTGCCGGATGTTCATTGATTGCATCTTCAATGGGTGCGGTACCAAGATTATGTCCTGAAACAATAACCACATCATCTACACGACCCGTAATTCTATAATAACCCACTTCATCACGGTAAGCACCATCTCCTGTAAAATACTTCCCCGGAAAAGCCGAAAAATAGGTTTCTTTATAACGTTTGTGATCTCCCCAAATGGTTCTGGCTATAGATGGCCATGGAAATTTGACGCATAAATTGCCTTCGCGCTGATTACCTTGAATTACATTTTGTTTTTCATCCATCAAGACGGGGTAAATTCCCGGTAACGGAAAAGTTGCATAAGTAGGTTTTGTCGGAGTTATAAACGGAAGTGGAGAAATCATTATTCCACCCGTTTCGGTTTGCCACCAAGTGTCTACTATTGGACATTTTTTCTGACCCACGTGGTCATTATACCAGTGCCAGGCTTCTTCATTAATGGGTTCTCCAACAGATCCGATAACTTTTAAAGAAGACAAATCATATTTTTCAACCCACAATACATTTTCTTTTGCTAAAGAACGAATTGCCGTAGGAGCCGTATAAAATTGTGTTACTTTATGTTTGTCAATTACTTCCCAAAATCGTCCAAAATCAGGATAGGACGGAATCCCTTCGAATAAAACAGTAGTAGCTCCATTAAGCAGCGGTCCATACAAAATATAAGAATGCCCCGTGATCCAGCCAATGTCGGCAGTACACCAAAAAACATCATTTTCCTGATAATTGAATACATTTTTAAAGGTGTATGCCGTATAAACCATATACCCTCCAGTAGTATGTACCATTCCTTTTGGTTTTCCGGTAGAGCCAGATGTATAGAGAATAAATAAAGGATGTTCGGCATCCATTATTTTAGGCAAATAAATGTCGGAAGCTCTATCCAAAAGCGGTTGTAACCATAGATCACGCCCTTCTTTCATACGAATTGCTGTATTTGTTCTCTGAGCTACCAAAACGGTTTTAACAGATGGGCAGTTTTCCAAAGCATCATCAACAATCTCCTTCAAATCGATGACTTTATTACCTCTATAACCGCCGTCAGCAGTAATCACCATTTTACATTCGGAATCATTGATTCTTGCCTCTACAGCTGAGGCGGAAAAACCTGCAAAAACCACCGAATGTATTGCTCCAATTCGGGCGCAAGCCAAAACAGATATTGCCAGTTCGGGAATCATTGGCAAATAAATGCAAACCCTATCTCCTTTTGTGATACCTTGCTCTTGCAATATGTTGGCCATTTTGCAAACGCGTTGATGCAAATCTTTATAAGTAATGACTTGAGCAGCTTCATCGGGATTATTGGGTTCAAAAATAATAGCAGTTTTATCGCTTTTATTTTCCAGATGCCTGTCGATGCAATTTTCCGTAATATTGACTTTGGCGTTGAGAAACCACTTGAATTCGGCTTTGTCAAAATCAAATTCAAAAACCTCATCCCAAGGTTTGTACCAATTGAAATTTTCAGAAGCTAATTTGCCCCAGAACTTTTTAGGGTTTCTTATCGATTTTTTATAATGTTTGAAGTATTGTTCTAAATCTTCAATTTTGTAATTACTCATAGTTATCAAAAATTATTTTGAAAGTCCTAAAAGTAGAAAATTTAATTTATGTCATAGTTAAAATACTATTGTTATTGCAGTATGTTTTTAATTTTTTGCTAAAATTAATCTAAATAATTCCTCGATCCCGAACACTCGGGATGCCTCGGGGTTTCCGC
>CAZWAF010000005.1:620-74115 GCA_964631795.1 uncultured Flavobacterium sp. | reverse complement strand
TTGTGTTGAAAATAATTTCGCTGATTTCCGGCTAAAGCCGGTTGCGAATTGCACGTCCCGATACTTCGGGAATACGGATTTTACTTTAACAACCTGATTCTTATTAACATAACTACTTGTAATAAATCTTAAAATTTAAAAACATAGGAGGCACATTAGAAATAAACTATGGTCAGAGAATTGATCAGGAAATAATACTATTTCTCACATGGTCAAACTATGTGAAAAGTGAAACATCTATCAATCTCTTTTAAAAAATTAAAAATCATTGATACAACAACTTATAAATCAAAATGAAATTAATAACAAACAAAGAGTATAGATAAATCTAATCTGTAAAATCAGTGGTCAACACATTTAAACGCTCCAAGTTTCGGGAGCAAAACGAACATCGTCTTCTTCTATCCTGCTTAAAGGCAAGGTAGAAAACAACATTAACCGTGAGCCTTTTTCTAGAGAGACAATTGCATTGGCATAACCGGCCGGAATATGCAATATCCTATTTTCATCGGCTTTTAAAACAACAGAGTTTACTTCCAAATCGGGAGAGGGATTTTCCCAATTATCGATTTTCACAAAACAAACCCGGAAACTTCCCTGAATACAATACAGATTCTTAGCCTCTATTTTATGTCCTTGCCAGGCTCTAACAGGATGCTCATCGGAATTTGAAACAATATAAAACCGTTCAATATCATTGAACTTAAAATCATTTACAAAAACAACCGACCCCCGGTGATCGCTAAAAGTATTTCCTTGTATTATTTTTGGTTCCATATATTAATTGGGAAATTTGTGAATGAGGTAATTTGAAAATGTTCTACGATGACTAATCACTAATCTCTTCATTCTCTAACTTTTCTGCTTTACCCATCAGATAAAACTTTAAAAGATACAATGCTAAAAGTGGCAATATAATTACAGTGAAAATCTGTAAATTACTAAATGTATCCATCATATTTATCACAAGCAAAGAAACAATAAACTGTAAAACAGCGTAAAGTGTTGCTACCAACCTATGATCCATTTTGTATTCGTTAATTAGAATCTGATAAAAATGCAATCTATGGGCTTCAAATATATTTTGTTTTAAATACAATCGGTGCAAAATGGTACAAACAGCATCCACTCCGTAAACGGCCAAAAATAAAATCCAAACCAACGATCCTGTCTTTAACATCAGTTGCAGCAAAACATACACTACCCAAAAAGCTATGGCAATGCTTCCGATATCTCCCGCAAAACATTTGGCTCTTTTTCGGAAATTGAAAAACAAAAACACCAAATTCCCAATTACAGGATAAATCAAGAAATCGGCATTGATAAAATGAATTCTTTCATTTATCAGCCAAAAAAACAAAAATACAACTAAAGTATAAAGTCCGGTTATTCCATTGATTCCGTCCATGAAATTATAGGCATTAATCGTACCTATAAAAAACACATAGGCCATAACTACCACATATACAGGAAATAATCCAAACAGATTCAGACTGTAAAAAATTAAAGTAATTGCCGAAAAGTGAGCCAACAAACGTATTTTATTGGACAAACTCTGAATATCATCCCAAAAACTTACCAAACTCATGATCGATATTCCGACAAAAAAGTAAATACTTTCCTGAAAATGCTGGATTAAGTAAAGTAAAGAGGCAAACCAAAAGACTATCCCTCCTCCTCTCAAAGTAATTTTGGTGTGAGCCGAACGGTGATTCGGTTTATCTATAATATTGTATTTGTCGGCTATTTTGAAATAAAATAGTTCCAGTCCAAATAAAATAAGTAATATTAACAGGTATTCCATTTATGTGTTTTTAGCTATAGGCTGTAAGCCGTAGGCAAAAATAGTTTTTTTATTGAAAAGTGATTAGAAAATTAGTGGATTCCAAAATTAAAAATATTTTCTGTTGTATCGCTCCGCTTGTGGTTATCTTTTGAATATTCAGCAACAAACAACCATTTTTGTATTCTCTTAATGATTTTGCGAAATATCTACATTTGTACTTTGAACGATTCAAAAGTTTTCAACAACCCGTTTCGGGAACTAACCGGTAAGGTTTTTCCTAAAGCATCAACAATTTTTTTATTACTAACCACATAACTTTCTGTTAGTTTTTGAAGACGTTCATTATTTAACGGAAGACGGAGTTTGTCTCCAACAGTTGCCATGAATTTAATCAGAGAAGAATTGATTTTCCAAATCTTTGTTTTCTTAGCCAAACTTTTCCCTAATAACTGTATCAATTCATTAGTAGAAAGAGGTTCGTCATCGGCCAGCTGATAAATCCCGGATTGAATAGTTTCATTCTCCAGCAATTCTTTGATAACAAAACACAAATTTTCGACACTCAAAAAGGAACGTTTATTTTCAAAAGCTCCTAATGGCCAAGGCAGTCCTTTGGCCACCAATTTGTACAACAAATTAAGATTCCCTTTATTTCCGGGTCCGTGAATCATACACGGACGCAGTATATAAACTCTTTTGTTTTCGGGTAATGACTTACTTAAAATATATTGTTCGGCCTGTTGTTTGGCAATTCCGTAATGGGTTTTAGGATTTGGTACTTCGGCTTCGCTCAATATACCATCAACCGTATCAGCAGCAGCTTTAACGGTACTCATAAAAATGAAAACCTTAGCATCAGACACCAAAAAAGCATCAAAAAGCTGTTTTGTCAGCTCAAAATTAGCTTCATAATAATCCGAAGGCTTAGAAACTTTTTTTAAATCGTGGGCTTTGCCTGCCAAGTGAATTACAGCATCTGTCTTCATCTCAAAACTTTGATTGGGCTTATAGCGAACAGACATAGAAAAAACCTCGTTGGAGGTTTTTAAATATTCCTGAAGATTTTGACCTACAAATCCTGTGGCTCCGGTTATGGATGTTTTCATTATTTAAACTGAGCTAAAGCTGCTTTATTAATTTTCTTCCTTTCTGAGTCAAAAAACCAACCCCATTTATTAAAATAAGTGATGGCCGAATTAACGAATATTTTGAATAATCTAGGATTTTTATTGGCTCCCGATTCGTATTCATGTATTACAGATACTTTTGGGAAATAAATAGTTTTGTATTGTTGATGTACTCTTCTCGACAAATCCCAATCTTCGAAATACATAAAGAAAGAGTCGTCATACATACCTACCTTTTTTATTATATCCAGATTAAGCAAGGTAAAACAGCCTGAAAGTACGGGCGCATTGTAAACAATCTCCTTAGGCACATCTCGCAATTCATATTCATTAATGAATTTTTGATATGCTCCAGCCGGTTTTTTTATTTTACGCCACAAAATACTAAACGGACTCGGCAGTAATTTTGGAAGATTTTGAATTGTTCCATCTTCATTCAAAATCTGAGGCATCATCATTCCTATTGTAGAATCCTTTTCCATATAATCCACCATCGGAGTAATTATATCTCCCTCAAATCTTATGTCCGGATTTACAATAAAATGATATTTTGAACTCGAATCCATCCCTTTTTGAATAGCCATATTATGCGAAGCTCCAAAGCCGGGATTGGCAGGATTGTGAATATATTCTATTCTTGAATCTGAAACTAACCTTTTTAATTCATCAGTTGGAGAATTATCAACTAAGAAAAGTACATCAATACCTTCTTTTTTCAATAAAGACTGAACAGCGTTCTGTATCATCGTAAAATCGTTTTTATACAAAACGATACTGGAAGTTATTTTTGTGATCATCTGCTATTTTTTTTGCTTAGCAATAAAAGTAGTAATTCTTCCCAATCCTGAACATAGGGTTTTGGATACTCTATTACTTTTGTCTTATCAAACTGAATTTCTCCTGAAATAATAAACATTTTCATATAATTCGCTAACAATTTAGCATCTGAAGGAGCAAAAAATTTAGCTTTACCATACATCCCTACAGTTTCTTTAGCATAAGGTAAGTCGGCAACAATCATAGGTTTATTAAACTGCTTGTATTCACTTATTGGTAATCCCCAAGATTCTAATTTAGATGGAAAAATCAAACAATCCGAATCCGCATACAGTTTATAAATAGTTTCTCTTGGTTGTAATCCGATAAAATTCAAATGTTTTATTTTACCATACTTTGATAAGACAACTCGAGCATATTTATTTTCAGAACCATCAATTGATATATTGACAGAATAACCAGAGATTCCTTCATCATTGAGTATCTTTACAGCTTCTCCTATAACTTCAATATTTTTAAATGGTCTAGGATAGGTTGGAAATATAAATTTTTTTTCTTTTTTATGAAGAGAAGTTATAGTAATTGCATTACCGATTTGTGGTTCTTGAGGTTTTGCAATAACAATATGATTATATGCTAATCCAAAACGTTTGAAAAACTCATTCTTAATCCACAGTTGCTGTACGACCACATATTTGTTTTTTTTTATATTTATTTTATACAAAAAAGCATAAAACAATGTAAAAAAAAAGACTGTCGGCTGTAAATACAAATCGTTCAGACTAACATCTTTAAAAGGCGATGTATTATGACAATAGACAGCCTGGGGAATACTTCCAACATTAGGACTCATATCATGTATCGAAAACCAAAAATCGATTTTGTATTGTTTTGCAAACTTTTTAAAGTAAAAGTATTCATAATACAAACGATACAAATAGGATTTCCTAGATTTTGGAAACTCAACAAATGTAACTTTCTTGTATGAATCTTGATCAAACAGTTTTTTTTTGTGTACCAGTACCACAAACTCACAGTCTTCAAACTGAGAGCTGTTTTCAATTGAATAGAGGCAGTCTTTTAGAACAGAAAGAGTACCACCCTCAAAAAGGTTAATTGCCGAAATAGCTATTTTTTTTTTCATTATATTATTTCTAAAAAAAGATCTTTGATTTTCTCTGATTCAAATTGTTCGAATTTAGGAAAATCATCTGTAGCAAATTTAGTGTCGAGCATTCTAATGATAGCAGCGATGAATTTTTGTTCATCATGTGAATCGACAATTTCTTTTGGCTGAACATCCATTAAGATCTCTTCTGCCCCTTTATTGTTTATTGTAACCACGGGTACTTTTAAAGCCAATACCTCAACATATACCAAAGGCATCGCTTCTGAAAAAGATGTATGAATAAATAATTTTGCTCTTTTTATTATCGGCAGAGGATTTGCCATAGTCCCTAATAAATAGACAGAATTCTGAAGATTTAATTCTTTTATTTTATTTTCAATTGCGCTGCGTTCTGCTCCTTCACCTAAAATGAGTAAATCAAACGGAAAATCCGGATTGTCACTTTTAATTCTAGCAAAAGTTTTGAGCATAAAAGAATAATTCTTTACTACCTCTAAACGCCCAACAGCAACAATAAAAGGTTTTGAGCCAATTATTTTTTCATTTATACTATCTACTTTTTCATTTGACTTTTGATAAAATTGAGCATCTAAAACAGCATTATAAATAGTAACGGCCTTATCAGACCTTACGTTATAATTTGCAATCATATCTCTTCTTACTCCCTCTGACACAGTAACCACCTTATGAGCAAAATTATAAGTCAATTTGATTAAAAAAGGAGCTAGCCTCCCAATCAATCCCAAATTAGACATTTCAATATCCTGATAACTATGTTGGGAAACAATGACCTTTGTCTTTTTAAAAGACAACAAATTTGCAATTAACGCTATTATATTCGGATAAGTAGGCCCTGCTATCAAACAATCAACCGAACTTCCTTTGATATATTTATACAGTTGAAATACACTTTTTCTAAGACGACCATCTTTAAAAACGATGACATTTACTTGCTCATCCAACTCTTGCCTGAGTTGTCCTATATCCTGATTGGCAATAAAATCAACCTTATGTCCACTGGCAACAAAACCATTTGCTAAATTAACAAAAGCTCGTTCTACACCTCCTACATTAAAACTAGAAACAAAAAAGGCAATATATTTACTCATCTATTTATTTTAATAATTCATTAATCAAAAACAGTATTGCTTATGAAACGACACCTCAGATAACCTAAAACCGATCTCAACATTCTGTTTAAATTATTCGTAGGCAGTACTTTTAAATAAGATCGGCTAGCTTCGGTGTACATAGACAGGTTGTGATATATTCGAGCTGCATTAAAATGATGAGTTGACATAGCAACCTTTTGTTCGTCCTTTGAAAGATCTTGAAAGTATTTATCTAATAAATTCTTTCCTCTATCAATTTGTTTGACAGAGAACGAAATATTTTCTCCTACCCAATACCCTCCAAGGCTTTGGTTAATATATTTAAAACGATTCGTTATTTTAGCTACTCTTATCCAATAATCATAATCCTCAACCGCAATTAGTTTTTTATCCTCAGTGATTTTACCTACAAGATTAACGATTTTATTTCTAATCACTACACTCGAATTTGCAATTCCATTGCCGTTAACAATCAAGTCCTTTGCAATATTACCTGACAAGGTTCTACCTTTTTCAATCCCTTTTGATTTTTCTACATTGGTATAAACATCCAAATTATGATATATCACATCATAATCGTTCAAATAAGGCAAAGAGTTTTCTAATTTATTAGGATACCACCAATCATCTGAATCTAAGAAGCAGATCCAATCTCCTTTCGCTTCTGAAATTCCTTTGTTTCTTGAAACGGCTATCACTCCTCCGTTTGCATTATTAATTAATCGAATACGAGGATCAATATACCCCTCGACTATTTCAATAGTATTATCTTCTGAAAAATTATTAACAACAATTGCCTCCCAATTTGAATAAGACTGGTTTAACAGACAATCCAAACATCTCTTGATAAAATGAGCATGATTGTAAGTCGGTATTATTATCGAGAAAAAAGGGGTTATATTACTCATTATTTTGTTCTAAATAATCAAAAAAATCATTTATTCCTGCTTCTAAACTCCATTTAGGCTCAAATCCTATACTACGAATCAGTCTATTATCTATCTTATATGCAAATGCAATAGTATTACTTTTACCTTCGGCAGTTTTTATCGATAGTATTTTTCCGTATCTCTGAGAATAGATTGTATTTATTTTTTCGGCAATCTGCATTATAGAAAGAGTGTTACCCGAACTCAAATTATATATTGAATGTGTTTCACTGGTTTCAATAATTGACTGAACCCCTCTACAAACATCCCATCCGTGAATAAAATCGCGAAATGGTGAACCGTCTGATTGTAAAACAATCTCTTTTTGAACATAAGCCATTCTGCATAAATCATTTACTACTAACCACCAACCATTGTTTTCTTCAAAAACGGGAGCACCATAACTATTTGAAAGTCTAACAATACGACAATCAACAGGTGATGTTCTATTGTAATGCTCGCAAATAACTTCACCTAGTTGGTGGGTCAAACCGTAAGGATTTTGCGTTCTAAGATTTCTGTTTTCGGTTACCACTTCATTTTGCAACATTCCGTAAACCTGTGCTGTTGAAAAATAAATGAATTTACCAAGTCCCTGTTTAGAAAAAATATCCAATAAAGACCATACAGGGATGACATTTACAGTACTTACAACAGAAGGTAATCCGTTAGATTTATGATGATCCAAAGAAACCAAGTGAATAAGTACATCGTATTTATATTCGGCCAACTCATACAGAAATTTTTCATCTCTTACATCTCCTACTAACACCCTATCCATTTTGGCAACCCAATTTATATCGGATGGTATTTTAGAATGACATAAAGCCGTTACGGCATACCCTTCATTTGCCAAATGCAAACAAAGACGAGCACCTACATAGCCACTACCTCCTGTTATAAGAATTTTTTTCTTTACCATTGATAAGTAATTTCAGACAAGCTTTCTTTTCTTTCAATTTCATTAGAATCATGTTCCAAATTAGCCAAATTAAGCAATAAATTGTATTTTGTACCAACTCCCCTAAAAGCTACCCAAACCCCAGGAGGAATGGTGATTCTCTGGTAATTATCTTCACTCAATGTTACATCGAAGAAATTATTTTTTGTAGAACTGTTTTCCCTGTCATCGTAAATAACAAACCGGATTTCACCCATTGGTACTACAAAATTCAAAGTCATTTCAAAATGCTTTTTCCACGGTTTTGTGTCGTCATGATTTATTGTAGAAAAATACGCCTCTCCAAAACCCACAAAACCCGGATCCGATTTTTTCATTCCATGAAAAACATCACCTTTGGGGTGATGTATTCTTTTTAACGGAGTTAATAAAACTCCTTCTACAGTTATTTTGTCCATGCTATACCACCCTGTATTGCTAAATTTTCGTATCCTCCGATTTGGGCTTTCGTATATGAAAACATATCAGATTTATTCTTATAAAACTCATAATACCAATCGCTCGTATATTCAATTAAAGTGTGATAATCCAAGGTTGGTTTCCATTGAAAGTGAAATAAAGCCTTGTCGCAATTCAATTTCAACAAACCGGCTTCATAGAATTTGATATCTCCTGTAACCTGATAAGCGTCTTTTGAATTTTCAAAATGCCAACGCACACTCATATCTTCGAGAATTTCCTGAACAGTATGATTATATTCGGGTTTTGGCCCAAAATTAAAACTTTCTCCATTCAGAGTATGATCTTTATACAAACGTTCTCCTAATTGCAAATAACCACTAAGAGGCTCTAAAACGTGTTGCCAAGGTCTTGTTGCTTTAGGACTTCTGATTTCAACCACTTTACCTTCGCTCCAAGAACGCATACAATCGGGAATAATCCTGTCTAATGCCCAATCTCCTCCTCCAATAACATTTCCGGCACGAGCCGACGCTACCTGAACAGAACCTCCTTCTTTTTTGAAAAAGGAATGATAGTAGGATTTAAATATCAATTCGGCCGCGCCTTTGCTTCCGCTGTAAATATCTTTACCTCCTACTGCATCGGTTTCTTTATAACCATAAATCCATTCCACATTATCATAACATTTATCACTTGTAATAATAATAGCGGTACAAGGCTTGGTGTAATTACGTAATACTTCAAGCACATTAGTAGTTCCCATTACATTTGTAGAAATCGTATTAACAGGTTCGCTGTATGATAATGATACTATAGGCTGAGCTGCCAAATGAAATACAAAATCTGGTTCGATTTCATTGATAATTTTTTTGATAGCATTCAAATCCCGCACATCCGCAAAAAAATGTTTCATTTTACCTGCTAATCCTAACTCTTCAAACATTGAAGGCTTTGTAGGGATTTCATTTGAAATACCAAATACCTCAGCACCTAATGAAATTAACCAAGTGCACAACCACGAACCTTTAAATCCGGTATTTCCTGTAACTAAAACTTTTTTGTTACGATAAACATCTCCAAAAACTATTTTTTGTCCCATTTTACCCAAGGTGCCTGATTATTATTATACAATTCATTCAATAACGAATACTCTCTTGAAGTATCCATAGGTTGCCAGAAACCATCGTGTTCAAACACTTTTAATTCTCCCATTTCTACCAACTTTTTCATTGGTTCTTGCTCTAAAACCAAACCTTCATCATCGCTAAGAATATCTAAAAACTCTCGATTACAAACAAAATAACCACCATTAATACGTCCACCACTTGCTTGTGGTTTTTCATTAAAACCAGTTATTGTAGTACCATCTTCAGCTATGCCTAATTCTCCAAAACGTCCCGGTGGTCGAACTCCTGTAAGAGTAACCATTTTTCCGTGCGATTTATGAAAAACCACCAATGCTTCTATATCTATGTCACCTACTCCGTCTCCATAAGTCAACATAAACATTGGATCTTCACCAATATATTTTTTAATCCTTCTAACACGAGCCCCTGTCATTGCCTTTATCCCTGTTTCTGCCAAAGTAATATTCCAACCATCTTCGTCATGACTGACATCCGATATAATTTGTTCTGATTTTGTACCTAACTTAATAGTTACATCGGCACTTCGAAGTTCGTAATTGATAAAAAAATCTTTAATCACATCACTTTTATACCCCATGCATAATACAAAATCCTGATATCCATAGGAAGCATAGGTTTTCATAATATGCCAAATAATTGGCTTTCCTCCAATAGGGATCATTGGTTTAGGTATATCGTCAGCGACATCACGAATTCTCGTCCCGTAACCTCCGCAAAGTATTACTGCTTTCATATTATTTTGATTTATTATTACTTTTATAAAATTTAAAACACTCAATCAATAACAAATATAGATTCCGTATTATATTAAAACTCTTTTTTAACCATCCCGATCATCCATCCATCTACATACCAAAACATTTATAATAAACAGCGGAGTAAACAAAATCACAACACTATTTAACCACAATAAAGTTGCAATCATATAAAATTTTGAACGATGCGTACAATAAACAATAAAAACCAAAACAAGAACGGTAGTTATTATTCCGTTTTCGACTAAGGACTTAATTATAGGATTAGACTCTCCTCTATCATTGTTTTTACCTATAAAACCAGGTCCTCTACCCAAGAATAACTCTTTGGAAGAAGCTGTAGTAAGGTACAGAAACGATACATCTGCTCTCGCTGATCTGTCGTCAGAAGAAGATGGCCCTACCATTTCCAATAATTTATCCTGATTAACAACTGTAAACATTGCAAATATCCCTGCTAACAACATAATTACATACAAAATGTTCGATATTTTTTTATTCAATCCTAAAATTGACATCAGTTTAAAACAAAACATTGAAGTAAAAACAATACTAAAAACGATCCAACTCATTGTTGAAAAAGAAGACAGTGCTCCTAAGAAAACAATCAATTGAATCAAAATTAAATATTTCTTTTTTTCTACAAATTTTGAAATCAGGAAGAAATTAGTTGACAGAAACCAACCTTGATAACTCGGTTCGAACAGAAAACCGCACACTCTACCAATCGCTCCCGACTCAAAATCCTTATAATTTATGTACCCTAAAAAATAATTATGATAATACATATATATATCGTCTCCCTCTCCTAATGGCTTCAACCCATATGGTAGTACTTCTAAATTAAAAGCTAAAAAAGAAAGAACCGACAAGGCAGAAAGAACTACAATCAGTATAAAATAAAAGTTAATCAATAAAGTTTTTAGGCTTTTATTTCTATTAACACTCGTTAATAGTGCTATTGCTAAAAAAAAATACAATAACAATAAAACCATTTCCGCAAAAACTGCTCCCGCAGTAATCCAATAAAACCCGGAAATAATAAAAAAAACAGATACTGGCAGGTAATAAATTATAAAATATTTTTTTTTTATCACTGTTGAAATAGAAAAACTAACAATAATAAAAAACAAAACAACTCTTCCTAGAACAGGAACGTATATTGACAATACAAAAGGAGGAAATACTAATATAAAAAGAGCTATCAGTACTACTAATATTAGAGCAATTTTATTATATCGAACTTCTATCACTTAATCTTCTAAATTTTTTTAACAAAGTTTCATTATCCTAAAAACATTTGTTCTTTTTCGAATAAAATTGTCTGTTTGACTGCTTCTTCAAACGGAACAAATTCAAAATCTATCAATGACTTCAATAATGAAATATCCAAACAGAAATCTTTAACATCAGTCAATTTTGATTCTATATAATTTACTTTTAAAGTTGGCAAATATATTTTAATTGTATCCAATATCCTATTTAATTGATAAGATTTGCCAGAACCTACATTAATTGTCTTATTGATCACATTCAATTTTACAAGCTGAAAAATAATCGCTACTAAATCATCTACCAATATATAGTCTTTTGATTGTGTTCCATCACCCCACACTTCCACTTCTTCTCCTCTCAATGATTTTCGGATAGCAATATTAATAACCCCTTGTTTATCGGAAAAATGAAATTTACCAAAAGGGTTAGAAACCCTTAATATCAAATACTCTATTCCAAATTGCTTTTGATACAACCTCAAATAATTTTCGATAGTTAACTTCACAACTCCATACGAACTCACAGGATAACAAAGTTCATTTTCTGAAATGGTTTTCATTTGTTTCTCTCCATAAACTGCACCTCCCGAAGATAAATACAAAATATTTTTACAGCCATACACTTTCATAACATCCAACAAACCAATGGTAGCCATTAAATTCCCATTTACATCCTGTGATATATTATCAGCTGAAGACAAAGGTGTCGTTGATGTAGCGCAATGAAAAACCCTGCTAAAACGCCATTTAACAAATAAATCAATCAACAGACGCTTGTCTGAATAATCCCCTGCTACATATTCAACACCTTCAGTCCCTCTAACCTGTAGATTTCTAGATAAGACTACGAGTTTATAATTTGAAAAAGACTCCTCTTTTATCAAATAATCAATGATATTCTTTCCTATAAAACCAGTACCCCCCAATAACAAAATTACTTCTTTACCCTGCATACACTTCATCATAAATCCCTTTCAGTCTTAAACCATAACTTTCCGGATTGTAATTAACATACGTTTTCTCAGCATTTCTCCCTAATTTCTCCCTCAAAGCTTTATCATTATACAAACGATTAATTTCCTCTGCCAAATCATACGTAAATGTTTCTAAATTATTTTGAATCAAAATACCATTAACGCCAGAATCAATAACCTGTGAAATTCCTGCAAAATCAGTAGCTATAATTGATTTACCATAACCCAAAGCTGACAATAATACTAATGGCATATCTTCATCTTTTATTGATGGTAACACGAACAAGTCACTTGCAGCAATATAATCCTCACTATTAGTTTTATACCCCAAAAGAAAAATATTTGAATTCAAGCCCAATCCATTAATATGTTTTTTTAAAAACTCTTCATCTTCACCATTACCTACAAATGCACAATGCACATTTTCTTTAGGCAACAACCCATTATTGAATAATTGCGACAAAGCATCTATCAAATAACGCTGGCCTTTTCTTTCTGACAAAAAAGCTACCTCTACAATTAAAAAACTATCCTTTGGTATATTAAGTTCCTTACAAATTTCATCTCTTTTAACACGAATACCCGGTAATGACACGCAATTATTTACAATATCTATTTTCTCTATATTGAATTTTCTGTTCTCAACTAATCGTTGTCTTGCTTTATGAGAGGCATTAATAAAACGATTGACATTTTTATCAATGAAACCATCATATATTCTTTCAAAATATCCTTTACATTCAACTGCCTGATTATTTACCTGATATATAATCTTAGTTTTGATGGTCAAAAAATTAGCTACCACTAAAACATTACAACTTTTCGCAGCCGGATATCCTCCGTTATTGATATGAATTAAATCTGGTCGTATTTTCAAAAGTAAATACATTAAAACCAACAAATTCCATAAAAAATAGATTTTAATTCTTTCAAGTATAAAAAAAGGAATCTTAATAACTTTTCTTAAAATATTTGGTAAACCCATACAGTTTATATCATGAAACAAAGTCTCATTTGACAATAATTTCAATGGGAAATTTCCATTTCTGTTCATCAAACCTTCATTTCTCAAACCTACTTCATATTCCTTATGCTTTCTGTAACCATAAAGCAAAATAAAATTATCCTGAAGAATTCGGTTTTTCAACAAAAAAGACATCAATCTTTCACTACCCCCATAAATGTAACAATCACTAAAAACCAATACCTTCTTTGCACTCATCTTCATCAAAAAATTATTTTTTTCTTAACAAATCTATCATTTTATTCATCTGACTTCTCCAAATTTTAGAAACAAAATACTGGATCACAAAGGAAATCAATATTAGACAGCCTCCTGCCATGGCTACAAGTAATAAATTTGACTTTGATTTTTCTATTGGTAAATATTCCCTAAGAGTGATAGAAGCGAAAAACAGAAACAAAATAGGTAATAGCATCGGAAAAAAAACTTTCTTAATTGAATCTAAAAAATATAACCCTAAATAATCAATCATTATGCGATACAAAACAACGACTGAAACCAGAAAGGCAATTGTTTTAAAAAGAGCAAACGACTTTATCCCTAAAAAACCAATAGTAAAAGATATTCCTATCCAAAAAATAAACGGCAAAAGTGTATTTACCACATACAATGCTTTTTGTCGTTCTTTTGCCATCAATAGAAAACTTGTAGGATACGTAATAAACGCAAATACATTGCAAAAAACCAGTAACTGTACTACACTAACCGAAGCATCATACTCTACACCTACCCATGAAAGCACTATAGGACGTGCTAAAATCGCTATAACAACTATCGGAAAAACAACTATCGGAGCCAAAATGGAAACAACTTGTAAATAAAAAGACTTTAAACCTTCCTCATCTTTATACCCTACAAAATGATTAAAACGAACATTAAAAGGTGAAAAAAGAATCCCTAATATACTTCGAAAAAAACTCAACACTGTTAAGCCAATAGCATAAATAGCTACCTCTCTGACTCCTAGAATTTTACCAATAGCCACCGAGTCGAGTTCGTAATACAATATCCATGAAAACGTGAGAAACAAACTTGCAAATGCCAAACTTTTGGTCTTATCAAACACTTTTCTATTAAAATTCACGGAAACAAAAAGTGCTTTAAAATCATAATTATATCTTTTTTTTGCTAAAAACAATGTAAATAATGATGTTAAAAAATTTACGATTTGGACAAACAAAAAATAACCTACTATATCATACTGGTTTTCTTTAAAAAACCATAAGACTGACAAAATTTTTATTAGACTCCCTATAATATTGGTTCTTTGAACGATAAAATCCTCCATTCTGATTCCGAAAATCATCTGCAAAAGTCGCTGCAAAAGTGTAGTGGGTGTAAAAACCGCCAAAATGAGAAACAATGAGGAAGCAATTTTTTGCTGATGCAGTGTCTCTATTCCTTTAACCAATAATTCAGGTTGCTTACTTAAAACAAAAAATACCACCGAAAACAGAACCAGAAAAACCATTAAGACAAAATTGGTAAAACCTATGATTTTTATTTCCTCTATTCTATTTCCCTTGGCAAAAGATTCTGCCGCATATTTCTGACCTGCCCCCATGAAACCCAAATCGGCATATGCCAGAAAAATTGAAAAGGAGATACACACCGAATAGATTCCATAAACGGTTGGTTCAGAAGTAAGATAAGGAATTACCACAAACATCGACAAAAAATTTAATATCAACGAAACTCCCTGCCAAAGATAGATTTTAAGATAATTTTTTGTGTAGGATTGTTGCATTGCAAATTTAAGATTGTTGTTATTATTGATTTACTCGCTTAATTGAGTTTTATCTTTGTTATATCATAAAACCTTGAAACGTCTCTTCCGTCAACTTCAAAAAAAGCATTCAATTTATCAAAATCAATATTTGTGAATGGATTAGATATATTATTTCTAATCTCTTCAAAAGAATTCGATAATCTTATAAAAGATTCTCCTGTAAAAGGCTCAACAAGAGGCATTCCTTCAAATCTCACCCCATCGAAAACAGGATCAAATAAAATATAGTTTCTACCTGCCTTTATCGTATCTAAAACCATTGTTGAAGTTGGGCCTATTACCAAACTAGCTTTCGAAAGAACTTCTTCTTTTGAAGATTCATCGATGACAAAAAAATCATCAGGCAAATTGTTTTCATAAAATTCTTTGGTTTCTGATGGATGTAAACGCAGCTTTGCGGTAATCACTCCCATTTTTTTCAAATGAACTTTTAAATATTCTAAATAAACAAGTGATATAGTACGATTTGGCAAAAACAATTCAGATGAACAACTAGGTGTACCAGCAATAGATTTTGACAAAACTAAAACATTATCAAGAGATGATTCTAAATCAACTTTTTCAAAATTAGAGAATATTGGATGCTTTAGTGTTAATATTTTATCCTCACTTACTCCTGCTTTTACATATTCATTCTTTATCCCTTTACCCCATACCACCAAGTACTCAGCTCTATTATCATCAATAGCATTATATCTGGCCGGTAACCCATGCAAATAAACAAACGATGGTATATTGTGTCTTTTGGCAACTTTAATCGATAAATTCTCAAAAAAAGACATATCATTAGGAACGATTAATGCCCCTATTTTATACTCATAAAACAATTTCAACATCTCATTTTCAAATTCTGAAAACAACATTTTGAATTCTTGAGACATTAAGACTTTTATACTTCGTTTACTCAATTCCTTCTTAATCTTTTCAACAACAATTGCCATTGTCAACGAATTAGCAATATTTCCTTTTATTGAAAAAATCCAAGGCGGTAAAACGACACCTGCTCCATATAAATTAACATTTACATAGGCATTACTCATAATCATATTCTCTTTCCTTGTTCTAAACAACAAGGTGTTTTTTAAAACAAAAGAAAAATATATTAATCTTAAAAATATATTTTTTAAAGCCGCAACAAGACCACTTTTTTTTAATCTATTTTTATTTCCCTTTTGATGGTCACTGTAATTATAAAGAAAATCATTTACATTGTATAGTAAAAGATCATATGTATCATTATCTAATTCGCGCGTGATACAATTGAAATATTCATTTCCTTTTTGTTTCTCCATAGTGTAATTACTCAACAAATGTATTATTGACCCTCTCTCCTTTCGCAACATCCTCTTTCACTGTCTTCCCCAAAATATCCTTCAAATATTTTGGGTGTAAACCAAACCCAGGTCTTATAGAACGAACATTTTCTTCAGTAATTACTTCTCCAGCTTTTATATCTTTTACCACATATAATGAACGACAGAAATCTTTCCCTTTGATTTGTTTTTCAGTAAGAGTGTAATCTACTTTTCCTATTGCTGATTCCGCATCACGAACGGCTTTTACCATAGCAGTAAATTCTTCTTCATTCATAGAAAAAGAGGCATCCGGACCTCCAATGGCACGATCCAGAATAAAATGTTTTTCTATGATTTTGGCACCAAAACAAGTTGCTACAATTGGCACTGTTGCTCCCATCGTATGATCAGACAAACCACTGATAACACCGTATCTATCCGCTAAATCTTTCACCATGCACATATTAGCCTCTTCTATCGGAGCGGGATAACTCGATGTGCATTTCAATAAGGCAATATCATTGTTACCCATTCTTCCACAAGCATCTAAAGCAAGCTCTATATCAGCCTGTTCTGCAATCCCTGTGGAAATTATGATAGGTTTTCCTTTTGAAGCAACATATTCAATCAAAGGAATGTCAGTAATTTCAAAAGAGGCAATTTTATAGGCCGGTACATTTAATTTTTCAAGAAAATCAACTGATGTTTTATCAAATGGAGATGAAAAACAAACCAGTCCTTCTTCTTTGGCAACTCTGAACAATTCTTCATGCCATTCCCATGGGGTATAAGCTTCCTGATACAATTTATAAAGATTTTTACCTTCCCAAATCGTTCCTTTTATCACAAAATCTTCTTTATCAGAATCAATTGTCATAGTTTCTGCCGTGTATGTTTGTAATTTTATACAATCAGCACCAGCTCTCTTTGCTGCTCGTATAGTCTCTTTAGCCGTTTCAATGCTGCCGTTATGATTAGCCGATAACTCTGCGATGATAAAAACAGCCGAATCATTACTTATTTCTATATTTCCAATTTTCATATTAAGATTCAATTTATTGATCGCACAAGACAAAATGCCTCTGCATAATTACTTCCAACCACGACGCCCCATCTTTGAGCTTGAATTTTCAATGCCTCAGGTGAACGTGGATGCGGATAAATACGACGCTCAAATTCATAGCTTTCCATTCCCTTAATTTTAGCATCAACATCAGTCTCAGAAACGCTAATAAATAAATTTGGTAAAAAATGTCGAGGATCTGAAGGAGATCTCCATTCTGTACCAGAAGGTGTTTCAAATGTTATAATCATTTTCACATTTTCCTCTTTCATTGGTCTGCAAGCAGTAATAATAGAATCAAAAGTTCTTTGATGATCAATATTCACATCTCCACCATGATGCGTGAAAATGACGTCCGGTTTGAATTGTATTTTTTCCTTTTCAACAATTTTCACAATATCTAACAATGCAACAGAATCAAATCGGTTATCAGGAAAATCATAAATACTAGTGCTATGGTATCCTATTGCTAGTTGTGCATTGTTTATGTTTTCACGATGAATAGCAAGTTCCTTTTCCCAAACTTTAACGTCCCTATTATCCGAACGAGATGTTATCCCTTCTCCAAGTATAACAACATGTGTTTTAACATTGTATTCATTAATCAATTTATGAAATGTAGCTCCTAATCCTAATAATTCATCATCAGGATGTGCAACCACAATCATTATTCTTTTATTTCTTAAAGATTCTAACATTAGCAGTAATTATTTTTTCAGTTTCGTCAAAATTGGCATTATCAAATTCAAATTTCAGGTCAGGAGTTTCAATAAAAGCGTTAGGATAACCTTCGCAATCCAACATTCGAATATAATCGTATACTTTCTCCAAATCAGTCAATTCAATCAAATTACTATCCTCAGGCCTTCGTCTTTTAAACTCAACAACTTCGCCAACTTGCGGAAGCGGCTCTATACCTTTTTCGACAATTTCCAAAATCATTTCTTTGATAATCAAAGCTGATCTTTTAAAAATTTCAGATGCAGTTCCTTCCAAACCAAGCGATTTCTTCAAATACACATGACCCGTATCCAACCCCGCCTCTACTTTTATTGCCGATATTTTTGTTGTTTTATAACCTCTGGAAATCAAATTTTGCAAAGGACTACCTCCCCTTCCAAAAGGTAAATCAGTCATGTGAAAAACAACACATTCATAATTTTCAAAAATTTCCCGAGGGATAATATATGACCAATGAGGAATGAAAATTTTTGTTGGTTTATATTCATTTAACTTATCTAAATTGAAATCTTTTTTAGAATCAATCAGTGACCAAACATCATTAGTCAATGAGCCTTTTAGATAATCAAAAAGAGGTTTATGCCAGATTTTTTCGGATAGAATAATGTATTTAGCCACTATAAATTACTTTTAATATTCAAAATAATCAAAATCTGTACTTTCAACTTTCCCTTTAATAAATCCCAAACTATTAAAAACTTTTATTGAAGCTAAATTCTCTCTTCTAACAATTGCTTTAAACTTATATGTTACAAATTTTTCTAATAACAGCTTTACAATTTGTTTCCCAAAACCTTTTCCTCTATGTTTATAATCAATCGAATAATCAATTTCCCAATATGAATCATTTTTATCGATTCGTATTTGTCCAAGTAATTCTGAACCATCGGTTAAAATAAAAATTTCTGAATCTAAATGATTTAATTTATTTTTAAACCATTTCAAATGATTCTCCCAAACGATGTGCTCTTGACTAATAGAATTATTTCTCACATTAAACTCATTCGCCCAATCAAACAATAATTTTGCATCTGCTTCAAGCGCTTCTCTTAAAAAGAGTTTAGCGTCACTTAGCAAATCTTTCTTATAATTACATTTTGAATGAATGACTACATCTTTATATTCCCCTTGAAACAAACAATGTTCTTTCAAAATAGCTTCTTTATAAAATCCGGCAACTTCCAAAGCGTCATACAAAAGCGGTCGTAAATCAAAAGCATAAGTGTATATTTTATGCAATTTTAACTCTTTAAAAGCCAATTGCTCAATCAATCCCAAATAAGTAACCCAATGCTTCTGAAATTCATCTTTTTCCAAAGCGGTGTTCATAACAAAAGAAATCTCAGCATTTTTATCTATCCAATTGATATGAACCAAACCGCCGTAGCCAATACATTTTTCTCCTTCCAAATAGGAAAAAAGAAGCTGATTTGGCTGTTCTTCTTCAAATAACCTTTTTACCACTGTATCAAAGTAACGATTTTGATCATCTTCGGTCAGTGGTTTATTTTGACGCAAATGATATATTTGCTCATTACGCCATTTCATAATATCCATACGGTCTTCAAAACGGATAGGAACTATCGAATAATTCTCATTTGAAAAAACCTGATTATTTAATACTTTGTAGGAGTTCATACTTTAATTCTGCTAATTTCCAATCGACCTCGTTATCTATATCTTGTCCTTCCAATTCTGAAATTTCTATACTACCTGTGTTGGCTGTCAGTATTTTTTGTTCTTGCATACATTTTTTTGTATTCATCCAATAAAACTGTCCTGCATCATGAAACGAAGGCTCAAAATCCTGAGAACGAGTTAAACAAAATTCAGGATAAAAAAAATCAACTTTCCCTAACCCATCCCTTATAAGGGAACGTTGAACAGGAAAGCCAAATCGCATTACAGGAAAAACTGAATCAAAATGTTGTTCTAATAACAAATGATAAGCCTGTTCCAACTTTTGTTTGTTTACAAAAGGAGCGCATG
Organism: uncultured Flavobacterium sp.; assembly: GCA_964631795.1. Taxonomy (GTDB): domain Bacteria; phylum Bacteroidota; class Bacteroidia; order Flavobacteriales; family Flavobacteriaceae; genus Flavobacterium. The sequence continues at coordinate 53,840 of CAZWAF010000005.1, read as the reverse complement.
AATAAATACAACATACATTTTCAAATTCAACACCTAAATCCTTATAGACTTTTACCACTTCATCAATAACATCAAAAGTTGTTGCAAAATCGTTTGCCGCTTTTTCGCTTCTCATAAAAGGCACTACAGCACCATATTCAACTGCTATTTCAGCTATTTCATCATCATCTGTCGACACCATGACTTCGTCAAACAAACCCGATTCTATTGCTGCTTGTATTGAGTAAGCAATTATTGGCTTTCCTAAAAACAACTTTATGTTTTTTCTAGGAATTCTTTTACTCCCTCCTCTTGCCGGTATAATACATAAATTAGCCATTGACAAACTCTAAAACTTTCTCTATTACAAATCCCTGCTCCTCGTCTGTCAAAGTAGGATACATCGGCAAACTGATGCATTTTTTATAATAATCATTGGCATTATTCAAATCTGTCCCCATAACACCTAAACTTTTGTAATAAGGCAATTGATGAACGGGCACATAGTGAATTTGAGCCAACACTTTATTTTTATGCAAGAAATCATACATCTCCTTTCTGTTTTCAACTTCAATCACAAAAAGATGATGGGCATTATAACTCTTTCCCGGTAATGATTGAAAATTCAATTTTCCTTTGAAAGCTTCTTTGTATCGATTTGCAATTTCATTTCTTCGGGCAACACCTTCTTCATTTTTTGCTAATTGAGTGATTCCCAAAGCAGCCTGAAAATCAGTCAGACGATAATTAAATCCCAGGGTTTGCATTTCGTAAAACCAACCGCCTGGATTTTCGGACATATTCTCTTTAGTAATTCCGTGAGATCGAAGCAATAAAAGTTTTTTGAAAACTTCTTCTGAGTTGGTTGTTACCATTCCGCCTTCACCACAAGCAATGTGTTTAACGGGATGAAATGAAAACACAGCAGCATCAGCATAAACCCCATTTCCACAACGCTGCTGATCCCCTTTTGAATCGATGAACCAACCACCAGGAGCATGACAAGCGTCTTCTATAATCCACAAATCGTGTTCTTGGGCTAATTTTCGAAAAGCTTCCAAGTTAACCGGTAAGCCGGCAAAATCTACAGGAATGATTCCCTTAAAAAAACCTTTTGGCTTACTCTCAATCAATTCCCTGGTTTTTTCCAAAGACAACAAATAAGTATCTCTATCTATATCAGCAAACCAAACTTCACCATCTACAAACTTCACACAATTGGCCGAAGCCGCAAAAGTAATAGGAGTAGTAATCACTCGTTCCCCCTTTTGCAATCCCATAGCCATGACAGCTATGTGCAAACCAGCAGTCGCATTGTTTACTGCTACAGCATATTTACAACCTATATATTCAGCAAATTTCTTTTCAAATTCTGCAATCTTAGGTCCTTGTGTCAGAAAATCAGATTGTAAGGTTTCAATTACTGCCTGAATATCCGCTTGAGTAATACTTTGTCGTCCGTAAGGAATCACTTTATTTTCCATTATACAGTAAAAGTTGAATCTACGTGTTCTTTTATCAAATCTCTTAAAGTCTCTACTGTTTCCCATTCAGTATTAGTTCCTGAATCATAACTAAACCCTGGTTCAACTAATTTGGCATTAAAATGCGATTTATATTTCTCCAAATCAAAATTAGCAACAGATGGTAATATAGTATAATATTTACCTAAGTCATAAGTATTGAATGAATCAGAAGCTGTAATCATTTCTTCGTGGATTTTTTCCCCTGGTCGAATTCCAACTATATTCAGCTCACAATCAGGAGCAATAGCCTCTGCCACATCGGTAATTTTATAAGACGGTATTTTTGGAATAAAAATTTCACCGCCCCAAGCATTTTCCATCGCATGCATTACCATATCTACACCGCCTTGCAAAGAAATATTAAAACGAGTCATTGAGGGATCTGTAATAGGTAATTGCCCTTCCTTTTTCTTATTCAAGAAAAAAGGAATAACCGAACCATTAGACCCCATAACGTTTCCGTAGCGAACTACCGAAAACTTAATTGGATTAAAGCCTTTTATATTATTGGCGGCAACAAATAATTTATCCGATGTCAACTTAGTTGCTCCGTATAAATTTATTGGCGCACATGCTTTATCCGTAGAAAGAGCAACAACACTTTGTACATTAGTTTGCAAAGCAGCGTGAATTACATTTTGAGCACCACCGATATTCGTTTTTATACATTCATCAGGATTGTACTCCGCCAAATGCACATGTTTCATTGCAGCAGCGTGGATAACGTAATCAACTCCTTGAAATGCTCTGACTAACCTAGCTTCATCTCTCACATCTCCAAGCAAAAATCTAATTTGGGGATATTGACTTAAAGGATATTCCTGGGCCATCTGAAACTGTTTTTGTTCATCTCTGGAGAAGATAATCAGTTTTTTAACCTCAGGAAATTGTGTTAATATATGAGAAGTAAGAGCTTTCCCTAAAGAACCTGTTCCCCCTGTAATCAATATTGTTTTATTATCTAACATTACACTAAATATATTATAATTCTTTTTTAATTTTAGTTTCTATTCATTTCCTTCTCACACACCACTTTCCTCAGGCTTGAACTCGAAAAACGATGATCTCGTCTTTTAAAATACAACTGAATGTCTCTTTCTTCACAATAGACACGACCTATAAAATTCTTTTCCTCATACTCTTCACCCAAAATGCGCACATCAATTTTGAATGAACGCAAAACATCTTCCATGTCTTGCTCGGTAGCGTAAGGAACGACTTCATCCACATGAACACAAGCTTTCAACTGTATATAACGCTCCACAACAGTTTGTATCGGACGATTTCTCTCAGGACGATCTAAAGTGGGGTCGGTTTGCAATCCTACAATCAAATACTAGCATTGACGTTTTGCTTCTTCCAACATTTTTACATGACCGGCATGAAACAAATCAAATGCACTAAAAGTTATTCCTACACGCATATTTAATTTATATTATTTTAATTTTAGCAACAAAGGTGCTAATTTTTAAAAACGCACAAAAGTAGTGAATTAAGCACGTGCTTGTATGATTATAATACCCTTTTAAGATTATTTAAGTTTTTTCCCGTCATGAATATGAGAAGAACTTAAATTTTTAATCTCTTCTACGCTACAACATCTCTTTAAAAACTCTCCTTACTGTCAAGACTAAAACAGCTAGAAAACCTGCCAAAAAACCACCCAAAAGAATCCCTTTGGCTTTACCAAATTTTTCCTTTTTCAATGGTAATATTGGGCGGTCAATAACCTGAATTAATGGTGTATCTTTTCGCAAAGTCACTTTGGCCATTTCCAACTGTTTTACCAACTCCGTCAAAATAGCGGTATTGGCCTGTACATCGACCTGACGACGTGAAGAAGGTGTCCGTTTTACATTCATAGCCGGATTTAACCCAAATGTATTATCATCTGCCACTGCTACTCCGGTAATTGCTCCATTCAAAGCCGAACGAACTGAATCGGTTTGTCTTTGCAGAATTTCCATATTGATACGTGCTTTCCTGCTCTTGGTATCAACATAAAACATTCCTACCTGACGCGCTAATTTTTCGCATAAATTCTTGGCAAACAATTCATTATTGGAGGTAACATCCATACTAATGATTGATATCTTTTTATCTTTTTGAGCAACGCTAAGTGCTTTATCTGAAAGATTTTTATAGATCACTCCCAAAATACTGTCTTGCACTCTGGTAAACTTAGAACGATCAGCATTTGGCAAAAACTGAACATTTTTGATTTTCGGATCATCTTCCCACCCCTCTCTCCATTCATTATTTAGAATGTAAAACTCCGCCATAGAAATAGTCTTTCCCTCATAATCTACCGGCATCAATAAAGTTTTCTCGACCATAGCACGGGATTTAAACAACTCAGTAAGATTAGAGCTAGAAAATATTCCTCCTCCTCCACTTCCTAAATCCATTCCCATGACAGAAGCAAGTCCCATGGCACCCCCAAAACCTCCACCCGATTTTTCATCTTCCAAGGCAAAGGTCAATGTTGCAGTGTATATGGGTTTTTTAATAAATGAATACCCTAAACCAAGTATAGAGCCAATGAGTCCTGCAAAAACAATTACTTTCCATTGTTTCTTTAAATAGGAAAACCATTCTCTTCCTTTTTCGATCAATTCTTTCAACGAAATTTCGTCATTGGTATTTATAATTTTTTCTTTCATATATTCTGTTTTCTTTTATCTGCTGTATGTTCTAGGTTACTGGTTTCTCATTTAACCGACAACCGATAACTGTAACTTAAACTGTTAACCGATAACTGACAACTATTTAATAAACGTTAGTATAAGTACTCCCATACTGGTCAGTACACTGGCTAAACTTACCCATTCTCCTGTACTCATTTTTCTGGTTTCCGGTTTTTCAGGAACGACAATTTGTGAGCCCGGTTTCACCTTTGGAAATCTTTTTATAAATAAAAAACGTCTGGCTACGGCTGCACTTCCGTTAGGGTAAATCACATAGGATCTTCCTTTCCAGCCTTTGGCATCAATTCCTCCTACTGATCTCAGATAATATCCAAAACGTTTTCCTTTTTTATACGGAATTTCGGAAGTCAACAATACGTTACCTGTAACTTTAACTGCCTCATTAAAATAGGCTATTTCAATCTCATCCTCCGGAAGTAATATTACATTTGAATAATGATTATGCTTCTTTGAAATCAAATCATAGTCAATAGGAATTGTAGCATATTTCAATTTTGTTTTCAGCTTTTTGGTCAATCGACTGTGAATACTGTCTTTTTTGCCTAAATTCAGATTGACATTTTCCAGTTCTTCTATCTGTTCCTGTTTGATTGGCCTTTTAATACGGATACCGTACTTATCTGCCGTACTCAACAATCCTCCAGATCTTTCTATCACATCAGAAACTCTTTCCTTTTTGTGCATTAAGACATATTTTCCAGGATAATGTACTGCTCCGCTTACTATTACCGATTCCGGTTTATTACTTACAGCCATTCTTCTGACATTTACTACATCAAAAGGCTTCAATTCAAAATTCAAATCCTGTTCATTACTTTGAGCGTTAATTTCCAACCTGAAAAGTTCCACTCTCTTATCCGATTTTTCATCTACCTCTTCGGCACGAATCATACGGGCAACTTCCACATTTTTGGAAGCCGAACCAGTCAATCCTCCTGCGGTAATGAATAAATCGTTTAAGGTTAATTTGTCATAATACTGATATTCACCGGGATTTCTAACTTCTCCATCTATATTAATCACATATTCTTCCCTAAAATCCAATATCGAATAAACTGTCAGTACATCTTCTTTTTTCAACAAAATATCAGCAGCGGTATCACCTTGAAAGACTTCATCCAGATCTACATTGAGTATTTCTGTAGTCAAATTGCCTTTTTGGCGAACGATAGTCGCTCTTTTGGTATAAGCATCTTCTTTTAAACCTTCGGCCAATTTGATTAAATCGGACACTTTCATTCCTTCATACAAAGAATAATTGTTAGGACGGTAAACAGCTCCTTCTATTTTGATTCTGTTTTCAAAACGATTCAGGATTTTAGTTACTTTATACACATCTCCCTGCATTGGATGATAAAGTGTAAAATCATCTTCCTTAATATCTTTTACTTTCAACTGTTTGCCTGTTTTTTGCAATACATTTACCGAAGCGGTATAAGCAAATTCATTGAAACCGGAAGCGAATGTCAATAAATCTTTAAAACTTTCCTGAGATTTCATCTCGAAAATTCCCGGACGATTTACCTCTCCTTCAATAGTCACGCGGTTTTTGTAAACCGGAATCCGAATCACATCATTGTCTTTCAGTCCGATATTATCCGATTGGTCACCGGTCATTATGAATCGATACAAATCGATCGTCTTGATTACTTTATTATTTCTGACCAATTCAATATTTCTGTAACTTCCGTTCTTACCGGGACCACCTGCCAAATGCAAGGCGTTATAAACTGTTGCCAAAGAAGAAACGGAATAATTCCCCGGTTGGCGGCTACCAATAATTGTTACTTTAATTGTTCGAATACGACTCAATGCTATCGACAAATTTGACTGTCCGCTTCTCACTGTATTGTACACTTTGCCAACTGCCGATTTTATCTTTTGGGTTGCCGCTTCAATTGTTAATCCTGCAACAGCAATCTGTCCTACGTACTGTATTTTTATTTTCCCTTCCAAAGAAACCGAAGCCGTTTCATTGAATTCCTGAACTCCGTATAAATTAACCTGCAACTCATCGCCTGGTCCCAAAATATAATTGACCGGAGTAGCCAATTTCAGATTAGGTTGGAAATTCAAAGTTGGATTATCAAATAATTCAGAACCAAATATCAGAGCATTGAGACTGTCTTTAACTTTATCATTTTTAACTTTCTCCTGCTTGATTATATCATCTTCCTGTTGTTCTTCCTCTTCCTCTTCTCCCCCTTTTGCTTTATTTTCCTTTTTTTTATCGTCTTTTTTCTTCTGCTCTTTTTTCTTCTGATTCTCCTTCTTTTCCTTATATTCCGGTTTGTTCTCCAGTTCCTTGATCCTGTTTTTTAATTTAGAAAATTCGGAAGCCGACATTCCTTTGGAAATTGCCATTGTTTCCACTTCATCAATTTTCATATTTTTGGCTTCCAATTGAGACATAATCTTTTCAATCTCTGTATCTGTCATGTAATCTACCTGAATAGAACCCAAATCTTTCCCTTTCAACAGATCCTGTGCCTGAACTTTTTGACCAAAACAAATTGCAAAAAATGCAATTAAAATAATAATGTGTTTTTTCATTCCTTCGTTGTGAGTTGTGTCCCGATGCTTCGGGAGTGAGTTGTAAAAATTTTCATTGTTTCACTTCCCACTATTTATTCTAATCCTAAATATTTAACTTCTATTTGCCCGTTTCAACAAATACTGCCCGTATTCATTTTTACTCAAAGGAGTCGCCAATTCTATTACTTTTTCTTTTGAAATCCATCCCATTTCGAAAGCGATTTCTTCCAGACAAGCTACTTTTAACCCTTGTCTTTTCTCAATTGTCTGAATAAAATTAGATGCTTCCAATAATGATTCGTGAGTTCCGGTATCGAGCCAGGCATATCCTCTACCCATCAATTCTACTTTCAGGTCTTTCATCCCTAAATATTCCTGATTTACAGTAGTGATCTCTAATTCTCCTCTATCGCTTGGTTTAATTGTTTTAGCAACCTTTACCACCGAATTCGGATAAAAATACAAACCTACCACAGCATAATTACTCTTTGGTACTTTTGGTTTCTCTTCTATCGAAATCACATTTCCTGAATGATCGAATTCGGCTACTCCGTAACGCTCCGGATCATTTACATAATATCCAAAAACAGTCGCTTTCTTGTGTTCATCCACGTTTTTCACGGCTGTACGCAACAAATCGGTCAATCCGTGTCCGTAGAAAATATTATCTCCCAAAATCAAACATACGTTATCGTTTCCGATAAATTCTTCTCCGATAATGAACGCTTGTGCCAATCCGTCTGGAGAAGGTTGTTCTGCATATTCTAATTTGATACCTAAATCGGATCCGTCACCCAACAAATTTCTGAAATTCGGCAAATCGTGAGGTGTAGAAATAATCAATATTTCCTTTATTCCCGCCAACATCAATACTGATAAAGGGTAGTAAATCATAGGTTTGTCATAGATTGCCATCATTTGTTTTGACACCGATTTGGTCAAAGGATACAATCTTGTTCCTGAACCTCCTGCTAATATTATTCCTTTCATTTCTTATTGTTTGTTTTGTCGTTTATTATTTGTTGTTTACATTGAATCGGTTAAACCATTAACGGTTAACCAATCAAATAATTTACAACTCAATCATTTATCATTCGTTTCAAACTGTCCTTATAAAAAGGAACTTCTACTCCATAAATGCTTTTTATTTTTGATTTGTCGAGCAATGAAAAAGCCGGACGTTTTGCCGGAGTAGGATATCCTGATGACGGAATTCCGTTTACTTCACAGGTATATTTCCCTAACTCTTTTATGTCTAATGCAAATTGATACCAACTGATTTCTCCTTCGTTTGAAAAATGAAATATGCCCGACACCCATCTTTCAGAAGTTACAATCGTTATCATGGCTTTTGCCAAATCGCCCGCGTATGTTGGAGAACCTATCTGATCGTTTACCACGTTCAGGCTATCTCTTTCCTGCATCAGGCGTTGCATGGTTTTTACGAAATTATTCCCAAAAGTGCTGTACACCCAAGAAGTTCTGATAATTACCGCATCCGGATTTTCACGCAAACAAGCTTTTTCTCCCTCAAGTTTAGTTTTACCATAAACATTAATCGGATTAGTCATAGCCTCTTCGGTCAAAGCCACCGAAGAATTTCCGTCAAACACATAATCGGTCGAAATATGAATCAGTTTTACACTGTGTTCTTTTGTATATTTTGCTATCACTCCCACAGAAAGATGATTGACAGCATCTGCCAGTTCTGTTTCCGTTTCTGCTTTATCAACCGCTGTATAAGCACCACAATTCAGGATAATATCAGGATTAAATCCCTCCAATTGTTTCTGTAAAAGCTCCAAATTATCCAATGTAATTTCTGAACGATTAGCAAAATACCATTCAAATTGCGGATAATTAACCGATAAATCTTTCAATTCAGAACCTAATTGTCCGTTTGCTCCTGTTACGAGTATTTTTTGCATTTTTTTATGGTTGTAAGTTGTAGGTTTTCAATCGTTTTCTAAGGAAACTTTAAACACTAAAACTGACTGTTACAATCTTGTATATTTGGCAAAATCATATCTTTTTCGGAAACAATTGCCTCTTTCAAATCCATTCCCCAATCAATATTCAGGGTTGGATCGTCAAAACGGATACCTCCTTCACTTTCTTTGTTGTAAAACTCATCGCATTTATACATTACCATAGCCGTTTCGCTCAAAACAGAAAATCCGTGAGCAAAACCCTTAGGAACCAACAATTGTTTTTTGTTTTCTGCCGTAAGGCGAATTGCAAAATGCTGACCGTATGTTGGCGAATCTTTTCGCAAATCAACAGCCACATCCATAATTTCGCCGTCTAACACTCGCACCAATTTGGTTTGTGCGTAAGGAGGATTCTGATAATGCAATCCTCTCAATGTTCCTTTTTTTGAAAACGATTGATTGTCCTGCACAAAATCGATTTCGATTCCGTTGGCAATGTGTTTGCTTTTATTATATGATTCAAAAAAATAGCCTCTTTCATCCCCAAAAACCTGAGGAGTAATAACTACTAAATCTTTAATCGGTGTTTCTTCTATTTGCATTTTTTTTAGTTTCAAAGTTGCAGAATCTCAATCCCGAAGTATCCTACTGTGTGGACCCAATTTAAAATCAACCACGTCCCGAAATTTCGGGATCATAAATTGGCACGAATTAAATTCGTGAAATCAATTGCACAAATCACAATTTGCTCGTATAGATTTACTTCGTCAGTTCGCTTCGCTCATGTGTGAAAATTGATAAAATTTAAGCTATTCCCTTATTACTTCTTACTTCTTTCAACTTTTGGCTATTCACTAATTACTATTCACTCCTCAACTACGAATACTGTTTCTCGTAATATTTTTGGTATTCACCCGAAGTGACATTGTTTAACCATTCCTGATTCGACAGGAACCAGTCAATTGTACGCTCCAATCCTTGTTCGAAAGTAACTGATGGTTTCCATCCTAATTCTTTGTTGATTTTGGTTGCATCGATTGCATAACGCAAATCGTGACCCGGACGGTCTTTTACATACGAAATCAACTTTTCGGAAGTTCCTTCGGTACGACCTAATTTTTTGTCCATTTGGGCACACAACAATTTTACCAAGTCAATATTTTGCCATTCGTTGAATCCACCAATATTGTAAGTCTCATGATTTTTTCCTTCATGAAAAACCAAATCGATTGCCACTGCGTGATCTTCCACAAACAGCCAATCACGGGTATATTTTCCGTCCCCATAAACAGGAAGCGGTTTGTTGTTAATGATATTATTGATGAAAAGCGGAATTAATTTTTCCGGAAAATGATTCGGTCCGTAATTATTAGAACAATTTGTAATCACGTAAGGCAGTCCATAAGTTTCGCCATAAGCACGTACAAAATGATCGGAACTTGCTTTTGAAGCCGAATACGGAGAATTCGGATCATAAGGAGTTGTTTCGGTAAACAAACCTGTAGCTCCCAAACTTCCATATACCTCATCGGTACTGATATGATAAAAACGCTTGCCTTTCATATTGTCTTTCCAAATGGTTTTGGCAGCATTCAAAAGGTTCATAGTTCCAATCACATTGGTTTTCACAAAAGCCAACGGATCTTCGATAGAACGATCCACGTGTGATTCGGCAGCTAAATGCAAGACACCATCAAACTGATGTTTTTGAAACAATTCGTTAATAAAGTCGGCATCTGTAATATCCCCCTTTACAAAAGTATAATTCGGATTATTTTCTATATCAGCTATATTTTCGAGATTTCCTGCATAGGTTAATGCGTCTAAATTGAAAATCTGACAATTCGGATATTTAGTCACAAAGCGTCTTACCACATGCGATCCTATAAACCCGGCTCCTCCGGTAATTACAATTTTTTTCATTCTGGAAAATATTTTATTTTTTTAAACATAAGAAAAACACCCACTTCTTTACCCTCAAACCCTACAAAATAGAAGTTGACAGCAAAAAACCAGTTGTTTTAAAACGCTACTATACTGAAACCATTAATTTACAAGCATCTTAGCGGGCGCAAAGATAAACACTTAAACGTATTTTTAAGGATTTTGAAATGAATTTTTAAGTTTGGAGCAAAAGGAATCATTTTTACGCAAAATTTATTTTGTTTAAACCAGAAACGATGAACATAAATAAATTCCGTATTCCTAATAAACGACAAAAGGTTCGGGAAATCCCGAACCTTTTTGTTTGTAACTTAAATACTCTTACAAATGTTTCCCCACAGAAGTAAACACAAAACCAATGTCTTTCATCTTTTGGGCATCGAGTATATTTCGCCCATCAAAAAGGAAAGCAGGTTTTTGCATATTTTCATAAATTCTATTCCAATCATAATTTTTAAATTCATCCCATTCGGTCAAAACCGCAATAGCATGAGCTCCTTTACAAGTTTCATACGGATCTTCGGTAACAGTCATTTGCTTTGCATTCATTTCCTGACTTCGGCTACCGAGATAATTCAGATCATTCAAAATTTGTTTTTCCTGTACTTTTGGATCAAAAACAGAAATATTAGCCTGTTCATTCAATAAATAATCGGCCACATAAATAGCTGCCGATTCACGGGTATCGTTGGTATCTTTCTTGAAAGCCCAACCCAAGAACGCAATCTTTTTATCGGATACGGTATTATAAAGTGTTCGCACTATGTTGGCCGCAAAACGTCTTTTCTGATGGTCGTTCATAATAATAACCTGTTCCCAATAATCGGCTACCTCATTCAAACCATACGATTTAGCGATGTAAACCAAATTCAGAATATCTTTCTGAAAACAAGAACCTCCAAAACCTACAGAAGCATTCAGGAATTTAGAACCAATTCGGCTATCCATTCCAATTGCTTTAGAAACTTCTTTCACGTCGGCTCCTGTCATTTCACACAATTCAGACATTGCATTAATGGATGAAACCCTTTGTGCTAAAAATGCATTGGCGGTTAGTTTTGACAATTCAGACGACCAGACATTAGTAGTAAGAATTCGCTCTTTCGGAATCCAATTAGCATAAACTGAAACCAAAGCTTCCACCGCCTGATTACCCTCATGAGTGGTATCTCCACCTACTAAAACGCGATCGGGATTCAACAAATCACTTACCGCAGTACCTTCTGCCAGGAATTCAGGATTGGACAAAATTTGAAACTTTACTCCATTTCCGGTATTATCCAGAATATTTTTAATCGCTTCGGCCGTTCTTACCGGAAGAGTCGATTTTTCTACTACAATTTTATTGTCTTTGGCTACAGCCGCAATCTGACGGGCACACAATTCGATGTATTTCAAATCGGCTGCCATCCCCTTTCCTAATCCGTAGGTTTTGGTTGGCGTGTTTACCGAAATAAAAATCATCTGGGCTTCATCAATAGCTTTCTCCACCTCGGTAGAAAAAAACAAATTTCTTCCTCTGGCTTCCCCTACAATTTCGCTCAATCCCGGTTCATAAATCGGAATTTTAGTTACATCCTGATCGTTCCATGCAGCGATTCTCTCGGCGTTCAAATCGACAACCGTAACTTTTATGTGTGGGCATTTTTGTGCAATAACCGCCATTGTTGGCCCACCAACATATCCGGCACCTATACAGCAAATATTTGTTATTTTCATATTAGTGATTAGTGATTAGTAATTAGTGATTAGCCAAAAGGCAATAGTAAACAATGAGAATAAAATACGGCTGCGTATCCAATCATTACTTTAATTTTTCTAATTCACAACTACTTAATCACAATTTAAAATTTATAATTTCTATAACTTTCCGTTGACCTTGTTTCCTAAAACATCTTTCCTGTCATAAAGAAAAGTTTCCGGCTTGACCAAGAATGGAACGGCAAAGATAAAAACTCTTACAACTAAAACAACGTCATCAATTTTTTCAAGCTTTTTTTAAATTTCCTTTGTCAATTTGACTTTTAGAGATTTTATGATTTTTTGAAACTTGCTTTGTTTTTTTTCCTGTTCATAATATCCATTTCCTGAAGATCCGTAACCGTAACCATACCCGTAGCCATAATTATAGTTATAGCCAAATTTAGCTTTGTTTTCAAATGCATTCAAAACAATACTCACATTACTTAATTCGCCCGACTTGATTCGATAATTCAACATTTTCACCATTTCTTTTTTGGTATAATTTTGTCTCACCACGTACAAAACCACATCAGAAAAAGGAGCCAGACTCATAGCATCGGAAACTAATCCTATAGGAGGAGTGTCTAAAATGATATAATCGTATTTGGTTTTCAATTCGTCAAGCATCACTTTCATCGACTCATTCATAATCAATTCAGAAGGATTTGGCGGAATCAATCCGGAAGGAATAACATCTAAATAAGGAATATGTGTTTGCTGAATAACCTCTTCAAGAGTATTTTGTCCAATAAGACAATTTACCACCCCCATATTATTGGTTATATTGAAATCGTCAAAAATCTTAGGTTTCCTTAAATCCAAACCAAGTATAATGGTCTTTTTTTCGCTCAAGGCAAAAACCGTTGCAATATTTATAGAACAAAACGTTTTCCCTTCCCCACTTATCGTAGAAGTAATCATCAGGGTTTTGGCTCCTTCCAATTGTTGTTTTTTATACAAAAACTGTAAAGAAGAACGTAGTGCTCTAAATGATTCTGACAAAGCTGACTTAGGACTCTCAAAAACCGACAAATTGCTCTCATTCTGTTTTTTTCCAATAATTCCCAATACTGGCAAAGGAGTTAATCCGGCAATATCTTCACTGTTTTGAACAGAACTGTTAATTAAGAAAATCCCCACAACAAAAATAAAAGGCAAAAAGGATCCTAAAAACAAAGCCATCATATAATTCACTCCTGTCTTAGGCCCAATCAAACCACCTCCGATATCCTTTGCCTTATCTATAAAATGTATATCCGATAAATTAGCCGCCCGCACTATATCGGCCTCGCTTTTCTTAGCCAGAAAAATATTGTACATATTATCATTCAAATCGAATTTTCGTTTGATTTTCAATAATTTCTGCTGATCTTCGGGCAATTTCTTAATTGTATTCTCGGAAGCATTGATCTTCTCTACAATCAGACTCATATCATAATTAAGAGATGATTGCAGGGAACTTATATTTTCTAACAAAATATTTTTTATCGCTTCCATTTGATTGTCAAAATCCCTGAAAATCTTTTCGCTTTTTACCGCATATCTCATTTCGGCTCTTTGGGTTGACAGGGCAATCAGTTTGGAAACATTTACCATAATGTTTGGATCATCGATTCCTGCTACTGATGGTGCCGGCAATTTTGAAAAATCGACACTGTTTTTCAGATAGTTTTTCAGCGAACTGCAATATGCCTGTTTTCTCGATATTTCGTCTTTTTTAATATCGTATTCCAACAAACGCGCTGATAACAGATTCCCTTCATCTGTTCCGGTAATATTCTTTTGGCGTTTAAAAGAAGCCAGTTCATCGCTATTTACTTTCAACTGACTTTCCATAGATACCAAAGTACTGTCTATAAAAGCAATGGTATTGGTGGCAAATTGGTTTTTCATCGCCAATTGATTACCCTTTAATACTTCCACAGTAGTATTAAGATATTTTACCATTTTTGCTTTGTTTGTACCCTGCAAAGACAATCTAAGGATTGAAGCTCCTTTGGCATCTGCATCTACATTAATTCCCTGATAACCGGCAACGGTTCCGTCAAAATCTTTAAAACGAACAAAAAATTCTTTCCCTTTGTAAAATCCAGGATTATCATTGATTTCCAATTTCCAGTTCAGAAAAGGCAAAGCAACCTGCTGCCCTACCTTGAAACGCTTTACAAATGTACCTTTTGCAACTGCCGTATTCGAATTGCCATTATCTGCATAATGAACCAGCGAAACACTTTCATTTTCAAATGGAATACTGATTTCGTATTCGTTTTCGCTTATAAATTTTATTTTTATGTTAGTTCCCTTTAACTGACCTTTCTTTTTATCGATAACCACAAAAAACGGAACTTCTCCGTAGGCATCGACCAAATTGTATTCGGATTGTTTTAGATAATCAATATAAAACTGCAATTTATCTACAACCAACTCGTTGTGAGTACGTGATTTCAGCGTAAACATCAGCGTTTGTATCTTATCAGACGTACCGCCCCAATTAAAAACCAGACTGGTATTGGAGGTAAAAAAAGGATTATTTTCTTCTTTTACCGAAATGGTAGTATCCATTTGATAGATTTTCTCTTTTCGAACATTTATCTGGTAAGCTATAGTAAAAGCAACCGCCAAACTCAACAAAAACCATTTCCAGTAACTGGTAATTTTTATCAGGAAAGCTTTAAAATCAAAATTGTTATGACTTTCGGTAAAAGAAAAATCTTTGGGATTGAGCATCTGTCAGATTATAGGTTTTTCGTTAATAGTAAACTCGTTGTTATTAAAGACATCATCAACATAATTGAAGTAATAGATTCAATAACTGTTTTTCCGGTTCCCCATGTTTTTTGTTTAAGTGGTTTTACATAAATAAAATCATTGGGAGTCAAATAATAATAAGGTGATTTCATGACATTAGCATCGGTCAAATCGAGTTCATGCATCTCTGCTCCTTGCGGCAACTGCCTGATGATAACCACATTTTTTCGGTCACCCACAACTGTAATATCGCCCGAACTGGCAATAGCTTCCATTACATTTACTTTTTCTTTGAACAAGGTTTTTGAACCGGGAGAACCTACTTCTCCGTTTACCGTATAACGGAATCCCGCCAGTTTGGCGCTTACAAATATATCGGCTTCGGCATTGAAGTATTTTGCCAAAAGTTCCTTTTCTAATTTTATCCGAACCTCATCGAGTGTAAGCCCCAAAACCGGAACTTCTCCCAAAACCGGAACTCTTATATTTCCGTGATCATCTACAGTATATCCATTGAAATACAATTCCTGTTCTGAATGCCTGACAGAAGCTTCACCTGAAGGCGAAGGATTAAAAATAGCAACCAACTTAGGATCGATGGCTTTTATATTAATACTAATAATGTCATTAGTCTGAAGTCTATAAGGCTTCACCACCATCGGAATTACAGAACCTTCCTGTGATTCATTTTTTTTCTGCAAATAAACCAAATCTCCAATCGGCACACAGGAAGTGAAAAATAAAACCGAAAAAAGCAATAATAACAAACTTGTTCTTTTCATTCCCCGAAATTAATTATGTTAGCAAATATAACTTTTCTGTAAAAAGAATGAAAAATATCTTACATTAATTACTTTTTATTGCATTCTCAAAAGGTACTCGATGCAAAATACTTCGTCCCAAAGAAACCTCATCGGCATATTCGAGCTCATCTCCTACAGAAATTCCTCTGGCAATAGTAGAAGTGATCAGATTAAAATCTTTTATCTGTC
Source organism: uncultured Flavobacterium sp. (assembly GCA_964631795.1). GTDB lineage: Bacteria > Bacteroidota > Bacteroidia > Flavobacteriales > Flavobacteriaceae > Flavobacterium. The sequence goes on along the minus strand of CAZWAF010000005.1, from coordinate 37,734 downwards.
GGTAAATATAAAAATTGGTGGTATCTCCTTCCATAGTAGCACTCAAAGCAAAAATCAATTCTTTTATATTTCCGGATTTTACTTTCTCAACCAATGAAGTTATTTTCAACTGACTGGGACCTACTCCCTCAATCGGTGAAATTTTACCTCCTAAAACATGATAAACTCCTCTAAACTGTCCGGTGTTTTCAATTGCCATTACATCGCGTATGTCTTCGACTACGCAAATCAATTGGTGATCTCTAGCCGGATTGTCACAGATTTCACAAATCTCGATATCCGAAATATTATGACAACTTTGACAAAACTTAATATCTTCACGCATACTCATCAAAGCCTGTGTCAGAAAACCGGTTTGTTCTTTGGGTTGTTTCAGCAAATGCAAAACCAATCGCAGGGCGGTTCGTTTACCAATTCCCGGCAATTGCGCCATTTCATTAACTGCTTTTTCTAATAATTTTGACGAAAATTCCATTTGGCAAAAGTAACTAATTCAATTTGAAAATGAATTAATTTGAAAATTTGGTGATTTGAAAATTTGGCCACGAAAAAATCTTTCGGGACTTCAGAACTAAACTTTTTGGCTATCGGCTAATCACTAATTACTATCCACTTTTTTTCGTACTTTGGCGTCTTTAAATCCAATTACTGAATGACTCCATTTGCTATTTTATCACTCATCATTATTTATTTCGGAATTCTTTTATTTATTTCCCATTTTATCAGCAAAAAAGACAGTAGCAATGATGCTTTTTTCAAAGCCAATAAAAATTCAAAATGGTATTTGGTCGCTTTCGGAATGATAGGAACTGCTCTTTCGGGAGTCACTTTTATATCAGTTCCGGGAGAGGTGGGAGCACCTACGGGAGAACAATTTAAATATTTCCAATTCGTATTAGGAAATGCCATCGGTTTTTTGATTGTTGCCACAGTCTTACTTCCGCTTTATTACCGAATGAATCTGACTTCTATTTATGGTTATATTGAAAAACGATTAGGGATTTATTCTTACAAAACTGCCGCTACTATCTTTTTGATAAGCCGCACTATTGGTTCTTCTTTCAGATTGTATTTGGTGGTAATTGTATTACAACGCTATGTTTTTGATTTTTACAATATTCCGTTTGCCTTTACTGTCTTAATTTCTTTGGGATTAATATTTGCCTACACGTATCGGGGTGGTTTAAAAACCATCATTATTACCGATACTTTGCAAACGTTTTTTCTGGTAACGGCCGTTTTTCTGACGATCTTTTTCATTTGTCAAAGTTTGGATTTATCGGCAATTCAGGCTTTTGAAGCCGTAAAAGATAGTAACTATTCCAGAATATTTTTCTATGAAGATTTTGTTTCGGGCAAATACCATTTTGTAAAACAAATTTTGGGAGGAATCTTCGTTACCATTGCCATGGTAGGACTTGACCAAGATTTGATGCAAAAAAATCTAAGCTGCAAAAACATAGGCGAAGCCCAGAAAAACATGTTCACCTTTACAGGAATATTTGTATTAATCAACATCTTCTTTTTGAGCGTTGGAGCCTTACTATATATGTATGCCGAGAAAAACGGAATCTCAATTCCGATGGTGGACGGAGTAGCAAGAACCGATTACCTGTTTCCTGAAATTGCTCTTAAACATTTAAACATAGTTCCGGCAATAGTCTTTTTATTAGGATTGACAGCCGCCACCTTTGCCACTACCGATTCGGCATTAACAGCCCTGACAACTTCATTCTGTGTTGACTTTTTAGGGATGGACAAAGCCGAAAACCAAAACGATTCCAATACAGTAATGACTCGTCATTTGGTACACATTGGTTTTTCGATTCTAATGTTTCTGGTAATTGTTTTTTTCAATCTCATCAACGACAGTTCAGTAGTAAAAATGATTTTCAGGGTGGCAGGTTATACTTATGGCCCTCTTTTAGGATTGTACAGTTTTGGACTCTTTGTAAAAACCCGTATTGTTCGTGACAAACTGGTTCCGCTTATCTGTTTTATTTCACCGGTACTGACTTATTTTATCAGCGAAAATTCAAAAACACTATTAGGAGGTTATGTTTTCGACAATGAACTTATTATCATAAATGGATTAATTACTTTCTTAGGTTTATTTATTATCAGTAGTCACACCAAAGAATCTACGCGTTTTTAGTTTAATTGTTTATCCGTATAAACTAAACGATTAAACAGTTAAACAATTGAATAATAATTATTTCATTTTAGTCGGCGAAACTTATTGAAAATAATTAAATTTGCCGCCAATTCGAAATTTCTAATTTAAATTTAAAACAAGAATAATGAGCATTATAATCAAAATTCACGCAAGACAAATTTTTGACTCAAGAGGAAATGCCACTGTTGAAGTAGATGTAGTGACTGAAAACGGTACGTTAGGTCGTGCAGCAGTTCCATCTGGAGCTTCTACAGGAGAACACGAAGCGGTAGAATTGCGCGACGGAGGAAAAGCCTACATGGGGAAAGGAGTTTTGAAAGCGGTTGAAAATGTAAATACTAAAATCGCAGAAGCTTTGTTAGGTACTTCTGTATTTGAACAAAACTTAATTGACCAAATGATGATTGATTTGGATGGAACTCCAAACAAATCAAACCTGGGAGCAAATGCTATTTTAGGAGTTTCTTTGGCTGTAGCCAAAGCTGCTGCAAACGAATTAGGATTGCCATTATACCGTTATATAGGAGGAGTTTCGGCTAACACTTTGCCGGTTCCGATGATGAACATCATCAACGGAGGATCTCACTCTGATGCGCCTATCGCATTTCAGGAATTTATGATTATGCCTGTAAAAGCAACTACTTTTACACAAGCTTTGCAAATGGGAACTGAGATTTTCCACAATTTGAAAAAAGTATTACACGACAGAAATCTTTCTACTGCTGTAGGAGACGAAGGAGGTTTTGCGCCTAACTTGGCAGGAGGAACTGAAGATGCTTTGGATTCTATCAAATTAGCAGTTGAAAAAGCAGGATATACTTTTGGAGACGATATTATGATTGCTCTTGACTGTGCTGCTTCAGAATTTTATGTAAACGAAAAATACGATTACACTAAATTTGAAGGTGCAACAGGAAAAATCAGAACTTCTGAAGAACAAGCTGATTATTTGGCTGAATTGACTGCTAAATACCCAATTATCTCTATCGAAGACGGAATGCAGGAAAATGACTGGGAAGGTTGGAAATACTTAACTGACAAAATCGGAGACAAAGTACAATTAGTTGGAGACGATTTGTTTGTAACTAACGTAGAGCGTTTGTCAACCGGAATTGAAAAAGGAACGGCTAACTCTATTTTGGTAAAAGTAAACCAAATTGGTACTTTGACTGAAACGATTGCTGCTGTAAATATGGCACATAATGCAGGTTATACATCTGTAATGTCTCACCGTTCCGGAGAAACCGAAGATTATACTATTGCCGATTTGGCTGTAGCTTTGAACTGCGGACAAATAAAAACAGGTTCTGCTTCACGTTCTGACCGTATGGCAAAATACAACCAGTTGCTTCGAATTGAAGAAGAATTAGGAGACACCGCTTACTTCCCTGGAACAAAAGCCTTTAAGGTTAAAAAATAAAAATATTTTTTAAAATTTTAAAATACCGATGAATTCTCATCGGTATTTTTTTTACAATTTATTAATGTTACTGCACGATTTTCGTTTTTTATTTAATCTAAAATGTTTTATGTTTGTTAATTCAATAATTTAAGAACACAAAATCAATAGTATGTCTAAAACAGCAATATTAGAAATTGACGGTAAAAAATTCGAATTTCCTGTAATTGTAGGAAGCGAGAATGAAGTAGCTATCGACATCAACAAACTAAGAGACCTAACAGGAGCCATTACTTTGGATCCGGGATATAAAAATTCCGGAGCCTGTACCAGCAAAATCACTTTCCTTGACGGAGAAGAAGGAATTTTGAGATACAGAGGATATTCTATCGAAGATTTGGCTGAAAAAGCTCATTTTCTTGAAGTAGCTTATTTGATTATTTTCGGTGAATTGCCAACTAAAAAACAATTAGAGCAATTTGAAACCGATATTCATAAATATACTTTGGTAAACGAAGAGATGAAAAACATCATTGACGGTTTCCCAAAAACAGCTCACCCAATGGGGGTTTTGTCTTCTTTGACAAGTGCTTTAACTGCTTTCAATCCAAAAGTAGTCAATGTTGAAAACGAGAAAGAAATGTATGAGGCCATCTGCAAAACTATGGGTAAATTCCTGGTTTTGGCTACCTGGACTTTCAGAAAAGCTTCGGGTTACCCATTGAATTATTACGATAATACTAAAGGATATGTTGAGAACTTCATGCGTTTGATGTTTGAATTACCAACAGGACCTTATATTTCAAACCCAACTATCGTTTCTGCCTTAGACAAATTATTCATTCTTCACGCAGATCACGAACAAAACTGCTCTACTTCTACTGTAAGAATGGTAGGTTCTTCTCATGCCGGATTATTTGCTTCTATTTCTTCGGGAGTTTCTGCACTTTGGGGACCACTTCACGGAGGTGCCAATCAGGCAGTATTAGAAATGCTGGAAGAGATTCAGAAAAACGGTGGAGATGCCGACAAATATTTGGCTAAAGCCAAAGACAAAGACGATCCTTTCCGTTTGATGGGATTCGGACACCGAGTTTACAAAAACTTCGATCCAAGAGCTAAAATCATTAAGAAAGCAGCCGATGAAGTATTGAACACTTTAGGAGTTGACGATCCTGTTTTGCAAATTGCTAAAAGACTGGAAGAATCAGCTTTGGTTGACGAGTACTTTGTATCAAGAAAATTATATCCAAATGTTGATTTCTACTCAGGAATTATTTACCGTGCATTAGGAATTCCTACAGATATGTTCACTGTATTATTCGCTATAGGTCGTTTACCGGGGTGGATTGCACAATGGAAAGAAATGCGTGAAAACAAAGAGCCTATCGGAAGACCAAGACAGGTTTACATAGGTTATCCTTTGAGAGATTTTATTCCAATGGACAAAAGATAAAAACAAAAAAACGGCTTCAAAATTTTGAAGCCGTTTTTTTATGTTTTTTTTATAAACCACCCCTGCTATTGCGCTTTTTTAACATAACAATAATTCCCGAACCCTATCAGGGTTTAAAACCCTGATAGGGTTGCGATTCCTCGTTCCTACCATTGACGTTTTTGAGAAAAAACCGTAAGGCACACAAAGCCCTTTGCGGTCTTTGCGAAATACAGATTATAGAAAATCCGTTGGGTATAACAACAAAAAAAGCCTGACAGATTAAAGCTGTCAGACTTCCTTATTTAATTTCAATAAAAGAACTATTTTTTAGAACTCTTTTGATCTTTTTCCATTTGATCGATGATTTCTTTTACCTGTTCTACTCCTACTCGTTTTGCTTTGATTTTTTTGTCTTTATCAAGCAAATAAATTACCGGAGTTGAGTAAATATCATATTTCTCTTTCAAGTTGTTGATATGAGCTCCGTCATATACATTTATCCATTCAGAAAGATTATTTTCGGCCAAGTATTTTTTGTATTTATCGATTTCAAACTCAGTATAAACCGCAAAAACCTTAACATCTTTTCCTTGTGCTTTTAGTTCATCATATACTTTTTTCAGTTTCGGCATTTCTGCTTTGCAGTGAGAACAATCCACATCCCAAAAAACAAGCACCGTATAAGTGGCTTTTACATTATGCAAAGTCACATACAAACTATTCAGTAAATCAACATTATTATTGTACAAATTCGTCATTTCTTCACTGGTTTTTGCCTGATCAAAACCTAATGGAGCCAATTTATCATGTCCGGCCAAATCAATCATATACAATTCGGGTGCTTTGCTATCCAAAAGCAACGGCTTCAAAACCCCTCCTCTTCTTATCACATTTTTGATGGTATTATCATCATAAATCCCTTTGGCTTTCCCGGTTTTGAAATATTCATCTACCATGAATACAAAAACCTTATCAAAACCCATCAATTTATAATTCTCATAAGTCGAAGTAAAATAAGCCAACAAATGCTGATTCATTTTAGTCCCTGCTTTGGTTTTTTTCATCATACGGTCAATTTCCACTATAACCGAATCGGGATGTTTTATAACCGCATTTTCAAAATAATTTTTCAGTTTAGTGGCAAAAAACGGCACTCTCACAATTCCGTCATCCTGAAAATCCACTCCATCCCAATAGTGCTTTTTGTAATATTTATAAGCATAAAGACTGTCTGGTCTTTTGTTGGAAGCCAACGGAATGTCTTTTGCAATTTTTTCCGATTTCAGATTGATTACATCTCCTGCATAAGTTCCTTTGTGTTTTACCAAAAATTCACTATCATATTTGGCCACAGCCTCATCCAATGATTTTCTTTTGCCCATCATAAAATCGGTCGAATCTTTTTTATTCATCCCTTTTGTCTGAGACAAAAAACCTTCGTATTCTTTGTTTTTAGACGAAATAAATTTCAGATAATTGAAAAAATTTGAATTATCATTTTCACCAATAGTCTTTAAATTTTCGACTAAATTATCTGCATCTGTATCGATTTGCATTTTTTGGGTTTTCCCGTCAACCAAGAAATCAAAATACAATTTTTTGTCCTGACTAATCAGACAATAAACTCCTTTGTCTAAATTTTTCTTTCCTTTAAAACGTATTTTTCCACCGACCACATTTTTACAAGTATCGGCCAAATAGGTTTTATCAAACTGATAATACGCAAGATAAACCTCTTTGTCTTTACAGTTCTTCAGATTAATTGTAATATCATACCCGTTTTGTGCATTAATTGTAAATAATCCAATAAAAAAAGTAAGGCTTAAAAATAACTTTCTCATATTTTTATGTTTCTTGTTAAAATCGATCCCAAATATAGAAATTCTATTTAGAGTTACAAAGGTAGTTGTATGTTATAAATTTTGGGTTGTTGGTTTGAACTAATGGCTAATTATTGGTCACTAATTACTAATCACTTAAACACACACTATTGCCTTCTCACTATTACGTATTCCAATAATTTCTATTTTAAAATTTCTTTAATAAGTCCCTTTTTCTATATTTGCCTACAGCCAAAACCAATTATTATGTTACAACTTAATATAAAAAATGAAACCTCAAGATTAAGAGCCGTTGTTTTAGGTTCTGCCGTCAGTAACGGTCCCACCCCTACAGCCGAAGAAGCCTACGATCCTAAATCTTTAGAACATATCAAGGCAGGAACCTATCCTACAGAAGAAGATATGGTGAATGAAATGGAGGCTTTCAACAGAGTTTTTCAAAAATATGATGTAAAAGTTTTTCGCCCGGAAATAATTGAAAACTACAATCAGATTTTCTCAAGAGACATAGGTTTTGTGATTGAAGACATTTTTATCAAAGCCAATATTTTAACGGACAGAAAAAGAGAATTTGACGCTATTCAATATATTGTCAATGATATTGACCCAAAAAAAGTACTATGTCCGTCCGATGAAATTCACATAGAAGGAGGGGACGTAATGCCCTGGAACGATTATATTTTCATCGGAACTTACAAAGGAGACGATTACAAAGATTGCATCACTGCCCGAACCAATATGGCCGGAGTAGAATATATAAAAGAATTATTTCCGAATAAAATTGTAAAAGAATTCGATTTAGCCAAATCAAATACCGAAGCCCGCGACAATGCTTTGCATTTGGATTGCTGTTTTCAGCCTGTGGGAAAAAACAAAGGAATTATCTACAAAGGAGGTTTCCGCAATGAAGCCGATTACCAATATTTGGTCAATCTTTTTGGCGAAGAAAATCTTTTCCAAATTACCAGAGAGGAAATGTACAATATGAATTCGAATGTATTTTCTATTTCGCCCGAAGTAGTGGTTTCTGAAAGAAATTTCACCAGACTGAATACTTGGCTCAGAGAAAATGGTTTTACTGTAGAAGAAATTCCTTATGCCGAAATTGCCAAACAGGAAGGTTTGCTTAGGTGTTCTACTTTGCCATTGATTAGAGATTAAAACTGTTTGTGGTTTAGAAACGACAAACAATAAACAACAAACAACAAAAGACATGAAACAAACTACCAATTCCATATTGATGATTCGTCCGGTGGCATTCCGTATGAACGAACAAACAGCCGTAAACAATTATTACCAAAAAGTACTGGACGGACTTTTGCCGGCAACTGTTAATGCCAAAGCACAACAGGAATTTGACGCATTTGTAGAAAAACTAACTGCGGCAGGTGTTGACGTAACGGTTGTTAATGACACCGAAAATCCGGACACTCCTGATAGTATTTTCCCCAACAACTGGATTTCGTTTCATGAAACCGGCGATGTGGTTTTGTACCCAATGTTTGCCGAAAACCGTCGTTTGGAAAGAAGAGAAGACATAGTTGATATTCTGGAAGAAAAAGGATTTGTAATCGATGAATTCATGGATTACACCTCGGCCGAAGAAGACAATATTTTCCTGGAAGGAACCGGAAGTTTAATTCTGGACAGAGCCAACAAAAAAGCCTATTGCGCTTTATCTCCAAGAGCCGATGAGGAACTGTTTATTGAATTCTGCGAAGATTTCGATTTTGCTCCCATCATTTTTGAAGCTTACCAAACCGTAAATGGTGAAAGAAAACTTATTTACCACACCAATGTAATGATGTGTATAGGCGAAACTTTTGCCGTGATTTGCGCCGACTGCATTGATGATAAAAAAGAACGCAAAATGGTTTTGGACAACCTGAAAGCCGACGGAAAAGAGATTATTCTTATTACAGAAGATCAGGTAAACAATTTTGCCGGAAATATGCTGGAAGTTCGCGGAACGAACGATAAAAGATATTTGGTTATGAGTACATCGGCTCACCAAAGCCTGACACCTAAACAAATTGCTCAAATTGAAAAACACGCTGAAATTTTGAGTTCCAGTTTAGATACTATTGAAGCTTGCGGCGGAGGAAGTGCCCGCTGTATGATGGCGGAAATTTTTCTTGTGAAAGAGTGATTAGTAACTAGTGATTAGCCACTAGCCAAAAGTATCATTCGGAACAGAATGGATAATTGATAATTCCCAAACGAGTTTCTAATAAAGAAGCCCTTATTTTCTCAAATAAGGGCTTCTTTATTTAATCAAAAATTATATTTATCAACGAACCAAATTGGTTTTTATAATATCAATAATGGCACTCACTATATATTGAATTCCGATTGCAATTACCATAAAACCAACAATTCTGGAAATAGCTACAATTCCGGATGCTCCCAACAGTTTTGACAAATATTGGGCACTTCTAAGAATAATATAAATAGAAACCGCTACGGCTATCATGGCTAAAACCGAAAAAGCAATTTCTTCTGTCTGATGATGTTCCTGAAAAAAAGCGATAAGAAGCGAAATAGATCCCGGCCCTGCCAACATAGGAATCGCCAATGGAGTCAAGGCAATATCATTTCTCTTTTGAACATCGTGTTCTATTTTCTTGTTTATACCTCTTTTTTTATTCAAATTCCCCGTCAGGAGCGAGAAACCCGAATTCAGGATAATAATTCCTCCGGCAATTCTCAACGCTTCGATACTAATTCCAAAAAAAGTAAGTACATACTGTCCCACCAAATAAGAAATCAACAAGATTACCAAAACATTGACTGCTGTCCAGAGCGAAATGCGATTTCGTTCCTTTTCGGTATCATGATGTGTAAGTCCTACAAAAATGGGCACGGTTCCAATCGGATTAATTACCGAAAACAAGGCTGCAAATAAATAAAGAAAAAGATCCATAGGTTTTTTTTCAAAATTAAAGTTTCCTACAAAATTAAAGTGCTTTTGTAATTTTATTTTAATGTAAATTATATGTGTTTCAGTAATCAAAAAAATACAGAAATACTTTCTAAATATTGATATTTCTGTATAAAATATATTTATATTAACCCGTTGGGTGTAATTAGTTGCCGAAGATAAATTCTCGTCAGTTCGAGTAAATTTTCAGAAAAAGCGAACAGCATTTTCTGAAAATTGTATCGAGAACAAGAGAATTTATCTTTCAAAAAGTTCTCGATACTCCCGAATATTCGGGATTGTTCCATTTCACTGCACAAAAAATCGAACTGACGATTCGTATAATTGCACCCAACAGGTTTTATATTAACAAAATGTTAAATTAACAATTTAAATCTATTTTTCAATAAAAATTAAAATTAAGTCCACACGATAAGAAAGTTCTTCTCATTTTGCTGTAATTTTCTAATTGAATCATTACAAAAACAATTAATCTAACTTTATCCCAAGGTTCCAAAAGGAGCCATTTAATTTGACTACTTTTGCAAAAAACAAATTGATGAAAAATAAAAAAACACTCGTATTAGGAGCTTCAATCAACTCTACGAGATATTCCTACAAAGCCATTGAATCTCTTGCTGCAAAAGGACATTCCATTTTAGCAATCGGACAAAATGCCGGTGAAGTTGCCGGAATAAAAATACATACCAAAGCCATTCCTTTGAAAAATATCCATACGATAACTTTGTATCTGAATCCTACCCATCAACGTCACTACTACAATTATATAGTAGAAGCCAAACCAAAACGTGTTATTTTTAATCCCGGTACCGAAAATCCTGAATTATACCAATTACTTCAATTGAATAATATTAAAGTTGAAATTGCCTGTACTTTGGTGATGTTATCGACCAATCAATATTAAGCAAATCGAATCTCAAAGCATCCTGTCGTGTGGACACAAGTTCCGAATTGTCGGGACAAGTTAATTGAAATCTGCGTGAATCTGTTAGATCAGCGGGCAAAATTCTCCCGCAGATTCAGCAGTCCCGATGTTTCAGACTGTGGAGAATAATCATCGTTAAGCCACGATTAACACGATTAATCAGTGAAAAACTATTAATCTATGGCTAAATTTAACCAATCCCGACACTTCTGGATTTATATCCACACGATTAAGAAACATTGAGATTATGAAATAATTTTCTAATGCGAATCTGTTTAAGCTATTTTTTTACATCATAATCAACAATTCTATTTATTTTCAAATATAGATTTTATTATTTTTGGAAATTGTACGCAAAGAAAGTACTCAAAAACAAATGAGTTCTAAAAATAATATCACAATAAGAAAACCCCAAAAAAGCTTTTAAACTTTCATTATAAGACATATTTTTATAAACATCGGTAGATTTTTGATTGAAGATTTAGGATTTAGGATTTTGAAAATCGGTGTTTAACTCTCAATCTTAATTAGTACAAGGACAATTGCTGATTCCCTGGAAAATATCCAAACCTATAGTAACCATGTGAGTACCGGTATTCATAGCCAGAAATTCGTTGGTGGTTATTTGATAAGAATAAGCCGCATAAAAATTTCGTTTCTTTAAACCAACCATGGGGCCAATATTCAGCGGTTTTCCAATCTGGTCATTCAAAAACCGATAAGATGCACCTACCCAATAATATTCATCAAAATCCATGAATCGGAATTTAACACTCAAATCGGTAGAAGATCTTTTATCGCTTTCATAATACTGAATATAGGCCGAAGGCTCAATTTCCATATTGGATGAGTTTACTTCTTTGAACACATATCCGGTATAAAACTGAAAATTTCTCAGCTTACCCGGTTCGTTTACTCCAAAATCTTTCAAATTCTTATCAAATATATTACTGGCGGTAATACTTGAATAAAAAGTTCTGTAACGATACAGGAAAGAAATATCAAAATTATAATTCATGGTATAGCGATCATCGACCACGGCAAAATCAGGAGTATTAAAATTTTCAATTGCCAATCGGAATGTATTGACATTAAACAATAATCCAAAAGACAAAAACTGTTCTTCGTATTTATCAATCACCAAATGGTGTGCAAAAGACAATTTCAAACCTTTTTGATATGTATTTCCGTTTCTGTCATTATAAAAGAAAGCCCCCACTCCGGTTTTGTCGGCTATACGCGCATCGGCCGAAAGTGATTGCATATCGGGAGCTCCTTTTACTCCCACCCATTGAGTGAGTCCATTGGCTCTAATCCTTATATTATCTCCCACTCCCGCAAAAGCAGGAGACAATATAAACGGATTGTCGGCCAAATACTGGGTAAAGTTTGGTATTGTCAACTCCTGAGCTTTGGCGTTTAGAAAAACAACCAAAAAAAATAGGATATAAATTTTTCTCATTTTATTCTGTAACTACAATTAGATGAACTGATATATTATCTGTAAAGTGTAAAATGCCCCACAATTTCCTTTTGATCTTTTGAATCGCCTAAATTGATAATATACCAATAATCACCGGTTGGCAAAGGCACTCCGTTATATTTACCATCCCAGGTTTCAGTTCTTGTTAATACTGCCACTTTTCTACCATAACGGTCAAATATATCCACCGTAATATTCGGATATGACTCTAAATTGGTTGGCGCCCAACCATCGTTGTGTCCGTCCTCGTTTGGAGTAAAACTGTTTGGTATTTCAATAGGCACATACTCTATCTCAATAGATTCAGTTATTGAACAACCTTTACTGTCGGTTGCCGTAACGGTATAAGTTCCTGAACTTGTTATTACATATACATTTTGAGAACCTTTGTCTTCTCCGTTAAGCGTATAAGTATAAATTCCCGAACCTCCACCGGCAGTTGCCGTAAATTCATTCAATCCGCTTTCCTGCAACACCAAACTGACCGGAGCTATATTCTCTCCATAGAAAACAACCGAATCGGTACAACCGGTAGTATTATGCTTAACAAGCACAGTATATTTCTGAGTTTGTAAGTTGGTAAATACATTATTGGTACTGAAAGCCCCTCCGTTGATTGAGTACATAACCTCAGTAGCTATTGCAGGATTCACATTTACAATAGCCGTTGTTTGGTTACAATCGCTCTGAAGTGTTGCAACAGCATCTATAGCTACCGAAGTACCCAATTGTGTATTTAGATCGGTTGTACATCCTTGTGAATCTTTGATAAAGAAACTATAATTTTTTCCGCTGTCTAAATTATCATAAACAAATTTGTCTTGTACAAAATTAGCATTAGAATACATACTGGTATAATAAGGTGTTACTCCTCCTTCTACTTTCAGAGTTACCGAGGCATTGCCTTCGTCTCCGCAAACAGAACCCGATAAACCTTCAACAGCAACTTTAAGCTCCGGAGACTGAGTAACGATATTGTTGGTAAGCTGTACTTCGCAACCAATAGGATCTACTACTCTCACAATATAATTGCCGGCATAAATATCATTGAAAACATTATCAGTTCCCATAACAAATACAGGAGGAATATCCGGAGAAATACCGTACTGCAAAATACCGTTTCCTCCTGAACCCGAAACTGTAATGCTTCCCGTAGGAGTTCCGTAGCAAAGTGCCGGTATAATATCTGTAACTGTTGCAGATACAGGATATAATTCGACAACATCTACCAAAATATTTTTAACACAACCATCATTATGTTTTGCATAAAGTGTGTAAGTACCTACTGTTAATCCCGGAAATTCATTACTTGCCTGATAATTGATTCCGTCTAATGAATATTGAACATCAGCAGGGCTTAAAGCTGTATTGATAACTGCTGTAATGGTTTGGGTTGGGGTATTGCTTATACCGCAAACCGAAGTCACTATTTTATCTAACTGTAAATCTACGGCATCTGCCATCTCTACCGAAGTCCAGGCCTGACAACCATTAGCATCTTTTACAAAAACAGGATATTGATTTCCGCCGGCTATACCGTCATATTCAGTATAACTAAGCCCGTTTAATACTTCTGTAAAATCAGTATCTTCCATCGAATTGAAACTGGTAAAATAGTTCTTAGTTCCTCCTTCAATATCAACACGGATTTTTCCTGCATTGTCTCCGATACAAATATCTTCCTGGAGAATGGTTGCACTGATTCCCAACACAGCCGGTTCACTTATCATTAAATCTTTCATATATTGGAAACAACCGTTTTCATCCTGAGCAATCACACTGTAAGCTCCAGGAACCAAATCTTTGTAGGCTGAATACACATCAAATGAATTCAAATTAGGAGAAATTGCATATTTAAGAATACCTGTTCCGCCTGTAGCTGTGATTGTAACCTGACCGTCATTTTTCCCGAAACAGCTAATATCCGTTGGTACCGCAGTGGCCGTCAATGCCGTTGTCGGCTCGTTAATCGTAATTGTTCTTTCAACCGCAGTACAATCGGCACTTGTTACAGAAACCTTATAGGTTCCGGCTATCAAATCTTTAAATTCAGCCTGAGTATTTTGCGCTGGAGTCGGAACACCCACTATATTATTTGAAGCATCAAACAAAGTATAAACATAATTACCCATACCTCCTTGAGCCTTAGCTACAATTACTCCGGTAGCTTCTCCTTTACAAGCAATTTTTGAATTAGCATCATTAATCGTAAGTGTCAATGCAACCAAAGGTTCAATATAAACGCTGTTTGATACAAATGCCTCGCAATCATTAGCATCCTTCACATAATAACTATTTTCGGAAGGCAACGGAATTGCCGCATCTAAAATATGAGGCGGTGCCAAAGGTCCTGTATAAGTCACATCATCAAGACTGTAGGTATAGCCCGGAGTTCCTCCGGTAGCTGTCAACTCTACCGTAGGATTTGTGGCACAGGTAGGCCCTGTTTTAAGTGCTAAACTTGCCATAACCCTATTAGGCTGACCAATTACAATAGGTATCAAATCTGTAGTTCCACAACCCCAACTATCGGTAACGGTAACAGTATAGGTTCCTTCTCCTAGACTTGTAAATCTATTTGAAGACTGAGGTCCGTTTACCAATGTAGGACTTACCGAAGTAGTATTTAAAGTATATAAATAATTTGCTCCCTGACCACCTGTAGGAAGTCCAACAGTAATAGTCGCATCCTTATCTCCAAAACATTTCACTTGCGTTTTATCGGCAGTTGCCGTGAATACAATTGGTGTAGGATTGTTCAGTACCACCGTAACAGTAGCTTCACAACCTCTAATATCTCTTACATAACCAACATAAGTTCCTTGTGAAAGAGCATCATAATAAATTTGGGTTGTCCAATTATTATTAGCAACTCCGTCTTTTTCTAATTTATATTCATAAGACGTATTCCAACCACCGGAAGCAGACAATGAAATGGTTCCGTCTGCATTGCCCGCAACACAAGTTATAGCCGAAGAAACAGCATTGATTTGCAAAGTGCTTTGTGGTCCGTTGATTGTAAAGTTTTTAGACAGCTCACAATACGGATTATTTACAAGAGTTGCTGTAACGCTGTAAACTCCAACCGGAAGACCCGTAATAGTTATTGGCCCTACTCCTGTTGTAGTTCCTGTAATTGGAGAAACCAAAGAAGCCGACATAATTGCATAATTGAATTCTCCGGCCTCATCTGGCAATACCAAATCTTTTATGGTCAATTCAACGCTACCGTCAGTTCCTCCAAAACAAATCACATCTGTTTTTTTGTTGGCAATCAAATCAAATGTATTCGGATTATTTACATAATGATACGTTTGAACGCTACAACCCGTTGCAGGATTTTCAACTGTAATCAGATAATCACCTATAGGTAAATTAGTAAAACTTCCCGTTGTATTGGTTTGAGTTACTCCTCCTATGATTAAAGAATAATTTAAAACAAGAGCAGGACTGGCCGGATTAACCGTAACTGAAACCTGAATTGCTTCATCTGAAATACAATTAATTGCGCTGGACACAGCAACCACCGGAGTAGCAATTTTCACAAAAGGATTTATAGCCGTCGAAATTGTTCCCAGACATCCATTGGTATCATATACATTTATTGTATAATTTCCTCCCAAATAATCGTACTCAGTATGAACCGGATTTGCACCGTCTTGAACTATCTCTGTTCCGTTTCTTACAAATTCATATCTCACATAATTTGCTGTTCCGCCTGTTACCGAAAGCGGATTCACGCTTATGGTAGCAAAATTAGCCAGATTACTTCCTGTATTACAATTGTATTGTGTAACTGTAGGAGCAGCCACAACAATTGGTGTTGCACTGAATACCTCAACCGAAATAGTACTTGAACATCCTCTGCCTGAAACAACTGTAACATCATAAGTTCCGGCAACCAAATCTGTAAAACTATTTCCAAACTGAAGTGCTCTTAAAACTGGGCCTGCCAAAGCATATTGATACGGAGTATTATTATTTGAAGCAGGTAAAATCACGGTCATTGTTCCGTTATTTCCTCCAAAACAGCTTACCGGAGTAGTCGTTGCTGAAAGTCCTGTTATGGCTGTTGGTTCGTCCAGAACAACTGTAACGGTATCAGAACAATTATTGGCATCGGTCACAGTTACATCATAAGAACCAAAAGTCAATCCTGTAAATACGTTTCCTGTTAAAGTTCCTGCAACCGGATTTATTGTATAAGTGTAAGAAGAAAGTCCGCCTACAGCTGCCACCGTAATTGCCCCATCACTATTGCCACATGAAGGCTCTTTCGAAGCAAAAGCAATCACTTTTACAGGATCATAAACCGTTACGCTTGTAGCACTGTTTGCAATACATCCATTCGTATCTTTTACAGTAACGGTATATTCTCCCGAAACCGGTACTTTAAAGTTGGTTCCTGTTTGGAATGCATTACTTGGACTCAATCCTACCACATTCAATGAATATTGGAATGGACCTACCCCTGTAGCCGATACATCAATATTAGAAACCGCAGGAGCTACATTACAAACATTACTAATAGGAGAAATAGTAACTGTTGGCATCGGATCCTGGATTACCGTCACAGTTGTATTTGCAGTACATCCGTTTTGGTCTTGTGTATATACATCCCAAACTAAATTAGTTGCACTATTGGTATTCACAGTCAACACAGAGTTGGTTTTTGAAATCGCAGGAGTTGAACTTCCTGCAACAACTGCTTCATATTTATAACCCGGAGTTCCTCCTGTAGCTGTAATTGTTATTTCAGAAATATCTTTATTACAGTGAACATTGGTTGTTGTAGCGGTTAAACCGACTAAGCTAGGCTGTGCAACCGTTACACTCACAGAATTCACACAAGAAGTAACATTATCTGTAACATCCAAAGTATAAATTCCTGCCGATAATCCGGTCACGGTAACCACATTCAGGGTATTTGTTACAGAACCTATATTTGGTGTCAAAGTATAATTATAGTTCCCAACAGTATTAACATTTGAAACCGTAAACTGCACAGAACCATTGCTTCCGCCAAAACAAGAAACATCATTCAGTTTAGCCCCGTTCACCATTATGTTTTTCACCGGATTTACCGTATGAGATTTATCAAAATAACAACCATTAGCATCGGTAACTCTGAATGTATAATTACCAGCCGGTAAATTGGTAAACACATTACCCGCTTGTGAAATACCTGTTATTGGCGCAATAATTTCATAAGTCAAAGGAGTTATACCATTTACAGTTGTAATTTCCACCGTAGCTCCATTACCAACGCCACAATACTCAAGTTTGGTAGTACTGATAGCGGTAATAGTTGGAGGATCTAATTTATTTATGGTAAATGTTGTTCCATTTGCAACACAACCATTTGCATCTAAAACACTGAAATTAATTATTTGGTCAGTTCCGTTATTGTTTACAAAGAAATCGGCTGTAGGCGAACCTGCTACATAAGTTCCTCCGTTAAAACTGTATTGATACGGTGCTGTTCCTCCATTTCCGTTAAGTGTAACCGTTGCCGGTTGCTGACTGCTATTGGCAGCAGCACAACTAAACGGAATCAAAGCAGAAGACACTCCTAAAACAGCAGGTTCGTTTATTGTCACTGTATTTGAGATTCCATCAATTTCACAACTTTTTGCATCTTTTATTTTAATCACATAAGTACCTGCCGGTAAACCGGTAAATACTTCTGCTTTTTGATACGGACGAACCACAATAAGACCTGTACTGTCTAAAAGTTCATATTCATAAGGTGCTACTCCTCCGGAAGCAATAACAGTAATAGTTCCGTCACTACCATTTTTACAACTAACATTGGTAACTGTAGGCGTAATAGACAAAGTACCGGTAGTAACATCTGTTACAGTAATAGCTCCTACAGTAACCGCATCACACGATTGACTGTCGGTTACTCTGAAAGTATAACTTCCGGCAAGAGTCAACGGATTGACCATAGATACAAAACCAGAATTATCTTTATTGAATTCATAAGTATAACCGGTTCCCATTCCGCCCGAAGCTGTAAGAATTATTTCTGCTCCAGGTAAAATTGTACAATCCAAATCCTTATCCAGTTTGGCATTCAAATTCAACTGCGGTTTTACTTCATAATTTACAGAAGCCATACAATCATGATCGTCTTTAATACTCAAAGTATAAGTCCCGGGATCGAGCTGGGACAAGAACAACGGATCGTTTTGATAAGCTCCTCCTATACTGTATTGGGCAACACCATTATAAGTAGTGCCGCTAAGAGTTATATCCAAAGGAATACCTGTATAACATTGTGATAATGGCGTTACTATAGTTGGTAAAGCATCTTGTAAAACAGTAACACTTGTAGTAGTTGTACAACCATTGAAATCTACTACATGAACATCCAGTACGGTTCCGGAAACGGCACTTACTGTTACCACATTTGAAGTACTAAAAGTAGTTGGTGTAATTCCTGGTTCTGCAACTGCGTATTTATAATTACTCGTTCCGCCTGTAACTGTAATAGTAATCTGAGAATTAGCATTATTACAATTTATATTGGTAGCACTCACAGCCATTATTGCAAGAGCCGACGGCTCATTAATAGTAATAGATGTTGAAGTCGAAGAACAACCTGTAACCTCATCTGTTACAACCATTGTATAAGCCATTGGAGCCAACGGTGATACATTAATATTTACATCCGAAATTCCGGTAACCTCTGCGGCTCCATTCAATGAATATTTATAAGTTCCTGAATAACCCGAAACCGTAAACTGCAAAGCTCCGTCATTATCATTAAAACAGGAAACATCTTTCAGTTTTAACCTGTCCACAATTATTGGATTTACCGGTTTAACAAGGTACGAATCACTAAAAACACAACCATCCTCATCGGTTACTTTGAATAAATAATTATCAGGCAATAGACTTGTAAAAACATTAGACGCCTGAGAAACCCCGGCTACCGGAGCCACTATTTCGTAGCGGTATAATGCCGAAAGCGGCATATCGGCATCGGTTACCGTCAGAGTAATATCGGTAGTTGCAGATATACAGGTAATACTAATTCCTTGTGTAAAAGTTAAAGCTGTTGGCGGATTAAGTGCCGGAACTACAGTTGCTGCTGCACTCAAAATACATCCGTGAGCATCTTTTACCAACGCGTTAGCTGTAGAAGACAATCCTGTAACTCCGCTTACATTATTTGTATCAGAAGAAACATACGTATTGCCGTTATCATAACTGTACATATATGGAGAAGTACCGTCAGTAGCTATCACAGTTACCTCAGCATTCTGCAATGTATTATTAGGTCCGCATTTAAAATCTTTACTAACAGTCAGTACGGCTGCTAAAACATCCGGTTGTGTAATTGTTGCCGTCGTTGTTGCTTCGCAATTTTTACTGTCTTTTATGGTAATGGTATAAGTACCTGCTGCCAGTCCGGTGAAAAGATTGGAATCTTGCCAGCTAACTCCGTCTAAACTATCTAAACTATATTGATAAGGTGCTAAACCAAAATCTCCGTTTACTAAAACAGTACCGTCACTCAGACCATTACAACTTACATTGGTAATATTGGCAACTGTAATAGTTGGGCTTAGCGGTGCGGTAACAGTAACCAAATTGGTTATTATTGAACAACTATTTGCATCAGTCACTCTAAAAATATAAT
The DNA here is from genome assembly GCA_964631795.1 of uncultured Flavobacterium sp. Lineage (GTDB taxonomy): Bacteria > Bacteroidota > Bacteroidia > Flavobacteriales > Flavobacteriaceae > Flavobacterium. The sequence goes on along the minus strand of CAZWAF010000005.1, from coordinate 17,880 downwards.
CATCAGCCAAATTAACATTCAAGACATTTGAAATCATTGGGTACCAATTTGCACCCATATCATCAGAATACTCATAAGTATAAGGAGACAATCCTTCAGTTGCGGTAACCGTCAATTCAGCATCGGCCGAACAAGTCAAATCGCTAGTCAGATCTGCTGAGGCAACTATTGGTTTAAGAATTATAACCGTTGCTGAATCACTACAACCGTTTACATCTATCACAGTAATAGTGTGAGTTCCTGAATTAATATTAGTTAGAGTTAACGGAAATACGGTTACAGGCTGAAATGCAGCTCCGTCTAAACTAATTTGATAAGGAGATATACCTGTTACATTATCAACTGTAATTTCAAAATTACCTTCTAATGCACAAAGATTTACCGGAGTCGCAGTAATATCTGGAGAAGAATCCTCTGTTACCGTTAATGGATTAACAATAGCTTGAATACAATTATATGCATCCTTTGCCCAAACTACCCAATTGCCTTTTCCTACATTGAAAGTATTTGGAATATCCCAATTAGAATCATTCATATCAGGAGCTGTTGTTGTATCTGTACCCGCAATTATTTGGTACCTATAAGGAGCTGTTCCTCCCTTAGCAACAGCCGAAATAACTCCGGCATCAACATTACAGTTATCGTTTTTAACTACAGAAGCAGTAACCGATAAATCTATTGCCGATTCTTCTATCTCAAATGCTGTTGTTCCTGTTTTACAACTAGATTGAGTTCCTCCACTATAAGTATAAACGATATAATATTTCCCTTTATCTAAACCACTAACAATATCTGTAACTGAAATTCCGGAAACAACCATTGTTCCCGACTTACCTGTTACTTCAACATTTGTTAATTCATCAAAAACCTGATACTCTATTGAAGTAACATCTGTAGGAAAATCCGAAACCGTAAACCTAACCGTTCCGTCACTACTTCCCTTACAGGTAACGGGAGTTACTATTTTTACCTCAGTTATTGTTGTACTCGATATAGGTTGAATTTTTGTACTATCTATATAAGAACAACCGGTAGATTGATCATAAACAATAAACGAATAAAGCACTCCCGGAATCAGATCAGAAAAAATAGCTGTTTTGGAACCTACACCTTGTCCCGGAATATATGGTGGCGAATCCGGAGGAGTCAACAAATCACTATCAGGATCCGGATTTGGATAAGGATCTGTATAAAGTGTAAACCAGAACGGACCCGTACTCAAAGCCGGACCATCTGCAACAACCTCAACATCTGTATTACATCCCACAGGTGTCAAAGCCGTAATTGTCATCCCATCCGGAGGAGAAGAAACTAATACTTGTTGTTTAAGTGTACAATTATTAGCATCAACTACACTTAATTCGTAAGTACCAAAATTAAGCCCTGTATATGGAGGAGGAGCAACATTAGTTGTTATATCTGCCGGAACCGTATATCCATTGAAATTTTTAAGCGAATAAGTATAATCCGGTATTCCACCTGATAAATTTTGTACTTCTATAGAACCTAATGTTGTACCCGAAATACCACTACACTTAATAGAAATTGCCACAAGCGCATAACTCAGTGGATTGGGTTGCGTAATTAGCGGTGTTTGAGTAGCTGTACATCCTTTGGCATCGGTAACGGTAACAGTATAAGTTCCGGCAATTAATCCGGAAAACACATTCGAAAGTTGTTGAGTCAATCCTCCATTTAAACTATAAGTAAACGGTGCTGTACCAGAAGTAACCGTACTTTTTAGAGAACCTGTAGCCTCTCCGTTACACAATGGCTCGGCAGTAACCGTAACTGCCAAAACAGGTGCTACCGGAGTTGTAACAGTATAGGTCGTGCTTATTATATTCTCACAATTAGTAACGGTATCTATAACTTTGAATATATAATTTCCAGCTGTAGCAGTAATATAATTGTTTGAATTTGCCGGAACTTGTGTATAAGATGCTCCGTTTACTGAAACATAATATCCATAATTTCCGGAACCTCCCGTTGCTGTTACAGTTACAGATGCATCTGTAGGAGCAGAACAGGTAATATCTTTATCAAAATTGGCTGAAACCGTCAAATAAGGATATACTATTTGATTCTCAGTCGCCACACAACCGTTTTTATCTTTTAAATAAATGGTATAAGTTACAGGAGCTACAGGAACAACCGTAAAATCATTATTGCTTTGGTAATTTATACCATCAATGCTATAAACCGGAGTTAAAGAAGCACCCGGATTTGCAGTAATAGTAAAAACATTTGAAGTAGCAGTACACTGGTTTACATCAACAGAAACAGTTGGTGCAGCTTCTAAAATTACTGTTACACCTATAGGTAAAGAGATACATCCATTGGCATCTTTTACATAAACATCCCAAACCAGAATATTACCGGAATCTGTATCAACATTTATCACATTTGAAGGGATGAATGTTGTTGGAACAGCGCTTCCTGCAACAACAGCCGCATAAGAATAAGGCAAAATACCACCTGTAATACCTGTTACGGTAAGAGTAGAAAAATAATTATTACAATGTACATGGGTTGCCGTAACCGTAGCTCCCGAAATTTCAATTGCTGCCGGCTCTGTAATTGTATCAGTTATACTTGCCACGCAAGAAGTAGTATTATCAGTTACACCCAAAGTATAATTTCCGGCAGGCAAACCTGAAACGGTAATTTTGTTTCCTGAAATTACAGGCGTAACTCCTGCTATAGGTGTTGTGATAGTGAATCCTCCAATATAATCGGTAACAGTATATTCAATCACACCGGTATCATCTCCGTTACACAAAACACCATTCAAAATTTTGGAAGTCATTTTTATTTGTACCAAAGGTTCTACCGTATAAGATTTGGTATAATAACAACCCGCAGCATCTGTTACTTTGAAAGTGTAAGTAGCATCTAACAGTCCGTTAAAAACATTTGACGTTTGAGAAAGCCCAACAACAGGTGCTATCAAAGTATAGTTCAACGGAAGAACTCCACCTGCTGTAACCGGCACAACCAACGTCACTGTACTGGTTGTTGCAAGCGGTGCACAATTGATTAATGTCCCGGTTATATTCAAATCCGTTGGAGGATTTAATTGAGTAAAAGTATAAGTTCCCGAAACTGTACAACCTTTGCTATCTCTTACAACATAAGGTATCGTTTGGTCTGATCCATTATCATTTAAACTGAAAACATTACTATTATCAAAACTTCCTCCGTTAAAACTGTATTGATAAGAACCATTTCCTCCCGATGGTGTTATGGTAATAGTACCTGCCACTTTTGCATTAGAGGCATTACAAGAAAACGGAATTACGGTGTGAGTCTCTGTCAATGCTGCCGGTTCTATAACCGTAACCGTAACAGGACTTTCAATCTCACAGTCTTTTTTGTCTTTGATAGAAACCAAATAATCTCCTGCCAACAAACCGCTGAACAAATTGGAAGATTGATACGTAAACGGATTACTATCTCCAACACTTTTAATACTGTAAGTATAAGGAGCCAAACCACCCGAAGGAGTTACTGTAATTGTTCCGTCGCTAAGTCCATTACAACTTACAGGAGTAAGTGTAGCGGTAATTGACATTATATCAGAAGTAACAGGAGTTACTACTATAGGTGGAGTTCTTACAATCGAACATCCTCCTACAGGCGGATTTTGATTGTCATTAACTTTAAAAATATAACTTCCCGAATCAGGAGTAGAAAATACAGAACCCATAACAGGATTGTAAGTAGCTCCTCCATCAGAAGAAACGGAATAAATGTATCCGGTTTCTGAACCTCCTGAAGCAGTCAAATTAATTTCAGCATTTGGAAATAAAGTACAATCTAAATCCTTGGTCAATACTGCATTCAATATTAACTGTGGATTTACCTTGTAGGTAGTAGTAGCTACACAGTTGTTATCATCTTTGATAGTAAGTGTATAAGTACCCGGCGTTAATACATTACTGAATACAGGAGAAGACTGATACCCTCCGCCTATACTATATTGGGCAGAAGCATTATAAGTAGTTCCTGAAATACCTATTGTAAGAGATACACCCATATAACATTGTGACAATGGTGCTACAATTGTCGGAATATCATTTGCTGTAATCGAAATTGATTCTACTGATACACAACCTTTGGCATCCTGTACATAAACATTCCAAGTCAAATCTTGTCCTGAATTGGTATCTACAGTCAAAACATTTGAGACTCCATAAGTTGGAGTAACTCCATTTACCGCAACAGCATAACTATAAACCGGTGTCCCTCCTGCTTGAGAAATTGTAATTTGTGAATTATAATTGCTACAGTAAACTTTGGTTGCAGCAGCAGTTACCGTCAATGGAGCCGGTTGTGATATTACAATTGGTGTTGAAGTTGCTGTACAACCCGTTACCTCATCGGTTACAACCATAGTATAAGTTGCCGGAGACAAAGCAGTTGCGTTAACAATGGTTGAAGACAACCCTATAACTGCTGCTGCACCATTAAGTGAATATTTATAAGTTCCCGAAAAATCCGAAACCGTATATTCTATTGCTCCGTCTGCCAAACCATTACAGGAAACATCCTTTTGTTTTACACCGCTTACCGTTATATTAGTAACCGATTTTACTTCATAGCTTTCTGTATAATAACAGCCGTTAGCATCCGTCACTTTAAATTCATAAACTCCTGGAAGCAAGCCTGCAAAATCTCCTGTACTATTGGTAATACCTGAATTAACATTAGTAAATATTAACGGAGCAACTCCTCCTTTTCCGGCAGGAATTTCTACCTGTACCGTAGTAGTTGGTGCAGAACAAGTAATAGCTGCATTTGAGAAATCTAAATCTGTTGGAGGATCGAGTTTTGTAATGGTCAAACCATTAACAGTTGTAAGACAGCCATTGGTATCTCTCACCACATAACTCACATATTGATCGCTTCCGTTATCGTTTACGGTATAAAAATTATCGGTTCCAAAAGCAGCTCCATTAAAACTATACTGATAAGCAGGTGTACCTCCACCGGCAGTTAGTGTTACAGTTGCCGATTGTTTTATATTGGTTGAAGGATTACAACTCAATTCAGGTGTATTTACTGAAACTGTCAATTCATCAACAGGTTCTGTAATTGTTATAGATGCCGAACCTACGCATAAACTAACACCGTCTTTTATATAATAATAATAAGTTCCCGGAGATAAATCTGAAAAAATTTGAGCAGAACCAAATATAACAGCACTTACATTATCTACATCTTTGTTTATTCCGTATTGAAAACCAGAACCTATTGGCGGAGTATTTATGGTAATCGTTCCGTTGTTTGCATCTTTACAGGTAACATCTGTCTTAGTTGCATTGGCAACAGGAACTAATTTCGAATCAACAGTATGTATAGGAGATGTCAATTTACAACCGTTGGAATCTGTAACTTCAAAAACATAATCCCCCGGTGTTGCAGCCGAATAATTAAAAGCATTTACACCAACTCCTAAAGAAACCGGTGCACTCCAAGTTGCAGTAGGATCCTGAACTCTATAACTGTAATCAGGATAACCGTAGCCTATAGTACCTATAATTTCAGCATTTGGAGAAACAGAACAATCTAATGGTTTTCCGGTTGTTGAACTAAATGTAAGAGCAGGAGTTATTACAACCGAAGGAACTATTGTTACTGAACATCCGTTGACATCCTGCACATCGACAGTGTAACTATTGACTGCCAGATTAGAAAAGGTATTACTGCTTTGCCAAGCACCTCCATTAATTCTGTATTGCAATGCTCCGTTTCCGCCTGTAGCATTTATCACTATCGTTGCTCCTGTGGCAGGATTATAACACAAATTGGAAGACGGAGAAATAGAAGCTGTTATTACAGCTATTGGTTCAACCGTAATATCGACCGGCACCAAATTAGAACAAACATTCACATCATTTACCACCACTGTATAATCTCCTTGGGCAACATTGGTAAACACATTACCTGGCTGAAAAGCTTTTACAACAGCATTGGTGTTTTTGTCTAATAATTGATACTGATAAGCCGGCACGCCACCCGTAGCAGTAACTGTAATAGTAGCCCCTGTATGACAATTGGCCAATGAAGTTATAGTAGCCGACACACCTAAAACAGGAGGATTAAGAATTGTTTGAGGCTCTAATGTCAAAGTACAAGCTCCCGCAGTATCGTAGCGTACTAATGGTGTATAATCTCCGGCTGTCAATCCGTTTATAATAACAGGAGAAATTTGAGAATTAACCCAAGTTACTCCATTGTTTATTGAATAATCAAATCCGTCAACTGTATCAAAATTCTGAGCCGTTATGGTAATAGTACCATCATTAGTATTACTACACTTTGCATTTTGAGCAGAAGCGACCTGAGCTGCAAATGCCTGGGTACTATCGACCACAAAAGGGAAATCTTTTGTGGTGATACAAGCCTTAGGTATCTGATAAACACTAATGTCGTCTATAACAGCATCATTACCATTATAAGCGGTACTTCCTGAACGTATTTTGAAAGTCAGATTGGTATTATTACCCGGATTTAGAGATACTGATTTTAAATTCCAAATCTCATTATTTAGGATTATTCCTGTATTTTGTGAAGCTACTACTACTCCTGAAGGATTTACTAATTCTATTATAAAATCAGGATTCGCAGCATTTTTATTAATCCTCAATAAATTACCAAGATACAAATCAACTTTTACCGGTTGATTTGGAACAACATCTGCAATTGGCTTACTGTATAATACCCCATAATCACCTGCTGCCGAACCTATGTTAACAATCAGAAATCTTCCATTAGTATCTGTTCCATTAGTTGTATGATCTTTAAAATGGTACCAAGCTGGATTACTACCTGAATCATCCGGTCTCCAAAAATCTTTTGCAACAGAATACTGATTATCTTCAACCGATCTTGTACCACAAGTATATGGCTCTACTACACTCTGGTCATTAAAACAATAAGCACTTGCAATTCCCGGGGTTGTTGTAGGTGTACCACTTCCAAAATCTTCATTCAATAAATTGCTGTAGGTTGAAACCGATGTCAAATGATAATCAATTGTTATTGTATGAACTCCGGAGCCTACATTCTTAAACACATTTGCCGGAACATTATTATTAACATTTCCGTCAAGTTTATAAGTATAGTCATAATTTGAACCATTGTTATTGACCGTTACTGTGGTATTGGCAGTTCCATTACAATTAAAAATGGGTTCATCTATTGTAATTGTTGGAGCCGGTGGTGCGGAATCTAGTGTTACAGCCGGCATTGAAAAAACACAACCCAAAGCATCTTTTATAGATAAATTATAAGTTCCGGGATTCACATACAATTCGTTTAATGCAACATAAGTAATTCCGCCATCAAAACTGTAAGTATAAGGTGTTTGTCCTCCTTGCGGATTGGTAATACGTATTTTACCTTCTCCCGAAGATCCACAGCCGGCCAATTCAGACACTCCTGCCGAAGCACTCAAAACTGCGGTGGGTTCTGTAATGGTAAGAGGTGTTACAACACTAAAACAATCGGTAACACCCATAGAATAGTTCATAGAATATCGAAGTATGGCTTCGTAACTTCCGGCGGAGAGATTCAGAAAAGATGGAGATGGAGAATAAGTAGTTCCTCCGTCTATACTGTATGCCAAAGTATAACCATTAGGTTGAGTGACATTAAAATCAATTCTTCCCTTTGAACCGGCACAGGCAATATTGGTAGAAATTACCCCAAAAACCGGAGCCGGATTATCAGTTACTGTAACAGATGTATTTGTTCTACAGTTATTATAATCTACTACCTCTATATCATAAACACCATTTACCGGTAAGGTAGTTCGGGATACAGCTATAATAGGATAAGCATCAAATTCTGTAGTACTGTTTACATAATATACATACGGTTCCGTTCCTCCTTGTGGGGTAATTGTGATTTCCCCTTCTTCGCAGGTTAAAGGTTTAGTCACAGAAGCCGAAGCAGTCAGTAACGGTGTATCATTTACAACAACCGTCTCTGTATAAAGACAACCGTCATCGGTAGAAACTTCAACTGTATAACTACCAACATTCAAATTTGAAAAAGTATAATCGCTCGCAGCAATTGGCCCCACGCTACCCATAACCGAAGCACCTTGTGAAACCTTGAAATAGTATTGAGGTAAAGCATCGTTGGCAGCTAACTTAATTCCGCCTTTGCCTCCGTTACACAAAGGAGCTATAGCAGTAGGGGTAACTGTAAAATCTCTTTTTCGTACAGGAATACCCGGAATTGTAAATAAACAAGGATTAGAATCAACTCCTATTTGTTTAATATAAACTGTATAAATATCAGGACTGGTAATTATAAACTCATTTCCGGTTTGCCAATTGACATTATCAAGACTGTACTGGTACCCCAGAGGTACTCCTCCTACTGTAATTTTACCCGGTGAGTTACAAACTATATCCTGATGAGTTTCATTTGGATCTAATAAATTTTTATAAACATTAAAATAAAAACGATTGAAACAACCTCCCTGATAGTTCAACACCATTCTGTATTGTCCGGAAGCATTAGCCACATAAGTAGGTCCATTGCCTACGGTAACCCAGGTACAACTATTGCTTTCGTTAGCACAAGCCGAATTTGAAACTGCGGTACAACTACTTTCATCTAATTTTTGCCAAACAATTGTAGAACCATCATTCACATTGGTAGCTATAGATTTTGTTGCATTTAACCCACACAAATAAATCTCAGGCAATTGTTTTCCATCATCGGGACAAGTCTTTACATCATCAGCAAAAGGAATTACCGGATTGGTAACAGTTGGTCCAAAAGGAACTACCTCAAACTGTTCTGTAATAGAAACACAAGGAGCTACCGCCGTTTCTGTACAATAATAAGTCCCTAAAGAGGTAACTGTAATACTTTTTGTTGTTGCTAAAACAGGAGTTCCGCTCGGGTTATTAGACCATGAATAAGAAGTATATCCGGATGAAGCCGTCAATACTACTGAGTCATGACAAAGTACCTGAGTGCGGTTATAATTACACCCTGTTACATTCCCCAAAAAGTTAGTAGGAGAAGGAACCCCTATCTTACAAACACTACTGGATGAAAAACTAAGAGCGTCTGACACTACAACTTCACTTAGTTTTCCCTCATAACTTACATCGGCCTGATTTGTAATATTATTTGAACAGGCATCGGTCAGATCCAGACAGCTATCGGCTACCTTTACCTTAAAACGAATTGTAAAAACACGATCTCCAACTTCAACTGAATTTTCAGGTATATCAATTAATAAAGTACGAGTAGCAGAGTCATAACTTTTTATGGTAGCTCCTCCGGCATCAGACAAATCAATATCGGCCACTTTCAAAGAAGTATTAACCGGAATTATATCCTTTAGCACCACGTTTTTGGCCGCATCATTACCTATATTTTGATAAGTAACCTCATAATACAGTTCTTCGCCAAGACCTACCGTTTTATTACTTACATCATTTCCTTGTATGTCTTTTACATGTTTGATTAACTCAATTTTTGGTTCTATTATATCAACAGCAAAAGCATTGAAAAAATAAAAATAAGTATCCAGATTAGTACCTAAACGTATGGTCGCAGAAGTGTCCCCGTTTTTAATAACTGTATTTGATGGATTGTTTATCTCAACAATTCCCGCATCAAATCCTAAAGTATTAGTACTGGCCGGGTTTCTTCCGGGAGCAATTCCATTTAAATTAGTAATCGTACTATTAAAGAAGTTATCTGATGGTCTAGCAGGCGAACTTGATTTAGTAGTATTAGAACTAGGATTTACCAATAAATAATCTCCATTATAATTAAGATCTCCTTCCAGAGCACTAAAGGCCAAACTTGCTCTTACCGGACCTGTAGGTATGGTTTTGAAACCCGAAATGGGAATATTCAGAGTTCCTGTATCCCTGAAAATCCCACTAAACCCTTCAAAAGAAGTAATGTATTTTGCAGGCATTTTAGGATTTTCGTAAACCACAAAAAGCGACCAACCGGCAGACAAACCTGTAGCTCCATTAGTCCCTTCACTAGTCACTACATTGGCAACGGTATAAGTTCCCCAAGGATTTTTTTGAGAGGTCAACAAAGCGGTAACATCGGCTGAAGCGGCATAAGGTTTATTCCCATCAACTGGTGTAGCATTGGCATCATAAATAACGGTTCCTGTAATATCTTCGTAAGTTGTTTTACCGGGAAGTTTCAGTTTTACCTTATTAATATTGGTTCTACTGCCACTTTGAAGCAATGCTCCCCAACAAAGTTTTGCGTATTTAATTCTGAGACAAGTAGTATCAGCAACTGTTAGATCGGCACTACTGGAATTGAACGTACCCGAATCAGAATCTATATCCACATATCTCATATTGGTGCTGGTAAAAAAAAGCGACCCATTCGTACCTGTTCCATTATATGGAACATTGGGTCTTGTATCAGATGTACCACCATCTCTATTCAGAATATTATTCCCAATCATGAGCATATCCCCTTTCAAACTTTCATTATATTGAACAGTGAAGGGTTTAAGATTTTGTGAATAGGAAACTGAAGCTTTAATCAGAATCATTCCCAAAAGAATAATCTTAAAAACTCTAAACTTACCCAACTTTTGTATAAACATTCCTTTCATATCAATATTTTCAATTAAATACTTCAAAATAACATTTGAAGCAACTAAGCTTTTTTTAAATTTTAAAACTATTTGGCTTTAACAACACTCAAAATCCACATTTCTCCAAAATAAGTATCACTTAAATTTGAGTAATAAGCTGCAAGTGCCTCTTCTCTGGTTTCACAATGTTTTAAGTAAACATATTTAAAACCATTAACCGGATTGACAAACATCTGCGCATCTAGTTTTTTCTTATTAATTAATTCGTTCATAAAAGCCAAAGCATTAGATTCACTATTAAACACATTGGCAACCAGATAAAAACCGGGTACTACATCTTTAGTTTCAATCTTATCATTTTTGGTGGAAGCCTGACGTTTTAGAGTTGTCTTTTTAGAATAAAGTTCTTTAATCTGCTCTTCATTCATACCTTTTAGCGCTTGAGCCTCTTCACGTTGTTTTGCTTCGGCTTCCTGCCTGGCAAGTACATCTATTTCAGCTTGTAGTTTTTTGATATCTGATTGTAGCTTAGCTATATTTTTGTCTATTATTCTGTTTTTATCAGCCAACGGCAAAGTTTCATCTATAATCTCCGGCAAAACATAAGCGGTCAAATTTATCTCAGGATCTTTTTCTTTATTCAGCTTGGCACGTTTTACTTTGTCTTCGACCAATTTCTCACGGGTTACCAATTGTTTTGATAACATTTCCCGAAATGTATTTTCTTTTTTCAGTTTGTTCTGATATGCTTTCTCTCTCAACATATTGGCACGTTGAGCCTGGTTTTCGGCAAGAGTGTTTTTTGGAGCCTCCTTTTTTGCACTTTGCTGCGCTTCCTTAGCCAATCTGTCTTTTTCGGCTTGTGCCTGAATCTTAGCCTGCTTTGCCTCTTCGGCTTGTCTTTCTTTTTCTGCCTGTTTGTCTAATTTGGCCTGTTTTGTTTTTTCGGCTTGTTTTTCTGATTGGTCTTCGGTCTCTTCAAAATTTTCTTTCTCAGTTTTCTTTCTCGGTTCATAATCTCTCTCAGACGACCAATCTTTGTGATTCTTAGCAAACGGATTAAATGTTAAATTAAACTCGTGTGTCGCTCCCAAATTAGAAAGCTGGTCTTTAATCATTCTTTCATATACATATCCAACAGACAAATCATACAAAAGATGAAATCCTATTCCGGCACTCATTCCGTAATAACTGTCATAACCTCCCTGCATCCAGCCCAATTTTGGAAAATTGACCACCGCAGAAAGGTTATAATTCATATTATAATTCGGATTGTGTCTTAATCGAACCAACGACTGCAAAGTACCTTTTTCAAAAACCTCTTCTAAATTTTCAAAAGCAAGAGTGTGCATTGCATGTGCATAATATGTTACATCACTTAAATAGTTTAAATATCCGTCGGATATAAAATTATATTTCACCAGATTTTCGGCATACAAACCAAAATCAAAATCTTTGTAATTCAGATTAATTCCGGGATGAAAGGAAAGAATACTTGCATCTTCTAAAACCATTATCGCAGGATCCGGAACATCTGTAATAATGCGTGATTTATCGACTCCAATTACATACAAAGAAGCATTGGCTCCAAAAGTCATCCCGAAATCTTCGGCAAAAGGAACCTGAAGTGCAAAGTTGCCCACACCTCCAAAACTGGTCATTATCCCTTCGGTTCTTTTAAAAACACTCAATCCAAAACCTTTTCTATCGGTAAGCTTTCCACTATAATTCAAACTGTAACTTTTAGGCGAATCATCAAAAGTGACCCATTGATTACGACTTAAAAGACTAATATTCCTATCGGATTCTCTTACAAAAGAAAAAGCCGGATTTAATAAAAACCGGTTATAAAGCATTGAGTTATGTGATGGATTATTAATCGATATTATCGGCAAATCCTGAGCTAATGATTTGGAAATCATAAATAAAAACAGAATAGAAATTTTAATTTTTAAATATTTCATTAACACTCTAAACTTATTTTATAACCGTAATTGATCCTTTTTTTAATATTCCGCTGGCATCCTCAATTATATAATAAAATAAAGGCGATTTATTTGAATAAACAAATGAACTTTCCGGCCAGTTATTTTGATAATTATAGGTTTTCAAAACTACATTCCCTACCGAATCATAAATTGTTGTTTTAACTTCTTCTCTATATGCATAATCTGTAGATATGCTCCAAAAATCGTTCAAACCATCTCCATTTGGTGTAACCGTATTTGAAGTAAACGACTGGTTTTCGTAATAAGTTACGGTAAATAAAAACTCTTTTTCGCAACCTTCTTTTTTGGCAATCAAAGAATAATTTCCTTCCTGGGTCACTTTGAAAGATTTTTCCTGTCCTACTAATTTACCCTCAAAATACCAATAATATTCTTCGGCTCCACTTGCTATAATTTCTTTTGAAGTTCCTTTTACAATCGAAAATTCACCTGGTTGATTTACTTCTAAAGACGAAGCATCGAATAAAGAAACATTTACTTTATCTGAAACCAAACTACAACCATTATAACTTACTTTCAAAAAGTAAGTTCCTGGTTCTGAAACAACAATTAAATTAGAATTCATTAAGACCAAATCTGAAGAATCTTCAAGCCACTCGTAATTAAATTTTGAATCAGAATAATTAGATTCCAAGATAACATCTGAATCCAAATTACACAAAGTTCCTGTTTTCTGAATAGTAAGAGAAGTTCCAAAACCCAATTTTACCAATAAAGCATTAGATTCAGGATTTGAATAATTTGGAATCGTAACTCTCAAACTGTAAATATCGTTTTGGGAATTGTCAGCAATAAGTAATTCAGAATTTACAGCATCCGGAATTTCAACCCCATTTTTCAACCATTGCAATGGATAATTATATAAATTAAAATCTAATGTGACTTTTCCTTTTGGAGATTCGGCAATTATTTTTGTCAATTTAAGTTTTGTTGATGCGCTCACACATTCTTCATAAGTCAATTCATTAGCAATTTCAATAGAAATCGATGAAGGATAACCAACGGTTATTTGCTTTTCTTTTTCTAAACCGCAACCGGTTCCTTGCTTAACAACTACTTTATAAGTTCCCGGTTCTGTAATTTCAAGTGAAGAAACAGTAAATGCCGGCAACTTGGTTTCGTCTTTGTACCAGGTATAAAGAGGTTGTGACGCATTTGTAGCAGCCGCTAAAAAAACTTTTTGCTGACCCGGAAAAAAAACCGAAGAAGAACTTGTAATATCCAGACTAATATCTTCTTTCTTTACTGTAACAGTATTTGACTGAATAGTGCTTGCACCGCTGTTCACTACTAAATAATAATTACCTTCCTGAGTTACTTCAATAGAATTTGAAATTCCGGAAGACAATAAAACTCCATTAAAATACCATTTGTAAGTATAACCCGGGTCTGACAATTTTGAAGTCAAAATCACTTTATCTCCTTGTTTACACAATGGTTTATCGGCACTAATAGTTACATCAACCGTAATCTTGAAATTCAAAACAATTTCATTCGAAAATTTTTCTCCGTAATCAGGAATACTCACTCCTAATTTATAAACTCCGTTAGAAGCAGATCCCGAAACATTTAAATCCTGAGATGTAGCATCCGGAATTTTCACTCCATCTTTATACCATTGATAAATATAATTAATACCCGTAATAGGAGGAAGCGGAGGATTTGAATTACTTAAAACTTCAAATATATCGACTTCTAAATTTGCATTTGTACTTTGATTTTCAACATAATTATCATCTGCTTTTATAACAATATTGTAATCAAAAGGATAAAGAATACTAATCTCAGAAACTTTCTCAGAAACACAAGTTCCTTCTTGTCTAACAACCAACTTATAAGTCCCCGCTTTTGATATTTCTAGTGAACTGCCGGTTGCTGCATCAATAAGAACCTCGTTTCTAAACCAAGAATATTTAGGAGAAGAAGCATCGGTAGATGCATTCAAAGTCATTTTTTCACCGGGAATCAAAACAGTTGACAAAAGAGGCATAATTTCAGCAGAAAAATCAACTCCTTTCAGAACTAATTCATTTGTAAAAACCGAACAACCATCAGCCTTTACCAATAACTTATATGTTCCCGGAACCGAGGCTTCATAATTGAATTGGTTTGCTCCTTCAATCAATTGCCCGTCTCTGTACCATTGATAAGCAAAAACAGGATTTTGAGTTATACAACTCATTAACTTTTTACTGCCTAAACAAATCAGGTTAGAAGACGGGTCGTTTAATTGAATTTGAGGATTCCCTATATCTACCAAATTCACATTAACCTTATTTGAATAAGAATCATACGAGCACACGCCATAATCAACTTCTACATAATACTCGCCAGCCGCAGTAATACTAAGAGAAGAATTTGATATTCCGGGAATCACAGCTCCATTCTTATACCATCTGTATTTTAATTGAGGTAAATTCAAGGGTGAATTAGAACCGGAATCTACAGTCAAATCAAATGTAGAATCTACACACAAATTAACCGTAGGAACATATTTATTTATAACAAAAGGCTTATTAAAAGAAGCATAATAAGCAGAAAAAGGAGAAGTCGGGCTTCCTGTAACAGCAGGATTGGTACTACGCACCCGAATAGCATAACCCGATCCATATACAGTTGAAGGAAAAGAAAAAAACACAGCGCTCAAAGGAACAATAGTAGCCGGTATTTCTTTCAAAACAACAGGGGTATCAAAATTACCATTCGCATCAGACAACTCTATTATAAACTTATTATCCGGCTTATAAGTATAATATGAGGTAAAAGTTAAACTAAAACTATTAAAGATATTATCAGTTGCACAAGCTTTAGAAAAACCAAGTACAGGTTTTGAAATAACCTGCGCACCTAGTTGCAACCAAAACAAAAGAAACAATATATAAACCCTTCTTATCATATCAAAAATGCGTTAACTATAAAGAATACACACTCAACTTATCTACAAAAGCAATCTCGACGACAAAAATATAAAATAAAAAACTCATTTATTCGCCATAAAGAACAAGCACGGATACAAATGTAAGAAAAATACATTGTTAATTTGTTAAACTTAAATAAAAAAATAAACAAAAAAACACTATTAATTTAATATAATTTATCTTAAAAAACAATAATTACTCAACAAAAACAATACTATAATGAAAAATACATAAAAAAAGAGTCAAACACCAACAAGTGATGTTTGACTCTTAAATATAATTTACTAAATAAAACTCTATGCCAATCGGATATTTTCGATAAATTGATCGAATAAATACGATGAATCATGAGGTCCCGGACTTGCTTCAGGATGATATTGAACAGAGAAGCAGTTTTTACTTTTCATTCGCATACCTGCCACCGTATGATCATTAATATGTTCATGAGTAATTTCAAAATCCGGATGAGCCAAAAGCTCTTCTTTATTTACCGCAAAACCGTGGTTTTGAGAAGTAATCTCACCTTTTCCTGTTACCAAATTCATAACCGGATGATTTATCCCTCTATGTCCGTTGAACATTTTGTAAGTAGAAATTCCGTTTGCCAAAGCAATAGTTTGGTGCCCTAAACAAATTCCAAACAATGGTTTGTCATTTGCCAAAATCTGACGAGCTACCTCTTGGGCTCCATGCAACGGATCGGGATCACCAGGCCCATTTGAAAGGAAATAACCATGAGGATTAAATGAAGCCATATCCTGATAACTGGCATCATAAGGAAACACTTTTATATAGCAATCTCTTTTTGCTAAGTTTCTCAGAATATTCTTTTTGATTCCAAGATCTAAAGCCGAAATTCTATAAGTAGCATTTTCGTCACCATAAAAATAAGGTTCTTTTGTTGACACTTTTGAAGCCAACTCCAATCCTTTCATATCAGGAACTTTTGCCAAAAGTGCTTTCAATTCTTCGATAGATTTTCCATCTGTAGAAATCACCGCATTCATAGAACCGTTTTCACGAATATAACTTACCAAAGCACGAGTATCTACGTCAGAGATACAAACCAGATTTTGTTTTGCAAAATAATCTTCAAGAGTCCCGGTAGCACTTGGTCTTGTTTGAACAAAACTGAAATTCTTACAAACCAATCCCGAGATTTTAATTGAATCAGATTCTACTTCCTGATCATTTACACCGTAATTTCCAATGTGAGCATTGGTAGCCACCATAATTTGACCGAAATAAGAAGGATCGGTAAAAATTTCCTGATAACCGGTCATTCCAGTATTGAAACAAACTTCCCCAAAAGTAGTTCCGCTGATTCCGATGGATTTTCCGTAAAAAATAGTTCCATCACTCAATAATAGTATGGCTTTTTGTCGCGTTGTGTATTTCATTAATAAGTTACTTTTTATAGTGATAAAATGGATCAGACAGAGCTCATCACATTAAATTAGGATAAATTTTGTGCAAATTTAATCCAAAATATCGGTTGACAAAATATTAGTTGAAAAGGAATTGAAATTCATTCTGTAATCCAACCGATTTCATTAATTTACAAAATCAGTTTACTCTTTACTTTGCAAAAAAAAAGGACAAACTAAAAATAGTTTATCCTTTTTATTTATAGAATAGTGAATTTCATTATTCAGCTGATTCAGTAGTATCAGTTTCAGCAGCTGGAGCTTCTGTAGTTGATTCAGCTTTTTTAGCTTTAC
>CAZWAF010000005.1:0-610 GCA_964631795.1 uncultured Flavobacterium sp. | reverse complement strand
AGCTTTACCACCACGACGGCTTTTTGCTTTTTTAACTTCTTTTTTACCACCGTTGTACAATTCGTTGAAATCTACTAATTCGATCATTGCCATATCAGCATTATCTCCTAAACGATTTCCAACTTTGATAATACGAGTGTAACCACCCGGACGGTCACCAACTTTAGCAGCTACGTCTCTGAACAAGTCAGTTACCGCATATTTGCTTCTTAAGTAAGCGAAAACAACACGACGATTGTGAGTAGTATCTTCTTTTGACTTAGTGATTAAAGGCTCAACAAATTGTTTAAGCGCTTTAGCTTTAGCAACAGTCGTGTTAATACGTTTGTGCTCGATAAGAGAACAAGCCATATTAGCCAACATAGCTTTTCTATGTCCAGTCTGTCTGCTTAAATGATTAAATTTTTTTCCGTGTCTCATTGCTTTATTAAATTTAACCCGCCAAGGCGGATTAGATTATTCTTTATCTAATTTGTATTTACTTAAATCCATTCCGAAAGTAAGATTTTTAACAGCTACCAGTTCATCTAGTTCTGTCAAAGATTTTTTACCGAAGTTACGGAACTTCATAAGATCATGTTTATTGAAAGATACTAAATCTCCAAGTGTG
>CAZWAF010000004.1:77488-77826 GCA_964631795.1 uncultured Flavobacterium sp. | reverse complement strand
GCCAAAGCAGCAGCAGTTGGCTCGTTGATGATACGCATTACTTTAAGACCAGCAATTTCACCAGCTTCTTTAGTAGCCTGACGTTGAGCATCGTTAAAGTAAGCAGGAACAGTAATAACCGCTTCAGTTACTGTTTGACCTAAATAGTCTTCAGCAGTTTTTTTCATTTTTTGAAGTGTCATAGCTGACAATTCTTGAGCAGTGTACAAACGACCATCGATATCTACACGTGGTGTATTGTTATCACCTTTAACTACAGAATAAGGTACTCTCTTAGCTTCTTCAGTAATTTCAGCAAAAGTGTGACCCATAAAACGTTTGATAGAAGCAATCGTTTT
>CAZWAF010000004.1:59935-77478 GCA_964631795.1 uncultured Flavobacterium sp. | reverse complement strand
CTTTAATTTCTCCACCTTCAACAAAAGCGATGATAGATGGTGTAGTTCTTTTTCCTTCAGCATTAGGGATAACTACTGCCTCATTTCCTTCCATTACAGATACACAAGAGTTTGTTGTACCTAAATCGATTCCGATTATTTTACCCATTTTATTTATAAATTATTTGAATACTAATTTTAATTACTCATCGTCCTACTGACAATCATTGTGCCATTTACAATATGTCATTCAATTGTCAGGATTAATTTGAAACAGCATTTTTAACTCTGACAATCTGTCATTGTTTTTGTGCTCATTTAAATTTCAAAAAATAATTTCAAAAAAAAACTTGTAATCTCAACCGAGACTACAAGTTTTTTATAATTGAAATATAACCTTCTACAATTTAGAAAACCATTCCATTACCATTTCCTTAGCAAATGGTTGAGCATCTTTATGAAGGAATTCATTAGTATTGGCATCATAAGTATAATCATTTGCCCATTCTTTATGATTTTGAGCTAAAGCAGTAATAGCATCACAAACATATTCAATCTCTGCATTGGTAGTTGTTGGGTGAATAGACATTCTGATCCATCCCGGTTTATTGGCTAAAATTCCGGAATCAATTTGACAAGTCAAAGCATTAGAGGTTTCGTGATCTACATTCAACAAATAGTGACCGTAAGTTCCGGCACAACTACAACCTCCACGGGTTTGAATTCCGAATTTATCGTTCAATAATTTTACACCTAAATTAAAGTGACAATCATTGATGTAAAATGAAATTACTCCCAAACGATCCTGATGTTGATTGGCCAAAATATTGATATTTTCAATAGAATTCAATCTGTCAAAAACATAATCAACAATTTCATGTTCTCTTTTCAGAATATTTTCAACTCCCATTTCTTCTTTCAACTGGATAGCCAAAGCGGTTTTTATTACTTGCAGAAATCCGGGAGTTCCACCGTCTTCTCTATCTTCAATATTGTCAACATATTTGTGCTCTCCCCAAGGATTTGTCCAGCTTACAGTTCCTCCTCCCGGGTGATCCGGAACCATATTTTTGTACAATTTATTATTAAAAACCAACATTCCTGAAGTACCGGGACCTCCTAAGAATTTGTGCGGAGAAAAGAAAATCGCATCCAAATAAGATTCCTGATCTTCAGGATGCATGTCAATTTGAACATAAGGACCCGAACAAGCGAAGTCAACAAAACAAACACCTCCGTTTTGATGCATCAATTTAGCTACTTTATGGTACGGCGTTTTAATTCCGGTAACGTTAGAACAAGAAGTGATAGAACATATTTTGAAAGCTCTGTCTTTGTACTTATCCAGTAAGATTTCAAGATTTTTAACCGAAAACAATCCGTTTTCATCAGCCGGGATAATCTCCACATCAGCAATAGTTTCCAACCAAGAGGTTTGGTTAGAATGATGTTCCATATGAGAAATAAACACAATCGGCTTAATTTCATTTGGAATATTGACGTGTTCTTTCAGGCTTTCAGGAAATTTCAATCCTAAAATACGTTGAAATTTATTTACCACTCCGGTCATTCCGGTTCCGTCAGCAATTAAAACATCATTACTGTTAGCATTTACGTGTTTTTTGATAATATTTTTAGAATGGTGGTAAGCCATTGTCATGGCAGTACCTGTAATCGAAGTTTCTGTGTGAGTGTTAGCCACAAAAGGACCAAACTGGTTCATTAGTTTTTCCTCAATCGGACGGTATAAACGACCACTTGCTGTCCAATCTGTATAGATTATTTTTTGTTTTCCGAAAGGAGATTCAAATTCTTGATTGATTCCGATAATATTCTCTCTGAACTTTTGAAAGTATTGTTCTAATTGGCTTGTAGCTGTTTTAGTGATCATTTTATGGTATATTTTGGCGACAAATTTAAACTTTTTTGTGGAACTGAAAATCAGTTTTAACTGTAATTTGTATTTTAAAAATTAAACAATACAAAAATAATTTCGCAAAGAGGCCTAAACTTCCGATTGAAATATTAGAAGTATCATTTACTAACTTTTTTAAAATTCTTAATTTTTTATTAACATAAAATTGTAAATAACAATTTTATCAAATTACTTCTATACTTCACAGAAAAAAGACTAGAAAATAACCATAAGACATTAATTTATTATCGATTTGAAAATATTTTAAGAAAACATTAATAATATCTAAAATCCTTTTTTGTCTATTAAATCTTTTTATAATATGTTTGCAACATTATAAATAATTTATAAACCCAAAAATTCAATTACAATGAAAAACAAAATGAAAAGCGCTTTTATGGTTGCCCTTATGGGAACCGGATTATTTTTTACGTCATGCGACAACAATGACAGCATTGCTCCGGACGAAACTTATACTTATGATAAGGAATTGAAAATGGCAGAAGGTGATAGTGATAAAACAATTATCATTAATGCTACTAAAGTTACCGAAACAGAAATGAAGGTACTTGTTTCTTTGACTTCTACGAGTGATGAAATGGATAGAATTTACATCACTGAAAACATTGCCGGTAAAGGTGCTGAAGCTTTTAAATTTACTTCTGCTGTAGATTATAAAGCAGATGGTTCTTTAGATTTAAAATCTACTAAAGAATATGCATTTCAATTAGCAATTCCTAAATTGTCTATGTCTGCTGGTACAGTTGAGTACAAATTATGGGCTACTAACGGAAAAGGTGATTTTAGAGACAATACTGTTAAAAAAATAGTTGGTATTGGTACTATCATCATTAACTATGGTGGAGCAAATGCTGATTCAGAGGTTTCACATTTTGAAGCTAAAATACTAGCTGCACCATTAGCAGATGGTACTTCAGAAACTTTCATTTCAACAATTGATGGTCAACTTTACAAAATCAACGGAGCAGCAGAATACTCTGCATTTTGGGATTTTGGATATTTCTATGGAGCTTCATTACATGCTTCTTTGGTTTCACCTAACAACTATCCTACTGACGTAATTGACATTAGAGCTAAAGCCGGATTAGATGCTAATGCTACATTGAACAAATGTTTTTTCAAAAAATCAACTAAAACTTCAACTGATTTTGAAGATGTTGAAATTTCAAAAGATTTAGACTTTATAACTCCTGCTTCTGTAGAAAGAATTACTGGTTTAGCAGCAAACGATATCATAGAATTTGTTGATAATTACGGTAAAAAAGGATTAATCAAAGTTCTTGAAGTTAAAGGAACTTTTGGTACTAGCGATTACATCAAAATTGAGGTTAAAGTTCAACCATAATTTGACTTTTAAATAATAACTAAAAACCTCGACTGATGTTCAGTCGAGGTTTTTTTATGTCTTTTGCTTATATAAAAAATTCTTTTTTTGAAACAATTGTAATAAAAAATGCCCGAAATCAATTCCGGGCATTTTACTATTTTTTGTCTTTTTCACACTTCTTTTTGCATTCTTTTTTCTCTGCTTTAATCATCTTATCATCTTTGCATTTTGACTTCTCTTCTTTAGAACAACAAGCTTTCTTCTCTTTTTTTGTATGTTCTGCAACTTCCTTATCTTGTGCGCTTGTATTAAAAGAAACCATCATAAAGGCTGCAATTAATGTCATCATTAAATTTTTCATTATTGTTTGAGTTTAAAATTTTTATATCTCAAATATAGAAAGTATATAACTAAATTCGTTTGAATTTTATAGTATTTTTAACTCAGACAATCCAGATTCTTCATAAATGTTCCAAAACAAAACCATTATTCAAAAGATAAAACAAACATTGCATTACAACCTATTGCTATTCATTGTTTTACTGAGTTCAAGTAGTTTTTCGCAAGAAGAAAAAATAAATTTTTATAAACTTGAAATCCCAAAAATCCTTAATAAAGATTTTATTATAAATCATACCGGCTACAGTCTTTCTTATAATGAAAAATACAAACAGGCCAATTGGGTTGCTTATGAACTTACCAAAGAGAAAACGAATACTTCTGTAAAAAGAGCTAATAAATTCACAAAAGATCCGATGATAAAAACCCAAAGTGCCGATGATGAAGACTACAAAAAAAGTGGTTACGACAGAGGTCATTTGGCTCCTGCGGCCGATATGAAATGGTCGGAAACAGCCATGAAAGAATCTTTTTATTACAGTAATATGTCACCACAAATTCCGGGTTTTAACAGAGGAATTTGGAAACAAGCCGAAGAACTCGTAAGAAATTGGGCAAAAGATTATGGGAAAATATACATTGCAACAGGACCTGTATTTTCTGATCACATGAAAAGCATCGGACACAATGAAGTGGCAGTTCCTACAAAATATTACAAAGTAATTCTTCGCTGTAATGACAACGAATGTTTTGCGATTGGTTTTATTATTCCAAATGAAAGTTCAAAAGAACCTTTAGAATCTTTTACTGTAAGTATTGATTCTGTTGAAAAAAGTACCGGAATCGACTTTTTTCCTTCGCTCCCTGACAATATTGAAAATCAAGTAGAAAGCAAATTTTATTTGAAAGAATGGAATTGGACAACTTCAAAATCTAAAAAGAAAAACAAAATATGATTATCTATGAATTGTACCAATAATTAAAAGTCAACACGAATTAACACTAATTTCAAAAAAGTAAATATCAACAATTTTTAAAGAGTAAAATCCATACTCCCGAAGTATCGGGACATGCAATTCGCTAACCGCTTTAGCCAAGAAATCAGCAAAATTATTGTCAACACAAAGCACATAAATTCGTAACCCGAGTGATAGCGAACAGCCGAAGCAATTCGTGGCAATTAGTGAAATTTGTGTTCCATTTTTTTTAGACTGCTTTGCACAGATAACCATAAAAAAATCCCATTCACTGCGAGGCGAATGGGATTTTTTATTTTATAATAAAAACTGATTATTGTAATCTGAATACTGCTGACTATTTTACGTCCATCAATTCAACATCAAAAATCAAAGTAGCGTTTGGTGGAATAACTCCTCCGGCACCATTAGAACCATATCCTAAATGAGACGGAATCACGAAACGTGCTTTATCTCCCACTTGCAACAAAGCAATACCTTCGTCCCAACCTTCAATAACTTGTCCCTGACCTAATCTGAATTCAATTGGTTTTTTTCTTGGGTAAGAAGAATCAAATACTTTTCCGTTTTCCAGAGAACCTTCATAATGTACAGCAACGGTTTTTCCGTTTTCTGCTTTTTTACCCGAACCTTTTTGAATCATTTTGTAACGCAATCCGCTTTCTGTTTTATCAAAACCTGCGGCCAATTGTTCCATTTTAGCTTCAGCTTCGGCACGTTCTGCCTCCAAACGTTTTTTACGATTTCCTTCAAAAGTTCTGAAAGCTTCAACTGCATTCCAGTTTTGAGCTTCCTCTCCTACTCTTATAATTTCCAAAGTTTCCAAAACATCACCCTGAGCCACAGCATCAACCACATCCTGACCTTCTACAACATGACCGAAAACAGTGTGTTTTCCGTCTAACCAAGAAGTTGGAACGTGAGTGATATAAAATTGAGAACCGTTAGTTCCGGGACCTGCATTTGCCATAGCCAAAACTCCCGGACGATCGTGTTTTAAACTTGGGTGAAATTCGTCATCAAATTTGTAACCTGGACCACCTGTTCCTGTTCCCTGAGGACAACCTCCCTGGATCATAAAATCAGGAATTACTCTATGAAATTTCAATCCATCGTAGTATTTATTTCCTTGTGGTTTTACTTTATTTTCTAAGTTACCTTCGGCCAATGCTACAAAGTTACCTACAGTTCCCGGTGTTAAATCGTGAGTTAGTTTTACTAAAATAGACCCTTTGGCCGTATTGAATTTAGCGTATATTCCGTTTTCCATTGCTTTGAATTTTAATTGAAGTGCAAAACTACAAATTAAATCAGACAATTTGAAAAATCCTTTTTTCTTAAACCCAAAATCAGCATTAGGATAACCGCAAGATCCTCTAAAGTTTATTTAATTGTAGATGATTTAAAGTTCGCAAAACTTTGCCTCCTCTATGCAAAGCAAAGACAAATAGATAATCTCATTGCGGTAAAAAACGACCTAAAACATTCTAAAAAAAGCAGGATCTTTCGACCCTGCTCTCCACTCAATCACAAAAAACAATTATCCAAATTATTTAAACTATTTCTTCATGTTTTTTCCTGTTAAATATCCAGAATATAATAGGAAAAACCAGTAAAGTCAGAACCGTGGCTGTAACCAAACCACCAATAATTACAATTGCCAAAGGTTTCTGGCTTTCTGAACCTATTCCTGTGCTGATGGCAGCCGGCAAAAGTCCGATGGAAGCCATTAAGGCCGTCATTACAACCGGACGAGTACGAACCTTTACTCCTTCTTTAATTGCATTTTCCAGATTCATTTTTAGTTTCAGGTTATTATGAAATTCTGAAATCAGAATTACCCCATTTTGAATACAAATACCAAACAAGGCAATGAAACCAACCCCTCCCGAAATTCCGAAATTGGTTCCCGTAATATGCAAAGCAATGATTCCTCCGATGATAGCAAAAGGAACATTGGCCAAAACCAATAACGAATCTTTAATGTTGCCGAACATGATAAACAACAATACAAAAATCCCGATTAAACTAATAGGTACCATTTGTCCTAAACGTTCTGTTGCACGAACCTGGTTTTCAAATTCCCCTGTCCAGCCAATGCTGTAGCCGGTTGGCAATTTAATTTTTGAAGCTACATTTTTCTGCGCTTCAGCAATAGTACTTCCCAAATCTCTGTCTCGCACCGAGAATTTAACCCCGATAAAACGCTTAGTATTATCTCGGTAAATGAAAGCCGGCCCGGTTATTTTTTGAATAGAAGCAATTTCCTTCAAGGGAATCTTACTGCCGTCCAAAGTCGGAACTTTCAGGTTACTGATATCCTTCTCGTCTTTACGATATTCTTTTTGGTAACGAACACGGATGTCGAACTTCTTCTCATTTTCATATTTCTGAGTGGCTGTTTTTCCTCCAAACGCCATTTCGAGAACCGCCTGCGCATCAGCAATCTTCACGCCATAAGCCGCCATTCTTTCACGATCAAGAATAACGCTTACTTCCGGCTGACCAATATTTCTCAAAATACCAACGTCTTTAATTCCGTCAACGTGATCAATTTGTTTGATAACTTCATTGGCTATTTCATCCAGCTTTTCGAGATCATCTCCATAAATTTTCACGGCATTTGATGCATTGATTCCGGCAACACTCTCCGCAACGTTATCGATAATTGGTTGCGAATAATTGAATCCTATTCCCTGATATTCAGAAAGTTTACTATCCATTTCACGAACCAAATCGTCCATAGAAATCTTACGATTCCAATCGTCCTTTGGTTTCAGATTCACCTGCATCTGCACATAATAAAAACCACTCGGATCAGTACCGTCATTACTTCTTCCCACCTGGCTCAGCACACCGTTCACTTCCGGGAATTGCTGCAATTCTTTTCTTAAAACAGCAGTTCTTTTCACGGTTTCGGTTAAACTCTGACTCATCGGAAATTTAGCTTCTACCCAAAGCGCTCCCTCATTAAGTTGCGGTAGAAATTCGGTTCCCAAAAACTTAGCAGAACTGAATGTCAGAGCCATAAAAACCAGAGAAAAGACAAGTGTTTTTCTTTTATTTTCAAAAGTCCAGTTAAACCCTTTTTCAACAATCCTGTTCCAGAAATTAAGAAACGGATTGTTTTTCTCTTTTACATTTTTGTTTAAGAAAATATGACACAAGACAGGGACAAGCGTTAAGGTAAAAATTAAAGCACCCAATAAGGCAAATCCTAATGTGTATGCCAAAGGCGAAAACATTTTACCTTCCACTTTCTGAAAAGCAAAAATGGGAAGCAAGGCCATGATGATAATTAATTTTGAAAAGAAAATGGCTTTTCCCAAACCGATTCCGGTTCTTTTTATAATCCCTCCTTTAGCCAGTTTGTTGTAAGCATCCATTCCTCGTTTATGGGCAATGTGATCGAGGGTCACGAAGATTCCCTCAACCATAACAACGGCTCCATCGATGATAATCCCGAAATCGACTGCTCCAAGAGAAAGTAAGTTGGCACTCATTCCTTTTAATTTCAGACATAAAAAAGCAAATAACAACGACAATGGAATGATGACAGAAACGGTAACGGTAGTACGCCAATCGGCCATGAATAAAAACACGATAACAGTTACAAAAATAATTCCCTCAAACATATTGTGCATTACCGTTGTGGTGGTAAAGTTCATCAGATTATCACGGTCGTAAAAGGTTTCCATTTTTACGTCTTTTGGCAGAATACGATCATTGAGTTCGGTGATTTTTTCTTTTATTCTTTCCAAAACTTCTTTTGGATTTTCACCTTTTCGCATTACTACGATACCTTCAACAACATCGTCATTACCGTTTAAACCAACTTGTCCCACACGAGGCATTGCACTTTCAATAACATCAGCTACATTTTTTACCAAAATCGGATTTCCTCCGGCATCATCAACAATGATGTTTTCAATATCACTGATACTTCCCACAAGTCCAACCCCACGAACTACGTAAGCCTGCTCATTTTTTTCAATTATATCTCCACCAACGTTAATGTTACTTTGATTTACTGCTTCAAAAACCTGCAAAGGCGTGATGTCATATTTAGACAGACGATTAGGATCAACACTTACTTCATACGTTTTTTCCTGTCCACCAAAAGCAACCAAATCGGCTACTCCGGGAACCGAACGCAACTGACGGTCGATTACCCAGTTTTGTATCGTTAATAAATCTCTTGAATCACGGCTCGGACTCTTTAATGTATATCTGAAAACCTCACCTGTTGGCCCATAAGGTGGTTGAACATCGGGCTCAACACCATCGGGCAGAGATACATTTCGCAACTGATTGTTTACCTGCTGTCTTGCAAAGAAGTCATCGACATCATCATCGAAAATAATCTTGATTACCGAAAGACCAAACATGGTAATACTTCTCACACTTGTTTTCTTCTGAACGGAGTTCATCGAAATTTCAATGGGAGTAGTTACAAAACGCTCAATTTCTTCTGCACTTCGCCCGTTCCATTCCGTTACGATAATTATCTGAGTATTAGTTACATCGGGAAAGGCTTCGATGGGCATATTTTTGAATGCCACAAACCCCGAAATCACTAAAACACCTACCCAAAAAAAGGTAAAAGGCTTATTTTTTAGTGAAAATGCGATTATATTCTTTATGAATTTATTCATTATTGTTTCTTATTAAATTGAAAATAATTTACTGAATCTCCGATAAACCCCAATTCAGCATTTAGAATTTTACCGCAAAGTTCGCAAGGCTCTGTCTTTACTATTGATAAATTTTAAGTTCGCAAAGCTTTGCTCCCTTTAATAGAGTATCAAATGCGATAATTTAGTAATCTTTGCGCGCTTCACGGTCAATTTTAAATCCGGTATTAATCATTCAACGCATCGTAAATCAATAACTGATTATTGGTTATTACCTTTTCGCCTTCTTCCAATCCTGACAAAATATAAGCAGTACCTCCAATTTGTCTGAAAACCTCTACCTGACGTGTTTCTATATTATTTCTGTCTTTGAAAATCATTACAAAATTTTTACTCTTGTCAAAAATCAAAGCATCCGAAGGCACCGATACCATTTGCTTATTTTCTTTATAAAACAATTTGATAGTGGCGCGCATTTCCGGTTTCAGCAGGTAATCTTTGTTGCTTAACTTAATTCCTGCTTTCATTGCCTTCGTTTCCGGATCAATGATGTTGAATATCTTATCTACTTTTCCATAAAACTTTTTATCAGGATAACTCAAAGTTGTCACTTCGGCCTCAATACCCGGTTTCACCTGGTCGATATCGCTTTCATTAACATTGGCCATAGCCCAAACATCATTGATTTCGGCAATATCAAAAATATTGTCGCTACGGTCATTTCTCAATAACATATCCTGATTGATCTTTTTCTCAATTATAAATCCGCTAAGAGGCGAACGTACTTCATAAGTTGCATCGTTCTTGATGTTATAAATCTTAAATGTTTCCTGAGTACGGTGCAATTGCGATTGAGCTTTTTCTAATTCGCTTTTTGCCTGAATCACATCTCTTTCTGTATTCAGTTTTCCTTCATAAAGTTCCTGAGCTACTTTTAAATTATTTTTGGCAACCATCACATCGTTTTTGGCATCTCCTAAATTCTTATCAAATTCGGCTACTTCAGTACTTCTGATAGTTGCCAAAAGCTGTCCTTTCTGCACATAATCTCCCAACTGAACATGTACCGAAGTGACGTTTCCTCCCACAATCGGATAAATTTCAATCATCTTTTTATTGTCTGCTGTGATTTTACCAAAGAAATTAAGTTCATTTCTCACAAAATCTTTTTTTGCTACTTCGGTTTTTGTAGTTGAAAGCATTTTATTGCTCAATACAAAAGTCTCTTTAATCTCTTCCTGTTTGTTATCGATTTTGCAACTAATAAGACTAATTGCCAATAGGGGTAAAATAATATATTTCATATTCTTGTTTATGTATATTGTTGTAAGTATAGGTTGAGGATTGTTATTGATATTGCCTACTGCCTATTTAAAAAACTTCGGTATTTGTTATATAATTAAGATTCAATCCGGCCATAATCCATTGTTTTCTGATTTCGTTTATTTGAATTCTCGATTCATTATAACTTTCCATAAAATCAGTAAATTCCAACATAGAAATATTTCTTTTTTGGAAATTCTCCAAAAATCCCTGATAAACCGATTCGAGATTTGTTTTTACTGTATTGGAAACAAATGACAATTGAGTTTGTTGCTGTTGCCAAACCTGGTAAGCCATCAACAAAGAACTTTCAAGCTCCTTTTTTTTGTAATCAGCATTCATTTTAGTTTGTCCCAGTCTGGCTTCTGCTTCCATTATATTCCCTTTATTTTTATTCCACAAAGGCAATGGAATTCCAAGAGTAAGATTTATCTGATTGTTGAAAGCTCCTCCTCTTTGATCATAAGACAAACCCGGAGTAATGTCGGGTACCGATAAAGATTTTTGCCATTTTAAATACAAATCCTGACTTTCAGAAATCTTAACTATACTTTGATAATCCGGATTCTTCTCTGTTGCCAGATTCATCATATCTTCTTTTGAGTATTTAAGAAAATTGATTTTTCCAATAATTTCCTCTTCATTCGTGACCAAAGGAGTTATTTCATCTGAAATTCCTGTTATTAACGACAAATCTTGTTGATAGGCAATCACTTCTTTTTGAAAATTGTTCTTGGTTTCTTTTAAATTCAAAACCAGAGTCTGTAATCTTACCACTTCTTTCAACGCTACATTTCCCTTTATCGCCTGAACCTGATATTCGGTCAAAAGAGTTTCCAGTTTTGTTATCTGAGAATCCAGCGTAACTATTTTACGCTGATTGAAATAAAGACTATAAAAGTCCTGAGCTAACTGAAATTTGAGATTTCTTACTAATTGTTCGAACTGCAATTCGGCTATAGCTGCATTGGTTTTGGCAAATGCCACTTCATTTTTTCTTTTGCCTCCCAGAGTTATCAATTGCTGAACAGCCAAAGTCTTCTGACCGTTTTTGCCCGCATCAAAAAATTGTTTATTATCCGGATTATAAGCATTTATTTCTGCGGAAACGAAAGGTTGTTCCCAAATTTTAGCCTGAATAACCACCGATTGAGCGGCAGTAACATTATATTGTTCGGCTAATAATTGCAGATTGTTTTTTTGCAGAGCCTCTTCGGCTTCTTTAAGAGTTACCGCCTTTTGAGCAAAAACTCCCGAAGTAACTGCCAATACACAAATTGACACAACATATTTGAACATACTATAACTGTATTGAATTGATTACAAAAATTCAATTACAGTCTTTAAGGAACCTTAAGCAAAGCCTTAAAAAGAACTTAAAAATCGATTTTTCGATTCTTTGATTCTTCGACTTTACGACTTACCTAAAAATAACAGTAAACAGGTTTTTGTCAGAACTCAATGAAGTATAAACAATCTGGGCATTGTGTTGGTTTAATATGCGTTTAACAATTCTCAAACCAAGACCTAAACCTGATTTTTTTTGAGAATTGTTACCTCTCATAAAGGGTTCAAAAAGTTTATGTTGTTCAGTTTCTGTCAAAACGGTTCCATTGTTTTCGATAGCAATATTCAGCAGACCTTCTTTTTCAAAGATTGCAATCTTTGCCTGACTATTATCCGAATAAACACAGGCATTTTTGAGCAAATTGGCAAAAGCTATCTTCAACAGAGATTCATTTCCTTTTATTTTGAGTAAACTCTCCATATTCTCTGAATCTTCCATGTCGAAACTAATCTTAAACTCAGGATAAATCTTTTTAGTCATGGCAATTGCCTCGTAAATAATCTCATCAATACGTTCGATATTTTCGGTGTACTGTCTCACATTTTCAAGTCTCGACAGCAATAATAAAGAGCTTATGAGTTCAGAGAGTTGATTAACATCGGTCATTAATTTACTCAAAAAGCTTCTGTTAGGATCATTGATCTCCAAATCAGAAATTTTATTCTCTATTTGAGAAGTCATTCTGGTAATAGGAGTCCGGAGTTCATGCGAAGCATGTGAAGTAAATTCCTTTTGTTTTTGGTACGAATTATCGATTCGTTGCAACATTTCGTTGAACTCATTGGCCAGCAAATCAATCTCGTCTTTTCGTTTTTTTACGGCTATTCGGGTATCGAGATTATTTTCGTTGATAATTTTAATTTGGGCATGAAAAATATCCAGCGGACGAAATAGTTTTTTTACAATAAACAAAATAACAAACAAAAAAATAGTGGTAAAAATAACGTAGGTAATAATAAGAAGATACACCAGATACCTCAGTTTTCTATGTCCGGAATGATCTTGTGCCGATACAAATACATAATAATTTTTTCCC
This sequence comes from uncultured Flavobacterium sp., assembly GCA_964631795.1. Classification (GTDB taxonomy): domain Bacteria; phylum Bacteroidota; class Bacteroidia; order Flavobacteriales; family Flavobacteriaceae; genus Flavobacterium. The sequence goes on along the minus strand of CAZWAF010000004.1, from coordinate 64,579 downwards.
TGAGTATCATAATGATACCCATAGATTTCGACATCTCCCTGTTTTTCAAAAAAAGATTTTTGTTCTTTCAGATAATCCAGATCGTCAACAGCCCAACTAATCCGGGTATCGTCTAAATTGGAATAAATCAACTTATAATTGGCATCAAAAATAAGTGTTTTTACATCATACAATTTATCGATACTATTTTGCTCAATTTTCTTTAAAAGCGCTTTGTCAACTTCATCTACTTCGGCCAGGAGTTTTACCGTAGAAAGTGCTTTTTGCATTAATCTGTTCTCAAATTCTTCTTCTCTAAAATCAGAAAAAGCAAAATAGACGATCATAGATGCTACCAAATAAAGGACAGTGAAAATAGCACTGATCAAAAAAGAGATCTTATTTTTTAAAGTCATTTGTCCGACTTTTGATTATTTGATTATTCTACTTTATGACTTTTCTGAATTAAGATAATAACCATAGCCTATTTTAGTACAAATAAGTTTGGATTCAGAATCTTTTTCGAGTTTTTTGCGAAGGAAATTGATGTAAACTTCAATAGTATTCTTACTGGTTTCTATGTGATAATCCCAAAGTTCGTCGGCAATTTGTTGTTTACTAAGAACTCTTCCGTTGGCTTTTGCCAAAATAGACAATAATTTGAATTCTTTAGGAGTCAAATCTATCAGTTCACTGCCTTTGTACAATTGCAACTCGGAAATGTTCAGGCTAAATTCACCAAAATTGATAATATCGTCTTCTTGTTGAGGGGTTTCTTTTCTTCTCAATAACGACTTAATTCGCGCCAAAAGTTCTTCAAAATGAAAAGGTTTTACCAAATAATCATCGGCTCCATTGTTGAAAGCAACTACTTTATCTTCAATCTCTCCAAAAGCAGTCAGCATAATTATTGGTACTTTTTTGTCTTCCTGCCTTACCAGTTTACAAACTTCCAGACCATTGATAGTAGGAACACTTATATCTAAGATATACAAATCATATTTCTTGAGATTACTTTGTTTAGCTACCAAAGCTCCTTCATAAATACAGTCGCAATGAAACTGATGTTTCTCAAGAAATTGTTTCACTTCCTGCGACAATGTAAAATCGTCTTCCAATAAAAGGATATTCATTTGATTCAAAATTCAGGAATTTATTGAAAATCGGTTTATAAAAAAATCCGTCTCGAAATACAAGACGGATATTTGAATCTTTATTCTTCTTCTTCGGTTGTTTTCTTTGTAGTCATTTTTAAGATAACCGGAGTAAGTGTAAGTAAAATAAGAATTATAATTATTTTTTCGATGTGAAGTTTTAAATCCAAATCATAATTAGTAAGCAAATAACCATACATATAGTGACCTGCAAAAATCATGATGAACGACCATAAAAAAGAACTCAATATATTATAGAACATAAATTTTTTCTTTTCCATTGTTACAATTCCGGCAACAATTGGAGCAAAAGTTCTTACAATTGGTAAAAAACGGGCAAAAATAATAGCTCTTCCTCCATGTCTTTCAAAAAACACTCTGGACTGAGTTAAATATTTTTTCTTAAACCAAAAACTGTCTTCTTTATTGTACAAATAATAACCGCTTTTGGCTCCAAACCAGTAACCAACGATGTTTCCTAAAATTCCGGCCAAAGCAACTAAAGTAGCCAAAACAGTTACGTTTATAAAATCGCTATCCAAAAAAGCAATATTTTCAATCAATTCACGGTTATAAATTCCGGCTAGGAAAAGCAAACTGTCTCCCGGCAAAAAGAAACCGGCAAAAAGACCTGTTTCGGCAAATACAATGAACAATACAAAATAAAGTCCCAGTTTTATTCCGTCAATTTCAAAATTTATATAAAAAAGAGGATCAATTAAATTCTTCCAATCAAAATTCATTCTATGTGATTTAAGCTGTTTATTTTAACGGCGTGAATTTACATATAAAATACTTTAGCCACAAAGTATAATATTATTTTACAATATCCTTAACATATTTTTTCTTTTACAATATTGATAATCCAATACTTACAAAATACACTCTTTTTTGAAATTTTTAAAATACTACAGATCTTAGTTGCAGTAAATTTTGAATATCTTATTTTTGTCTTCAAAATATAAAGAACATCTATGGACACTACCAAAATTTTTGAAATATTGAGTTATACTTTACCGGCAATTATTACAGGATCGGTTGCTTACTATTTTTTCAATCTGCATACTAAAAACGAAGATTCAAGACGTAAATATCTTCTAAGAAAAGAATCCCAAAAACAGGCTTTACCATTACGTTTACAAGCTTATGAGAGAATGACTTTATTTTTGGAACGCATCAGTCTTTCTAAATTATTAATCAGAATTAGCCCGATTTCTACAAATGCTAATGACTATTGTAATTTTGTAATTGCCCAAATCGAACAAGAATTTGAGCATAATTTGGCACAACAAATCTATATTTCTGATGAATGCTGGACTATTATTTCGACTGCCAAAAACGCTACAATCCAAATGATTCGCAAAGCAAGCATCAACGAAAATGTAAAAACAGCCGATGATTTACGCCAAATTCTTCTTAGTGATTCTTTGAACAAACAATCTCCCTGCAATGCAGCTTTGTCATTTATAAGAAACGAAGTAAGTACTATTTGGTAAACATTTAGCTTGTTTTTTGGCAACTATAATCATTACAAGCTATCTTCTAATAGAAATAAAAGATGATAATTTACTGTCAAATAGTATTTTTTAGTTATTTTCGAAAAAAATTATACTTTTAAGATTTTTATTAACTATTAATATCCAAATTATCTTACATTATAATTTTCTATTATAAGTTTAATAAAAAGAATTTTACAACGTTTTTTATGGAAAATACTGAAAACCGAGAGGTCTTATTAAAAATATTAATTGCTGAAGATGACGAAATCTCCAGAAAATTATTATCGATGACCGTAAAATCTTTTGCAAAAGAAATTCTTATCGCCAAAAACGGATTGGAAGTGGTAGAAATCTGTAAAGAAAATCCTGATACCGATTTAATTTTAATGGATATGAATATGCCAATGCTAAATGGCGATGAAGCAACAATAAAAATCAGAGAATTCAATAATAAAGTAATTATTCTGGCTCAAACAGCTTATACCGTTGAAGAAGAAAAATTAAAAATTATTGCTGCCGGATGCAACGACTGTGTTTTGAAACCGGTTAACAAAACGCAACTGGCACAAATGATTGATATTTATTTTAGAGATTAATTTCAATTCCAAAAATCTGAAATCATAAATCGTTAATCTAAAATCTAAATTTTATTTAAAAGGTTTATTGGTATAAGCTCCCAAATCGGGATTCAAACTACTTCTTTCAAAACCAAGAATATCAAGCGGAATTAAATAATCAGAACTTCCTTTCTCAAAAGCCGAAGAAGTCTGGTCTATATTCAGTTTATTTTTATTTACATCCTGAAAATTCGGATTCAAATCATAAGTGTTTTTTGCAATCAGACAATCTTTATAAAAATTTGAATCAGAGAAGTTGTACAATGGATCGTTTGTAAACTTATTATTTACATTATTGAACTTTATCAAACAATTATTGAACTGATAAACAAATTGTTTTTGATTGTTTTTATTCAACAACATTTCAACCGAATTTGATCCGTAAATAATGCAATTTGAAAAAGTAGCCTCTGTTAAATCAAAAACTACAGCTTGTTTATTTTCATCTAAAAAATAATTATCAATCATAACCGATAAATGCTTGGAACTTGGCCAATTATTATTGAAAGTACAATGCTTAAAATTATAATTTCCGCCCGAAGTACAAGCTAATGCAATTTGTCCGACAGAATTAATTACAATATTATTTCCTTCAATATTGGCATGAATTCCATAAATTCCCACACTGGTACAATCATAAATCTGAGTGTTTTTGATTGTCATAGCCGAACCAAAATTGTTTTCTACAATAAGACCAATAGTAGCATTTTTCAAAGTTAAATTTGAAATTTGATGATTTGTACTTCCTTGCCTCAAATAAACAAATCCCCATTGTCCCGGAACGGCTTTATAAAAAGATTCCAGTCTGTCTCCCTGAAAAACGACTTCGTTTTCCATATTTTCTGTATTAGAAGTAGTTCCGTTAATATTCAGAGTTCCTCCTTCCTGAACTATCAATCCAGAATCAGCATGAAAATGAATTCTTGCTCCCGGCATTACGGTAAGTTTTTCATTGGCAGGAACGCTGGCAAATCCGTAAATAACATAGGGTTTAGTTTTATTCCAAATAAATTCATCTCCATTATCCGGATGATTATGATTTAAATTTCGACCTCTGACAGTTGCTACAGTATTATCGCCGTTAATTCCTATGGGAACAGTTTCATAAATTTCGTTTTCCCTTTTGGGATAAATAAAATACGCATCCTGAATGAGTGTCACCACTTCTACTTTTTGCAAATTGCTTGAAGTTCCAAACAAAATCTGATCGGTATATAAAAAATCATTTGGATTGGCATCTTTTACATCGGCCGTAACTTCTATAAAAATAAAAAGGCTGTCTTTGGCCAACAACTCTACATTATTGAAAATTTTTCCGTTTTCGCCCTGCATACCGTCAACCATCATTCGGTATTTTGAATCCAGTCCTTTTCCGAATTTAATCGTAGGAATACT
>CAZWAF010000004.1:45675-59925 GCA_964631795.1 uncultured Flavobacterium sp. | reverse complement strand
AATACTGATATCCTGATTACTTTTGTTATATACTTTAAGTTTGTAAGTAGCAGAACCAATATTTTTAAATACGGTATCAAGATACACGGTGTCTCTGGAAAAAGCTAAATTTCCGGTAGTTGGTTCAAAAGTAAGTTCATTTCTACAGGAAGTAAAGCTGATTAGAAATCCTATAAAAAGAACATATAATAAGTGACGCATTTTTTTATGTTTTGGTAAAAATAGTAAAAAAGAAAAAAGTTACAGAAAATAAAGATTACAAACACCAAGAAAGTAACTTCATCTTATTTTTAAAATATTCTGTATAAAAAAACAGTAGTAAACTTTTGCCTACTACTGTCTGAAATTTTATTGTAATAATTCTTTTAAGAAATCTATCTCTTTAAACAAATATCGATACTATATAATAAATGATAGTTGCTATAAGTGCTGAAACAGGAATTGTAAGTACCCAAGCCCAAAGCAGGTTAATGGTTACTCCCCAACGAACGGCACTCAAACGTTTGGTTGCTCCTACCCCAATAATAGAACCGGTAATAGTATGAGTTGTAGAAACCGGTATTTTGAAATGTTCTGTCATAAATAATGTCAATGCTCCGGCCGATTCGGCAACCACACCTTCAAAAGAAGTTACTTTAGTAATTTTAGAACCCATTGTTTTCACAATTTTCCAACCACCGCTTAACGTTCCCAATGCAATTGCGCTATAACAAGCTATAGGAATCCACTCCGGCATTTGACCTTCTATTTTTACACCATCATGGTTTGAAGGCAATACAACGTGCAACCAGCTTGGCAAAGAATCTAAAGCATGTCCGCCTGAATGAATATAAACAGCAACTGCCGCAGCAATAATACCCATTACTTTTTGCGAATCGTTACCACCATGCCCTAAACTGAACGAAGCAGAAGATAATAATTGCATTTTTCTAAGTATAGATTCAGATCTTGACGTAGAAAAACTACTGAACAATAAATTAAAAATAGCAATACTGAAAAAGATAACAGCTACCAGCAACCATTTGATGTTATTTGGTTCTGTAATTACCGCTAAGAAATGATTGTCAAATCTTGGTTTTTTAATGCTTTCATATCCTTCTAAAACAGTACTTAAAAACCAAAGTGCAGCCAACATTAAAGTAACAGTAAATATTTTTGGATAAATATTTTTCTTAGAAGAATAGATTAACCAGATTGACATGAAATAAGAAATCAACATACCTACTAAAGGTGCCAAAACAATAAATGCGATAATAACCATTACCCCAGAAGGCAAATGTCCGTCTTCTCCCGGTTTGTACCAGTTTACAACATTAAATCCGGCGTGAGCAATTGCAGCTCCGGCAAAACCTCCAATTAAAGTATGTGATGATGATGAAGGAATTCCTTTCCACCAGGTTATTAAATTCCAGATAATAGCCGCAATAACTCCCGAAAGAATTACAACCAAATCTATATTTTCGGTTTTAGCGGTTTTAGCAACCGTATCGGCAACACCAAAACCAAAAACCCAAAAGGCTAAGAAGTTAAAAAATGCAGCCCAAACTACTGCTTGAAAAGGAGATAAAACTTTTGTAGCAACAATGGTAGCAATTGCATTTGCTGCATCGTGAAAACCATTGATATAGTCAAAAACAAGTGCTAATAAAATGATGATTATTAATAAGGTAAAATCCATTTTTAGATTTTTAAGAAGTATATACTATGCGTGTTTTACTGAAATTGCTTCCAATGTTCTTCCCACAACACGACATTTGTCTGTTGAATTGTGCAATGAAGACAACACTTCTTTGTACTTAATAACATTGATAGCATCTGTTTCATTTTCAAATAAATCAGCCAATGCTTTATCAAATACAACATCTGCTTTTTCTTCTAATTTGTTGATTTTCTTAACAGCGGTATTTATATTGTTAAGATTTTTCATCTCTTTCAATTCAGAAACAGCATTTCCAATTAGATTACAAGAATCTAGATTGATTTCAGTCAATTTTCTGATTGATTTTGTAATCTTTTCAACCTGATACAATCTCATTCTGTTTGAAGCTGTATATATATAGGTAGCCACCTCGTTGATAGAAGTAATCAATGCGTGAATATCTTCACGATCCAACGGAGTAATAAAATTTTTGCTTAACTCTAAATTCATTTTATGAGTTGTTTCATCAATACTGGAAACCAATTCCTCTATTTTATTGTAATATTCTACTCTGTCTCCTTTATCATTCACTGCTTCATGCAAAGTTTCAGCCAATAGAATCAAGTTTTTAGACGCTTGTTTAAACAAAGGAAAAAATGTTGTGTCCTTAGGCACGAAAAACTGTAATATTTTTTTTAGAGTCATTTTTTTTGTTGTTTTATTTTTTTGCAAATGTAAACTTGGTATGTTAAGCCAATGTTAAGAAAACATTAACTCAATATTGCTATTTTGTTTTATTTGAAACCAAATATAACGCTCTTTTATTTAAGAATTGTTTTGTACATTGGCAATCTTTAAAAAAATTATACCAAAACATCAAAGAACTTCTTTTATTTATGGACTTAAACTTCAACAAAAACGAAGATCATAACAGACTTTTACTCTCTGAATTAAAACAACAATTTGCCAAAATTAAACTCGGAGGTGGCGAAAAACGAATCGCAAAACTACATTCCGAAGGCAAAATGACCGCCCGTGAACGTATTGATTATCTGCTGGATGCAGATTCAAAAAGTATCGAAATCGGAGCTTTCGTCGGGAAAGATATGTATAAGGAACACGGTGGTTGTCCTTCAGGTGGTGTAGTTGTAAAAATGGGATACATCAAAGGAAAACAATGTATTGTTGTAGCCAATGACGCAACCGTTAAAGCCGGCGCCTGGTTCCCTATAACTGCCAAAAAAAATCTGAGAGCTCAGGAAATTGCGATGGAAAATCGAATTCCTATTATATATTTAGTCGATAGCGCAGGAGTTTATTTGCCTTTGCAAGACGAAATTTTCCCTGACAAAGAACATTTCGGACGAATATTCCGAAATAATGCCATCATGAGCAGTATGGGAATTACCCAAATCGCTGCCGTCATGGGAAGCTGCGTTGCCGGTGGAGCTTATCTTCCTATAATGAGTGACGAAGCTCTGATTGTTGACAAAACCGGAAGTATTTTCCTTGCCGGAAGCTATTTGGTAAAAGCAGCTATAGGCGAAAACATCGACAACGAAACTTTAGGAGGAGCTACCACTCACTGCGAAATTTCTGGAGTTACAGATTATAAAGCTAAAGACGATAAAGATGCATTAGAAAAAATTAAAAACATCGTTGATAAAATTGGTGATTTTAACAAAGCCGGATACAGCAGAATAAAACCTGAAAAACCTGCTTTAGACGAAAAAGAAATCTTTGGAATTTTGCCAAAATCAAGAGCAGAACAATATGATATGATGGAAATCATCAACCGTCTTGTTGATAATTCTGAATTTGAACCTTACAAAGATGGCTACGGACAATCATTGATTACCGGTTATGCCAGAATTGATGGTTGGGCTGTGGGAATTATTGCCAATCAACGAAAAGTGGTAAAAACCAAAAACGGTGAAATGCAGTTTGGAGGAGTAATTTATTCTGATTCGGCCGACAAAGCGACTCGTTTTATTGCCAATTGCAACCAAAAGAAAATCCCTTTGGTTTTTCTTCAGGACGTAACCGGATTTATGGTTGGAAGCAAATCAGAACACGGCGGAATCATTAAGGACGGTGCCAAAATGGTAAATGCAGTTTCTAATTCTGTAGTTCCAAAATTCACTGTAGTTGTAGGAAATTCTTATGGTGCCGGAAATTATGCCATGTGCGGAAAAGCCTATGATCCAAGATTGATTTTTGCCTGGCCAAGTGCTGAATTGGCCGTTATGGGCGGAACACAAGCTGCAAAAGTATTAGCACAAATTGAAGCTTCTTCGCTTAAAGCAAAAGGAGAAGTTGTTGATGAAGCCAAAGAAAAAGAACTGTTTGATAAAATAAAAGCACGATACGATGCGCAGGTTTCACCTTATTATGCAGCGGCACATCTTTGGACCGATGCAATTATTAATCCGCTTGAAACCAGAACATGGATTTCTATGGGAATTGAAGCTGCCAACCACTCTCCTATCGAAAAGAAATTCAATCTTGGAGTAATTCAGGTTTAATTTGAAAGGTTTAAACCGTTAAAACGGTTTTGAAAATAATATTACTCACCATCGTCCACGGTTTAAACCGTGGACGATGGATGACAATAAAATTTAAATCGTGGACGATGAAGATATTTTACATTACCTTTCTACTCCTTTTAGGAATAAAACAAGTTTCAGCACAGCAAACTTTTACCAAAAGAGATTCTTTACAAGGTGGATTAAGACCTGAAAGAACTTGTTTTGATGTTTTGCGTTATGATTTAAACATCAAAATAAACCCAAACGAAAAATCTGTAGAAGGTTACAATAAAATTACTTTCAAAGTAATTGAAAACGCTACAAAAATTCAACTGGATTTATTCGAAAACATGAAAATTGACAGTATTGTTTTCAATTCAAAAAAACTGTCATACAAAAGAGAATTTGGATCTGTTTTCATTAATTTTGAAAAACTTCTTATAAAAAATTCCGAAGAGAAACTACTGTTTTATTATTCAGGAAAACCTTTAGAAGCCAAAAATGCGCCTTGGAATGGCGGTTTTGTCTGGACACATGATTCTAATGAAAAAGACTGGATTGGAGTTGCAGTTCAGGGAACGGGAGCCAGTTTGTGGTATCCGGTAAAAGATTCTCAAACCGACGAACCTGATAATGGAACTACGATAAAAATAGCTGTACCCAACGGATTAATGAATGTTTCCAACGGTAGATTTTTAGGTTCCGAAAATTTAAAGAATGGCTACACCCGCTGGGATTGGGAAGTAAAAAATCCAATTAATAATTATAATATTACAATCAACATTGGCGATTATGTTCATTTTGGCAAAAACTACAACGGACTCGATTTAGATTATTATGTACTGCGTGAAAATGAGGCAAAAGCCCGAAAACAATTCGAACAGGTAAAACCTATGTTGGATTGTTTTCAATCTAAATTTGGAGAATTTCCTTTCAAAAATGACGGATACAAATTGGTAGAAACACCCTATTTGGGAATGGAACACCAAAGTTGCATTGCCTATGGAAATAAATACCAACAAGCTTATCTTGGAACGGATTTGTCCGGAACCGGAATCGGGATGAAATTTGACTATGTTATTATTCACGAAAGTGCCCACGAATGGTTTGGAAACAGCATCACTTCAAAAGACATAGCCGATATGTGGATTCACGAAGCCTTTACCTGCTATTCCGAAACTGTTTTTGTAGAATGTCAGTACGGTTATAAAAATGCACTTAAATATGTTAATGGTCAAAGCAAAAACATATTGAATGATATTCCAATCATTGGAAAATACGGAGTAAACCATGAAGGTTCTACCGATATGTATTATAAAGGTTCATTGATGCTGAATACTCTAAGGCACGTGATAAACGATGACAAAAAATGGTGGGAAATATTAAAGAGTTTTTCTACTACTTTCCGACATCAGCTAATTGATACTGAAACGGTTATTACTTTTTTCAATAAAGAATCAGGAATAAATCTGACTCCTGTTTTTAATCAATATTTACGCTACACAAACATTCCTGTTTTAGAACTTCGTAAAAAGAACGATAAATTAGAATATCGTTGGAAAACAGATGAAACTGATTTTATCATGCCAATTGACATTACAATAAAAGGTAAAAAAATTCGATTGAAACCTACAAATTCCTATCAAATTTCAGATTTTAATTTGAAGTCATTATATGATATAAATATACCTTATGATAAATTTCATATAAAAACCGTCAAATTTTAACATACCAAACCAACTATATAAAATTAAAAATGAATAACTTAGGCTTAGTTTTTAAATTCTACAGTTATGGATACTTCAATTAAAAATTTAAATAAGTGGGCCAATGCTCATACTTATTATTCGTTAGATATTTTACGAATTGCATTGGGAGCTTTCCTGATTATAAAAGGATATAGTTTCGTAACTCAACACAGAGAATTTGCTGATATAATAGCTCCTGTTTCAAATTTCCTCGGAGGAATGTTTACCTTACATTATGTTGCATTTGCTCACATGTTGGGAGGTTTGTTAATTACATTCGGACTCCTAACCAGATGGTGTTTGATTGCTCAAATTCCAATTTTGATTGGAGCTGTAGCTGTAAACTTTTTTGGTGTTATGAATATAGAAAACCTAATATTATCGTTTCTTACACTATGCCTTTCTGTATTTTTCATAGTTTATGGTAGTGGAAAACACTCTGCCGATTATTTCTTCAAAATGGAAAAATAAAATTCCTATTTGAGTTAGAAGCAAAAACGAGACAAGTAATACAACTGTCTCGTTTTTCTTTTATTCTCTTTTAAAATAAAATTCTACTTTATATTAAATCACAACAATTGCGATTTATGGAATAAAAATTAAACCAAATCAAATCGATCAAGGTTCATTACTTTATTCCATACAGCTATAAAATCATTTATAAATTTCTCCTGAGCATCTGCGCTTCCGTAAACTTCCGCAAGTGCTCTGAGTTCTGAATTGGAACCAAAGATCAAATCTGCACGAGTTCCCGTCCATTTTAATTCAGCTGTTGTACGATCATTACCTTCAAATTCTTCTTTAGATTCAGAAGTTGCTTTCCAAATTGTATTCATGTCTAACAAATTCACAAAGAAATCATTTGTAAGTACTTCCGGACGTTTGGTGAAAACACCCTTTTTAGAATTATCAAAGTTGGTATTCAACACACGCATACCACCAACCAAAACAGTCATTTCTGGTGCAGTCAGTGTCAGTAATTGTGCTTTATCAACCAATAATTCTTCTGTAGATACAGTAAATTTCGTTTTAAGATAATTTCGGAATCCATCAGCCATAGGTTCCAATACCTCAAAAGAATCAGTATCAGTTTGCTCCTGCGAAGCATCCATACGACCGGGAGTAAAAGGAACTTTTACATCATGACCTGCATTTTTTGCCGCTTTCTCAACACCTGCACATCCTGCCAATACTATAAGATCTGCCAAAGAAACTTTTTTACCGGTTGATTGAACATTATTAAATGCTGTCTGAATGCTTTCAAGTGTAGTCAATACTTTTGCCAATTGTTCCGGATTATTAACCTTCCAATCTTTTTGAGGAGACAATCGGATACGTGCCCCATTGGCACCACCTCGTTTGTCTGAACCACGGAAAGTCGATGCTGAAGCCCAGGCAGTAGATACCAACTGAGCAACTGATAATCCCGAATCCAGTATTTTATTTTTCAGGTCAGCAATATCTTTTTCGTCAATCAAAGGATGATTTACTGCCGGAATTGGATCCTGCCAAATCAATTCTTCTTTTGGTACCTCAGGACCTAAATAACGTGCAATTGGCCCCATGTCACGGTGTGTCAATTTGAACCATGCGCGCGCGAAAGCATCTGCAAATTCATCAGGATTTTCATAAAAACGTCTTGATATCTTTTCATAAACAGGATCAAAACGCAAAGAAAGATCGGTTGTAAGCATTTTAGGAGTATGCCTTTTAGATTTATCATGAGCATCGGGTACCGAACCTTCCCCCATACCATGTTTTGGTTGCCACTGATGTGCGCCTGCAGGGCTCTTTGTCAATTCCCATTCGTAACCAAACAGGTTCCAGAAAAAATTATTACTCCATTTTGTAGGTGTGGTAGTCCATGTAACTTCCAAACCGCTGGTAATTGCATCACCTCCTTTTCCTGATCCAAAAGAGCTTTTCCAACCCAAACCTTGTTCTTCAATGCCGGCAGCTTCAGGTTCGGGGCCTACAAGGGCTGCGTCTCCTGCTCCGTGAGTTTTTCCAAAAGTATGCCCGCCAGCGATAAGCGCAACAGTTTCTTCATCATTCATGGCCATACGGGCAAAAGTTTCGCGAATATCTATCGCCGCGGCAATCGGGTCAGGGTTCCCATTTGGTCCTTCCGGATTCACGTAAATCAATCCCATTTGCACGGCTGCCAATGGATTTTCAAGGTCGCGCTTACCGGAATAACGTTTGTCATCCAGCCATTTAGTTTCAGTTCCCCAGTAAACATGCTCCTCTGATTCCCAAACATCTTCACGTCCTCCGGCAAATCCAAAAGTTTTGAATCCCATTGATTCTAAAGCTACATTACCCGCAAGAATCATAAGATCGGCCCACGATAATTTTCTACCATATTTTTGTTTAATTGGCCAAAGAAGTCTTCGTGCCTTGTCGAGATTTCCATTATCCGGCCAACTGTTAAGAGGAGCAAAACGCTGCTGACCTGCTCCTGCCCCACCTCGACCATCACCTGTACGGTAAGTTCCGGCACTATGCCATGCCATACGAATAAACAAAGGTCCGTAATGTCCAAAATCTGCCGGCCACCAATCTTGGGAATCGGTCATAAGATTGAGAAGATCTTTTTTTACCGCTTCTAAATCCAAACTTTTAAATGCTTCTGCGTAATTAAAATCTTCTCCCATAGGATTAGAAAAGGAAGAATGCTGACGCAGCATATTTAATTTTAATTGATTAGGCCACCAATCCCGGTTTTTTGTACCATTTTCTCCAATATTATATTTTTGAATTTCCCCTGAATATGGGCATTCACCTTTCTTATTAGCATTATTTTCCATGTTAAAATTTTTAAAAAATTATAAAACCCTAAATTACAAAATAGTTTATTCTCTCAAGAAGTATAATAACAATTTGTCAATAAAAACTGGCTGAATTATAATTTTTAAATCTGCTTTTTTTTAATACTGACTTTCCACAAGTTCTTTAAGTTTATCCAATGCTTTCGGCCAGGTTTTGTTGAAATAATCTATAAAATCTTCTGTTACATCTATTTCTACTGTCAGAATTGTTATACCATTACTCTCTTCAAACGAATAATTTTCCAATCCGCCTGCCCATTTTTCTACCTCCGGACCTTCGGTAATTTCGTTGTTGTCTTCTAAAATTCCGTAACTACGAATAGAAACAAAGCGATTGGGAATATTTTCGGCAATTTCTGCAACCATTCCTCCACGCTTGCCATTCTCATCGATACCTATAAAAAGGATTTTTGCCCCTTTGTCCCAACTTCCTTCGTAAGTAGAAGTCGGATTAAATTCTGAAGTCCATTGATTGTAAGTTTCAATATTATCAATGCCCAACATAATATTATAAACCTTTGCTGTGGCAGCATTAAATTCTGCTTTGAATTGTAATTTTTTCATCTTTCAATTTAATTTTGATTTAACCTTTTTTGAAATTATTCTTTAATTCCCCAACCTATTTGTCATTCTTTTTCAGGAGTAATGCACTCAAAAAAGTGACTATCAATCCTGTTGGCAAAACTTCGGCAAAAGTAAAAAGTACTACTAACAGAGGATTTTTATACATCTCTTTGAAACTTTCCATTTCGGCAGTTTTGGCGGGCAATTCGGCAGCAGGAGTATTTTTTAAGACACATGAAGCATATACTTCCATGAAATCAGGGACAAATAAATAATAATAAAACAGCCAAACAACTACATACATTACTGATGCAATTAAAGTAATCAAAAAACCTGTTTTAAAAGCTTTTACAAAAGAAATAAATCCATTAAGATGTTTATTTCTATACTTTCTGATTCCAAAGAAAATGAGAGAAAAAAGCACAATCATTGCAGCGTAACCAACAACATTATTGCCTTTAAAATCAGGATTGGTATAAATCTGATTTACCAATACAATCATATTTATACATAAAATGGTTCCAATGATCAAACCAAAAATCAGTACAATTTTTTTCATCTTTTATTTTTAAAATACATTATAAAATTAAAATCTAATATTTTACTTCATCGTCTAATTTCCGGCAAATGGTGTCCCAAAAATACCAACTGCAAGTTCTGTCCAAATAGCAAACAGCAACGAAAGAAGAATTAAGATAAACGCAATTCGGAATCCTGTTTTATTTACTTTTCTCATAACAAACTCACTAAACAAACCTGTCCCGAGCAGCAAAACACCGGCAATAACAAAATCAAACAGAGTCCAATTTACTTCATCTGTAAACTGCATTGCGGTTAATGGTATCAGTAATAAAAATATTACTGTCAATACAATTATGGTAAGTCTTTTATTCTTCATAATCATTAAATATTTAAGCATCCGGAATTTCAGGCTCAACTAATTTTGCCAATTTCTCCAATGATTCCTGCCAACCTAAATAACACATTTCTGCCGGTATCATTGAAGGAATCCCTTCCTGAATCACTTTAAGTTCGGTGCCACAAGAAACTTTCTTAAACCAAACTGAAGTAATCATTTCTCCCGGCAAATTAGGGTCGTCAAATCTATCGGTTTGCTTTATGAATTGATTTGGTTTCATTTCCAAAAATTCTCCGGCAAATGAATGTTCATTGCCTGTAGAAAAATTGATAAAAGACATTTTATAGTTGCCACCTACACGTGCTTCCAATTGATGAACTACACATAAAAACCCATAAGGAGGAAGCCAAAATGCCATGGCATTGGCATCAGTAAAAGCACGAAATACTTTTTCGGGAGTTGCTTTAAGAACTCTGTGCATGGTTACACTATTGGTTGTCATATTATTTTTATTTTAAGTTACTCTGCCTGTTTGTCTTTACTATTTTCAAACCCGCTTATCTTTATGTAGATATCTGAATGGTCGAGTTGTGAAAAGTGCTGAAAAATTCACTACTGCTTTTTTTATATTTTAACTATATCAAGTCTTTTTATCCAAAAAATGTCAGATTCTAAAAACGTAAGCTTTGTTTTAATTATTTTATCCGTTTTGTCTCGGGGAGATTTTATTACAAATCTCGCCTTGGTATTAGTAAAATCTAAAGTATATTTTTCGTCAACATCTTTTTGCTTATCGCAAAAGAATGAAATTAAGTTGTTTTTCATAATCCATTTCCCTTTACCATATTTATTTACTTCAGGTGGAATTCCTTGTTTAATATTTGAATAATAGTGGAAGAAAAATGTTCCATCTTGAGATAAAGACATTTTATATTCAAATAAGTTATTTTCTACGGTTTTAACTGTAAACGCATAATCTCCAACCGCTTTATCTGTTTGAGAAAACAGCGTCAAACTTGAAATTAAAATTGTAAAAATTACTTTCATAGGGATAGTTTCAAAATTTTTTTCAGAATAATCGGAAATAGGAACATTATCAATAGGAATATTATCTATTTTGTCACTTGGGACCTATTATCCAAATATCGCATGATTTTTTATATAACTTGTATAACTTGACTATAGAATATACTATCAAAATTAGCATTACGAGTATAAATGCTTGCCATAAAAACAAACCAACACTAAAATCATTTATTACTTTTTCCAATAATTTATTTTTATACTTAAACAATGATTTGTAACTTATTTTCTGTTTTTTACAGAATCAAAAATGGTTCCCAGAACAACACCTATAATCAATCCCATTGCTACACTTAAAGACGTATTTCCTGAATAATTACCATATACTGCTCCGAATACAACTCCAAGAGCAACGAAAATACCAACACTATTTCCTGATTTGTTATTTTTATTTTCTGTCATAATTAAGATTTTCCGTTACTTAATTTTATCTTCTGTTTAATAGTTACTATACTTATGTGAATCAATGGTTGGAAATTGTCATTAATTCGATAATTAATTTATCTTAAATGCCGCTCCGATGGAGCTTTGATTTACTTGAATCTTATTTTCTATAAATATTTCGCTCCTAACGGAGCTGTCAATTTTTTTTTGTTTTTCATAAGCTCCAGAGGAGCAAAATATTTATAGAAAAAACACCTGCAATTCATGAAAAAGCCCCAGAGGGGCGACATAAAAAACCGAACCCTTGATTCGCATATACTTAGTCGTAATTTCAGAGTTTTGTATTCAGAAGAATTTCATCATAGAAAGTTTGAACATCATATCAGTTTCTCTCTTATCATAAATTTATACCTCTTTTGTAAATAGTAAAACCTCTCACAAGGGAGAGGCTTTTACTTTTAATTTATTAAAAACTTAAAATCTATAACCTAAACCTAAATTGAAAGATTGGGTTTTTACTTCAACTCCATTAAAATCAGAAATATCTGTCATACCCATATTGTATCGGGCATCAAAAAACAGCCCTCCTTCTAATTCGTAAGCTCCACCCAGACCTAATCTGAAATCAGTAGATTTTACATTATCTTTTACATTATCTCCTCCTGCAACAAATGCTACTTGTGGACCAGCCTGAAGATTAAAATTTTCTGTCACATAATATTTAGCCATAATTGGAATACTTATAAAATCCAAACCAGCATTATCATCACTAGCCCCTTCCATTGAGTACAATAACTCCGGCTGAACATGAAACTTATTAGAAATTGAAAAATCGACCAAACCACCAAGATAAAAAGATGAATTTGCATCGGTATTAAGATCCCCGGTAAAATTTGAATTTACATAACCACCTTTAACACCGAATGTCATCCCGGATTTAGAACTCTGTGCATTTGCGTATGTAAACGCACATATTGCTGCCACAGTCAAAATAATTTTTTTCATAATTTATAAGTTTTAAAATTAGTTAGATAAAGCTACAAAAAAATATAATTCAACTTGATAAAAAAATCAATTTTATTAACAATATCTCTTTTAAAATCTTATTTTAATAATGATACATCAAACAATTAACTTATTTTTAAAAGACAGATTTGTTGACAAAAATCTTAATTACTTATAAAAGACTTTCAAACGAAAGATTTTTTAATCAGTTAAATAATAGGAAATGCCCTTCGTCAAACATGACAAGTTTGCGAATTATTGAGGTATTAAAACGTTATTGGTGTTCTCTAAACTTTGTGGTTTTTTCTAAAATACAATGGTCAACGAAGCCAAAACTAATTCTCTGCTATTTCAGTCATAAATTGTGAATCATAAAGTTTTTTGTAAAGCCCTTCCGAACGATTAAGTAACTCTTTGTGAGTCCCTTGCTCTACGATTAAACCTTTGTCCATCACCACAATCTTATCAGCATTAATAACCGTTGCCAATCTATGAGCAATAACAATCGAAGTTCTGCCTCTTGTAATAGTGTCGGTTGCTTTCTGAATGAGCTCCTCAGTATGAGTATCGACAGAAGAAGTGGCTTCATCCAAAATCAAAATACTTGGATTGCTCACATAAGCACGAAGAAACGCAATCAATTGGCGCTGTCCCGAAGACAACATCACACCACGTTCTTTTACGTTATAATCATATCCACCGGGAAGGCTCGTGATAAATTCATGCACCCCAATTTTCTTGGCGGCATCAATGACCATTTCTCGGGTAATATCATTATTATTAAGGGTAATATTATTGTAAATAGTATCGGCAAAAAGAAAAACATCCTGCAATACTACCGCAATTTGGTTGCGAAGCGAATCCAAACTGTAATCGTCAATATTAGTTCCGTCAACACAAATTTCCCCGCTGTTTATTTCATAAAAACGATTCAGCAAATTTATGATAGTCGATTTTCCGGCTCCGGTAGCTCCTACTATTGCCACAGTTTGTCCGGCTTTTACAGTCAGGTCAATACCTTTCAGAACGTCTTCATTGGCAATGTAACTGAAATGTACTTTTCTGAATTCAATATTTCCTTCAAAAACAGAAGCATTAATTTGCCCTTTATCCTGAATCTGATCTTCGGTATCCAAGATTTCAAAAACGCGATTGGCGGCAATCATTCCCATTTGCATCTCGTTGAATTTATCCGCAATCTGACGCAGCGGGTTAAATAACATTCCTATAAACATCGTATAAGAAAACAAATCTCCAAAAGTGGTGAATTTATCTCCGTCCAAAATATGAAACCCTCCGTAAAGCACCACAAAACCAAGCGTTAATGACGAAATAATATCGGCAATTGGGAAGAAAATAGAGTTATAAAGAATGGTTTTTATCCAGGCTTTGTTATGTTTTTCGTTGATTGCTTTGAATTTTTCGTATTCAATTTCTTCTCTGTGAAAAAGCTGAACGATTTTCATTCCCGTCACCCTTTCCTGAACAAAAGTATTGAGATTGGCCACCTGAGTTCTTACCTCTTCAAATGCCAATTGCATTTTTTGCTGAAAGATTCGCGTCACATAAACCAAAACCGGCATGGCAAGCACTACAATCCAGGTCAGTT
>CAZWAF010000004.1:0-45665 GCA_964631795.1 uncultured Flavobacterium sp. | reverse complement strand
GTCAGTTTCCAGTTCATATAAAACATAAAACCCAGAACCACCACCATTTTCATCATGTCGCTTATAATCATGAACAATCCCTGACTGAAAATGCGGGCAATGGCTTCAATATCTGAAACCGAACGGGTTACTAACTGTCCCACAGGAGAATTGTCAAAATATTTCATTCGGAAACTCAACATGTGTCCAAACAATTTAATTCTAATGTCTTTTACAATGTCCTGACCCAACCAATTGGCCCAATAAACAAAATAATATTGGGAGAAAACTTCCAACAGCATCACAACTCCCATGAATATTATGTAGAATAAAAGTCCCATCTGGTCGTGGTTTTTTATGTAACCATCAACCGTTTGTTTCAATAAATAAGGTCGCAATGCCGCAAAAACCGACAAGGAAACAGCAAAAAGAATTACACCATAAAACCTGAATTTGTAAGGTTTGGTGTATTGTAAAATGCGTTTGAATAAATTTCCGTCAAATACTTTTGCCTTCATTTTTTGATTTAAGAATTAGGATTTTTGATTTGGGAATAATGACGTGCTTAAATTAATTATTCTGAACTGTTGTCTTTTAGCTAGTGGCTTAAATACTCGTACTCAATTTTTGTAAGAAACAATCCATGAGCAGGAACCGAAAATCCGGCTTTGCTGCGATTTTTGGCTAAAATAATCTGCTCGAAATCTTCCAAATTAATTTTATGCAGACCTACATTTACTAACGTTCCCACAATAGCTCGAACCATATTCCTCAAAAATCGATTGGCAGAAATAGTGAAAATCAGTTTGTTGTTTTCCTGTTTCCAAAAAGCTTCTGTAATAGTACAATCAAAAGTATTTACATCGGTATTCACTTTAGAAAAACACTGAAAATCGGTATAATCCAACAATATTTTTGCTGCCTGATTCATTAAATCTAAATCCAATTTTTGATGATAATACCAACTGAGATTTTCTTCAAAAGCATCTTTAAAAGTATGAATATGGTATTCATAGGTTCGGCTTGTGGCATCAAAGCGACAGTGAGCATCATCATGAACCGAAATCATTTCATAAACCACTATATCTTTTGGTAAAAAAGAATTTAGCTTATGAATTGTTTTGGCTGCGTCAAATGTTTTTTCAATATCAAAATGGGCATACATTTCCCGGGCATGAACTCCGGTGTCGGTTCTCCCCGCTCCCATGATATTGATTTCAGAACCTAATATTACCGACAATGCTTTGTTCAGTGTTTCCTGAACCGAAGCAGCATTGGGCTGAATTTGCCAGCCGTGATAAGGAGTTCCGTTGTATGCTAATTTGATAAAATATCTCAAGGTTTTCGAGTGTCAAAGTTTAAGAGTTTTAAAAAGGAACAAAGATTAAACATTCGTTCCTTGATACTTTTGATATGAAAAAGATATTAAAGTAAACTCTTATATAAGTTCTACCAATCTATTGATTTTCTGTTTTCTGAAATTTAGTTCGTTTACTTCCTTCATACATTTCGTATTTCACCAAACGAGATTCTAAACTGGCATTAAAAAGTTTTATTTTTCTGGAAGGTTTCAATCCAACATATTTCAAGGCTTCTAAATTTGAAGTAATAAACCAGGCATTGGTTCCCGGATAATTTTTCTTCAAAGTATCACCAATACTTCTGTAAAATTCTTCCATTTCAATATTCAGTCTTTCTCCATAAGGCGGATTGAAAACGATATGTAAAGGTCCTTTGGTTGTTTTTTCGGTATCAAAGAAATTCTTGTCTTCAATAGTTACATATTCATCCAAATTGGCATTTCTGATATTATCGATTGCTTTTTTCACAGCCGAAGGTGCTTTGTCATATCCTTTGATAGTATAATGGAATTCTCTCACTTTTTTCATAAGCGATTCCACAATCATATCAAATAAATCATTGTCCCAGTCATTCCATTTCTCAAAAGCAAATTCTCTTCTGTTAATATTTGCGGGAATATTACAGGCAATCATCGCTGCTTCTGCCAAAAGAGTTCCACTTCCACACATAGGATCCAAGAAATCACTTTGACCATCCCAACCCGAAAGCAACAGAATTCCTGCTGCCAATACTTCGTTGATAGGCGCAATATTGGTTGCAATTCTATAACCTCGTTGATGCAACGAATTCCCAGAAGTATCCAATGCCACCGAAACCTGATCTTTGTCTATATGAATATTGATTCTCAAATCCGGAAAATCCTTATCAATACTAGGTCTTTGGCCGGTTTTATTACGAAACTGATCCACGATTGCATCCTTACATTTTTGGGATACAAACTGCGAATGTTTAAAATATTCCGAATGAACTGTTGTGTCAATCACAAAAGTCTGATTGGCATTCAGATATTTTGACCAATTGATGCCTGAAATACCTTTATAAAGTCCGGCTTCATTATTTGCCCTGAAACTATAAATGGGTTTCAAAATCTTCAAAGCAGTTCGCAAAGACAAATTGGCTTTGTACATAAAACCTTTGTCTCCTTTAAAACTTACCATTCTTACTCCCTGTTCGACCTCTTGTGCGCCCAACATTTGTAATTCTTTTGCCAGTATTTCTTCAAAGCCAAAGAAAGTTTTGGCAATCATTTTAAAATTATTTTCCATCATTTCTCTATAAATTCCAATGAACAAATTCCATCCCGAAGCATCGGGATCAATTGCTCATATTAAAAAACTCTTTACAACCTCCCAAGAAAAAATTTTGAATTTTCCCGAAATAGTTATTTTGCGCAAAAATACACTAAATTTGCCTGACTTGAATTAATAGAAATCGAATAAATGTCTGAAGCTCAAAAACCATCAACTACAAACCAAAAACCACAAACCGAAAACTGGTTTGCCTCTTGGTTTGATACTCCTTATTACCATATCCTTTACAAAGACCGGGACGAAGAAGAAGCTGAATTTTTCATGGACAATCTGGTTCATTATCTAAATCTTCCCGAAGACGCAAAAATCCTGGATTTATGTTGCGGAAAAGGTCGTCATGCTTTTCATCTGAACCAATTAGGATATGATGTTACCGGTGCCGATTTGTCTGCCAACAGTATAGCTGAAGCTAAAGAAATGGCAACCGGAAGTCTGCATTTTCAGGTGCATGATATGAGAGAGCAATTTGACGAAAAGTTTGATGCCATTTTCAATTTATTTACCAGTTTTGGTTATTTTGAAGATGACAATGACAACCTGAAAACGCTTAAAGCAATGAGAGACAGCTTAACCGAAACCGGTTTTGCCGTTATCGACTTTATGAACGTACACAATGTAATTGCCAATTTGGTTCCCGAAGAAGTGAAAACCGTTGATACTATTGATTTTCACATCAAACGTTACGTGAAAGACGGTCATATTTATAAGGAAATCGATTTTGAAGATCAAGGTGAAAAATATCATTTTACCGAAAAAGTTCAGGCTCTGACTTTAGAAGATTTTGAAACTATAATGGAAGAAGCCGGAATTTATCTTTTGGACGTTTTTGGCGACCATAAACTGAGAAAATTCCACAAAACTGAAAGCGAAAGATTAATTATGATTTTTAAATAATGGAGCAGTATTTTTCGTTTTTATTACCGCTACTTTCCGTATTGATAGGTTACGGAATTGCACTTTACATAAATCCTAAAGAAAGAAAATTCTTAAAACTTCTGATGGCTTTCAGCGGATCTTTTTTGCTTTCGCTTACAGTTATGCACTTGTTGCCAGAAGTTTATGAAGAACACAACCACAACGTGGGAATCTTCATTATGCTTGGGATTTTGTTCCAAATCGTTTTAGAATTTTTCTCCAAAGGTGCCGAACATGGACACGTACACGGTCATCAAAAAATGTTTCACATTCCGTGGTTGCTGTTCATCAGTTTGTGTATTCACGCATTTCTGGAAGGATTTCCTGTAAGCCATCACCACGAATTGGCATTGGGAATTTCTATTCACCACTTCCCTATCGCGGTAATTCTGACGGCTTTTTTCAACAGTTCTCAACTCAACAAAACAGCCATTTTTATGTTTATGCTGACATTTGCATTAATGACACCACTGGGAACCGCATTATCGCAATATTTGCCTTTACTTAATAATTACAATACCGAAATTACGGCTATTGTAATCGGGATTTTGTTTCATATTTCGTCAACTATCATTTTTGAAAGCAGCGAAGGACATAAATTCAACGTTGCTAAAGTTTCTATGATTGTTTTAGGACTGGCAGTAGCTTATTTATTATAAATATGATTTTTCGATGGTTCGATTTTTTGATTTTTCGAACGATCGAATAATCCAACAATCGAACCATCGATTAACCATAAAATCTAAAAAATGGCCTTCATAAAAACCACCGAGCAATCCTCAAAGTACGAACATCTTGAAAAAATGTCCGTTTCTGAATTGCTGACAAACATCAACAACGAAGACAAAACCGTGCCTTTGGCAGTGGAAAAAGCATTGCCGCAAATTGAAGCTTTGGTAACCGAAATTGTTTCCAAAATGAATCTTGGCGGAAGATTATTCTACATAGGCGCCGGAACTTCGGGACGTTTAGGAATTGTAGATGCTTCAGAATGTCCGCCTACTTTTGGAGTTCCTTTCGATATGGTTGTGGGCATCATTGCCGGTGGAGACAAAGCCATTCGAAAAGCAGTTGAAAATGCCGAAGACAACACAACCCAAGCCTGGATCGATCTTCAGGAACACAACATTAATCAAAATGATGTGGTTATTGGCATCGCCGCTTCGGGAACTACACCTTATGTCATTGGAGGTTTGCAGGCTTGCAACGAAAATAATATTGTTACCGGAAGTATTTCCTGCAATGCCGGAAGTCCGCTTTCGCAAACGGCTAAATTTCCTGTTGAAGTTATTGTAGGATCTGAATTTGTTACCGGAAGTTCCAGAATGAAAGCCGGAACAGCGCAGAAACTGGTTCTGAATATGATTTCGACTGCCACCATGATCCAACTTGGAAGGGTAAAAGGAAACAAAATGGTCGATATGCAATTGAGCAACAACAAACTGGTTGACCGAGGAATAAAAATGATTATGAGTGAAATTCCGGTTTCGTATGAAGAAGCCAGCGAATTGCTTACAAAACACGGAAATGTCCGCAAAGCTATTGAGAATTATAATCGAGAATAATTTAGTTGTAAGTTCTATGTTATAGATTAATAAATTTTAAACCTACAACCTATAACTTACAACCTAATAACCTATAACCTACATCCAAAAAAATGACAAACAGAGAACTTTTAAACAAAGGAATCAAATATTTAGCTTGGGCTTTACCGGCATTGTTCATTGGACCAACATTGATTCATTTTGCTTTTATAAATAAAAAACAACCACTATTTCCTTTGATCATCGGAATCGGAATTGTCATCTGTATTACCGGAGTTGTTTTGAGTTTTAAGGGGATAAAAACAATGGTGAAAGGTTTATTTAACGACTAACTTTGTACCTTTACTAAAATTTTTAATCATGGATTTGCAAGCTGACATCAAATGGATTCATCAGGAAATAGACAAAGTAAAAGACCCTGATTTTATTGACAAATTAAAGTTTCTTTTACAATCGATAAATACGTCTGGTAATTCTACCACAATTGCCGAATATAATAATGACATCAATGATGCACTGAAAGACATTGAGGAAGGAAATTATTTTTCTAATGAAGAGGCTAGAGAAATTGCGAAAAAATGGGGAAAAAAATAATTTGGACTCGAACAGCTTTGGGACAGTTAGAAGATATTCATTATTATATCCTTTTTGAAAGTAAATCAATCCAAATTGCCGATAAAGTGACTAATACTATTTTTGAAAGCACCCAAATTCTTGAAACCAAACCCGAAATTTATAAACTCGACAAACAAAAAATCAACAATGATGGAAGTTTTAGAGTTTATTCTGTTTATGACTATAGTATTTCGTACAGAATTACAGAAATTGCAATCCAAATTCTACGCGTGAAACACAATGCAC
Organism: uncultured Flavobacterium sp.; assembly: GCA_964631795.1. Lineage (GTDB taxonomy): Bacteria > Bacteroidota > Bacteroidia > Flavobacteriales > Flavobacteriaceae > Flavobacterium. The sequence goes on along the minus strand of CAZWAF010000004.1, from coordinate 39,694 downwards.
GCAAATCAAAAAAACTTCCATGGAAAACTTAATTCATGTTCAAAAGACATTTGAAAAAATCTCTTACACAGGCAAAAAAGTAAATAATCGTGAATTTGAGGATTGCGTATTTAAAAACAGTGATTTCTCAAACTGTGATTTTTCGAACACCACTTTTATGGATTGCGAATTTATTGACTGCAATCTTTCGCTTGTACAATTAAGCGGAACAAGCCTGAAAACAGTAAGTTTTAAAAATTGTAAATTAATGGGAATTCAATTTCATGCTTGTACTGATTTTCTGTTCAATGTCAATTTTCAGGATTGTGTTTTGGATTATTCGTCTTTTGCCAACAAGAAAATGCCGAAAACCAAATTCAATTCCTGTTCGATGAAAGAAGTCAGTTTTATAGGAAGCAATCTCACACAATCAGTTTTTGAAAATTGCAATCTGGATAATTCCATTTTTAACGAAACTGAATTGGCCAGAGTCGATTTTACATCGGCATACAATTATAAAATTGATCCCGAATTCAATCCTATGAAAAAAGCTAAATTTTCTGCCCAAGGAATCGTTGGCCTTTTGGATAAATATGACATTAAAATACAATAACTTTCAATATGAAAAAACTACTTATACTTCCACTATTTGTTCTGTTAATTTCTTGTTTTGAGGCCGAACACAATTGCAAAGATTTTAAAACCGGAACATTTGAATTTGTTTCAAAAATAAACGGAGTTGAAAAAAAATCGACTTTCACCAGAACCGAAACTATGCAAATTGAAACTTACGAAGGTAAAACCGATACAGCTGATATTCGCTGGGTAAACGACTGTGAGTATATATTGCAAAAAAGACATCCCAAAAACATGGAAGAAAAAAAAGCCATCGATATGAAAATTTTGGGTACTACTAAAAATTCCTATACTTTTGAATTCGGAATTGTGGGCAGCGATAAAAAACAAACCGGGACTGTTACAAAGATTTCAGACGAAAAATAGTTTTATTTCCTTAACTCAATTCATTTTAAACTTAAATAACTACTAACTAAACAAAATGGAAATATTTTTAAACCCTGCTTCGTGGGGAGCTTTATTAACCTTAACTTTTTTAGAAATTGTTCTGGGAATTGACAACATCATTTTTATCTCGATTGCAACCGGAAAACTACCTCAGGAAAAACGTAAAAGAGCCACCAAAATAGGTATGTTCCTGGCAATGTTCATGAGAATTACTCTTTTATTGGGAATTAGTTATTTGATTGCAATGAAAGAACCTTGGTTTGTTTTTAAATTAAGTTGGTTTTCGGGACAAATTACCGGACAAAGTTTGATTTTACTTTTGGGAGGTTTGTTTCTTTTATATAAAAGCACCAATGAAATTAGGGAAAAAGTAGAAGAAAAAGGGCACGAAGAAAAGGAAATCAGAGAAGCTGCGACCAAATCGTTTACAAACGTAATTTTTCAAATTATCCTGATTGACTTGGTGTTTTCTTTCGACAGTATTTTGACCGCTGTGGGAATGACAAATGGTGTTGAAGGTGCCCTAATCATTATGATTACTGCTGTGGTAATTTCTGTTTTGGTTATGATGCAGTTTGCTGTTCCTGTTGGAAGTTTTGTAAACAGACATCCTTCCATTCAAATATTAGGTTTATCGTTTTTAGTATTAATTGGATTCATGCTGATAACCGAATCGGCTCATTTGGCTCACGCTTCATTCTTTGGAAATCATGTCGATACAGTTCCAAAAGGATATTTGTATTTTGCTATTACATTCTCTCTTATAGTAGAAATGCTGAATATGAAAATGAAGAAGAAGAAAAAGTGATATTAGTGAAGAGTAATTAGCCAAAAGCAATAGTGAATTCTAAACTCTTAATTCAAAAAAAGCTCTCGAATTCGAGAGCTTTTTTGTTAGAATAAGATTACCTGTCCGTCTTCATCCAATTGAATTTCAGAACCATCATCAGTGATAACAGTCGTAGTTTCGGGAACAATTTCTTCCGGCTCTTCATAAGGCAAAGGTTCCAGTAAATTTACTTGTTTTAATTTTTCGGTAGTTAATTGGTTACCTAAAGCTTTGAAACCTTTCACGGCAATGAACGATTCTATATCTACTGTTTGATTTTCTTTTTGAACACCTTTCACTTTTGCAAAAACCAATTCGGCAACAGGTCGATAATCGGTAGCTACAATTTCCAGTTTCGAATTCGGATGATCTGAAATAAAACTTTCTTCTTTATTTTCAAAATCAACCAGGAAACGTTTGATATAATAACGTTCTTTTTCTCCATCAAAATAAATAGCTGAAATAGGTTTTTTCGGATTCCATTTTTCCAGAACAATCATATCCTCGTCAAAATGAGTCGATAATTCCGGAATGATTACTTTCAATTTTCCGCTTTGGGTAATAATCAAAATCTTATCCGTTGGACGGAATTCACCCAACAATTCTCCTCTTGCATCAACATTGAGTCTGTGAACCGTATCATCGAACCAAATTTTTCTTGGCAATAAAGTCGAAATTCCTTTTTCTTTAATTTCAATTTTCTTGATTGGATGTTTGGTTACCAAATTTCCTTTGGAAGCACGACCTTTTATGGCAATTTTAGAAAAATCCAAATCGAATTTCAATTTCTTGATACTTCCCACCTGACGTAAAAGAACCGTCACAATTTCAGCTTCACCATTTGGATTATGAGTGAAATACAAAATCTGAGAACCTTTGGTTTCATTGGTCAAATCATATACTTTATCTCTTGTAACTCCCGAAACATTGAAACGTTTCACATAAGTTGGCCCCGATTTTCCGTCTCTGTAAATCAGATTATAAATGGTGCGTTTATCGCTTTTTTCGAAAACCGCTACGTGAATAATGTCTTTTCCTATGAATTTCTTCTCATCAACTTTGGTTACAACCAAACTTCCGTCACGGAGAAACACAATCACATCATCAATATCAGAACAATCGGTAACATATTCGTCTTTTTTCAAACCGGTTCCCACAAAACCTTCTTCACGATTTACATAAAGTTTGGTATTTCTCAAAGCTACTTTTGTCGCTTCAATATTGTCAAAACTGCGCAATTCTGTTTTTCGTTCCCGACCTTTTCCGTATTTTTCTTTTAATTTGGCAAAATATGCAATCGCAAAATCAACAAGATTGTCCAAATGATGTTGAACTTCTTTCATTTCGTCTTCCAACTTAGCAATGAAATCATTTGCTTTATCAGAGTCAAAACGAGTAATACGAATCATTGGAATTTGAGTCAGTTTTTGCAAATCATCATCAACTATATCTCTCACAAATGAATCTTTAAAAGGTTCAAATTGCTTGTACATATATTCAAAAAGCGATTCTTTATCTGCATATAATTTAAAATCTATATACATTTCTTCACTAATGAAAATCTTTTCCAAAGTAGAAAAATGCCATTTAGATTTTAACTCTTCCAACTGAATTTCTAATTCCTGTCTAAGCAAATCAACGGTTCTGTTTGTAGAAATTTCCAGCATTTTTGAAACTCCAACAAACAATGGTTTGTTGTCCTGAATTACACATCCAAGTGGCGCAATCGAAGTTTCGCAAGCTGTAAAAGCAAACAAAGCATCAATAGTTTTATCCGGAGAAACTCCCGGAAAAAGATGAATCAGAATTTCAACATCGGCAGCCGTGTTATCTTCAATCTTCTTGATTTTGATTTTCCCCTTATCATTCGCTTTTAGAATACTATCAATCAAAGAAGTAGTATTAGTCGAAAACGGAATTTGGGTAATCACCAAAGTATTTTTGTCGAGTTGAGCAATTTTAGCACGCACACGCACACGTCCGCCACGCATTCCGTCATTATAATTAGACATATCGGCAATTCCGGCCGTTACAAAATCAGGATAAAGCGTAAATGGTTTACCTTTCAAAATTTTAATCGAAGCATCAATAAGTTCGTTAAAATTATGAGGTAAAATTTTGGTCGAAAGTCCAACCGCAATTCCTTCTCCTCCCTGAGCCAAGAGTAAAGGAAATTTCACGGGAAGGTTGTTTGGTTCGGCACGACGACCGTCATAGGAAACACCCCAATCGGTAATTTTTGGAGAATACAATACATCGAGAGCAAATTTTGACAATCGTGCCTCGATATAACGCGAAGCTGCTGCCCCGTCACCTGTAAGAATATTCCCCCAGTTTCCCTGACAATCAATCAATAAATCTTTCTGACCAATTTGCACCATTGCATCACCAATACTCGCATCTCCGTGCGGATGGTATTGCATAGTATGACCAACAACATTGGCAACTTTGTTATAACGACCATCATCCAACTCTTTTAAAGAGTGCATAATTCGGCGTTGAACAGGTTTGAAACCGTCTTCAATTGCCGGAACCGCACGCTCCAGAATTACATAGGAGGCGTAATCCAGGAACCAGTCCTTGTACATACCCGTAACTTTGGTTATGGTATCGTGGCTGTCTTCTTCGTTATTGTCGTAAAAATGCTGTTCTCCCTTAGGTTGCTCTTCAGGGATTATGTTTTCTTCTTCCTTCATTTATTTTCAATGAATTATTCTAATAATTCTTTCAATTCTATTTTTAAACTTCCTCCAATTTATCCAATTCCACTTTCAGGTTTTTAATGATAAATTCCTGTCTGTCCGGAGTATTTTTACCCATATAGAAAGAAAGCAATTGCTCAACCGAAGTATGTTTGTCCATCATAATTGGATCAAGACGAATATCATCTCCAATGAAATGCTTGAACTCATCAGGCGAAATTTCTCCCAATCCCTTAAATCGGGTAATTTCCGGTTTTGGTTTCAGCTTTTCAATCGCAGCTACACGTTCTTCTTCCGAATAACAATAAATAGTTTCTTTCTTGTTTCTTACCCTGAAAAGCGGTGTTTGCAAAATATACAAATGACCTTCTTTGATCAATTCCGGGAAAAATTGCAGAAAGAAAGTAATCAATAATAATCGAATATGCATTCCATCGACATCGGCATCGGTTGCGATAACAATATTATTGTAACGCAAATCTTCCATACTTTCTTCAATATTCAATGCCGCCTGAAGTAGGTTGAATTCTTCGTTTTCGTAAACTACTTTTTTGGTTTCACCATAAGAATTCAAAGGCTTTCCACGTAAACTGAAAACTGCCTGCGTATTCACATCACGTGATTTGGTGATAGAACCCGAAGCCGAATCTCCCTCGGTAATGAAAAGCGTGCTTTCCAGATAACGCGGATTTTTAATATCCGGTAAATGAACGCGGCAATCTCTCAACTTTTTATTATGTAAACTTGCTTTCTTGGCTCTGTCTTTGGCTAATTTTCTGATTCCGGAAAGTTCCTTTCTTTCTCTCTCAGCCTGAAGGATTTTTCGCAAAAGCGCATCGGCCGTTTCAGGATTTTTATGCAGGAAATTGTCGAGATTATTTTTTACGAAATCATTGACAAAAGTACGAACTGTAGGCATTCCCGGTTCTGAACCTATTTCTGTTGAACCTAATTTGGTCTTGGTTTGAGATTCAAAAACAGGTTCCATCACTTTGATACTGATAGCACTCACTACCGATTTTCGAATATCCGAAGGTTCAAAACCTTTGTTATAAAACTCACGAATGGTTTTTACAATAGCTTCTCTAAATGCCACTAAATGCGTTCCTCCCTGAGTAGTGTTTTGACCATTGACAAATGAATGATATTCTTCACTGTATTGCGATTTACTGTGCGTCATCGCAATTTCAATATCATCGCCTTTTAGGTGAATGATTGGATAAACCAAATCTTCTTCGGCAATATTTTCTTCCAATAAATCTTTCAATCCATTATCCGAAAAATATTTTTCACCATTATAAATTATTGTCAAACCTGTGTTCAGATAACAATAATTTTTGAGCATTTTTACAATATACTCGTTTCTGAATTTGTAGTTTTTGAAGATTGCTTCATCCGGAATAAAAACAACTTTGGTTCCTTTTCTTTTGGTTGTATCAATTACATCTTCTTCCAAAGTCAAGTTACCCGCAGAAAATTCGGCTGCTTTTTGTTTGTCATCACGAACCGATTCAACACGAAAATAAGTCGATAAAGCATTTACTGCTTTTGTTCCGACACCGTTCAAACCAACCGATTTCTTAAAGGCAAGAGAATCATACTTTCCTCCGGTATTCATCTTGGAAACTACATCAACGACTTTCCCCAACGGAATTCCACGACCATAATCGCGAACCGAAACGGTTTTGTCTTTGATAGAAACCTCAATGGTTTTACCGGCTCCCATAACAAATTCGTCGATACAGTTGTCCAGTACCTCTTTCAAAAGAATGTAAATACCATCGTCAGGAGAAGAACCGTCTCCCAGTTTCCCGATATACATTCCGGGACGCATTCTGATATGTTCTTTCCAATCGAGTGACCGTATATTGTCTTCGTTATATAAATTTTGTTCAGACATTTTATTTCTTGTGGATTTTGCGCTAAAGTAATGTAATTTGACAAATTTTGAAAATAGAAAATAGCAAATATTATCTGATTAAATTTTAGTTAAAACCACTGATTTCAATACTCAACATCGCTCTTTAAATTTTCATTTTATATAATTCTATTTTTAAATAAAAAACATCCGAAAACATAATTTTATTTAACATTGCGAATTATTTTCCGATTTAACTATTTTTACTTTCAAACCACAATTCAATATATTTTGAAAACAATAATTTCAAACAATAACTTTAGTGCTGCTTTTAATCACAAAGGAGCTGAATTAATTTCGTTCAAAAAAGACGAAACCGAATTCATTTGGAACGGAAATCCTGAATTTTGGGACAAACATTCGCCTGTTTTGTTTCCTATTGTGGGTACTTTAAAAAACAATCAATATCAATACAATAATCAAACTTATACACTTTCCAGACACGGTTTTGCCCGTGATATGGAATTTGATTTGATTCAAAAAACGAATAAAAATGCTGTTTTTTCATTGAAAAGTTCGGAAGAAACTCTGAAAAACTATCCTTTTGAATTCGAATTGCAAATTATCTATACTTTAGAAAATAACAAACTGATTATTCAATACAAAGTTCTAAACAATGGTAACGAAAATATGTATTTCTCCATTGGAGCGCATCCGGCATTTTCTCTTGGGAATAATTTCGAAAATTATGCTGTTGAATTTGGAAATCAGCAATCTTTAGAATGTTATTTATTGGAAGATAATTTACTTTCAAAAAACACTAAATCAATTGAATTAGAAAATGGTAAACTTCAACTCAATTATGATTTATTCAAGAATGACGCACTGATTTTTAAGGATTTTGAACAAAAAGAATTGATTCTTACAGAAAACTCAAAACCGTTTTTAAAAGTTAATTTCGAAGGCTTTCCAGATTTGGGAATCTGGACAAAACCCAACGCTCCCTTTCTTTGTATAGAACCTTGGTTTGGTTATTCCGATTCTTTGGAAAACAACGGAAATTTATCCCAAAAAGAAGGAATCCAAAAAATAGATTCCCAATCAGAATTTAATGCTTCCTATTCAATAGAAATTATCTGATATTTCTTAAATTAAAAAACTAATAATGAGTTGATAATGGATATCAAAAAAATATTTCCTATTCTAACATCTATTTCCGGTTACAATACACTTTTTCTAAAAAAAGATACTATAGCCGGAATCACTTTGGCAGCCTACGGACTTCCGGTTTCTATTGCCTATGCTTCTCTGGCTGGATTACCACCTCAATACGGCATTTACGGCTATCTTATTGGCGGTGTTTTTTACGCCTTATTTGGAACCAGCAGACAATTAGCAATTGGACCAACATCGGCAATATCATTATTGATTGGCACTTCAATTGCCACAATGGCAAACGGAGACTTGCAACATTGGGCAGACATTGCTTCTCTTACTACTTTAGTTTTCGCTATTTTGGCATTGTCGGCATATTTTCTAAAATTAAGCGGAATCATAAACTTTATAAGTGCTACGGTACTTACAGGATTCAAAGCCGGAGCTGCTTTGACTATTGGATTAACTCAATTACCAAAACTACTTGGAATTAAAGGTGGTGGAGATTATTTTTATGAAAGAATCATTCTAATCTTTCAGCAATTATCTGAGACCAATTTCATGGTATTTATCTTCGGATTATCTGCCATGATCATATTAATTTTAGGAGAAAAATTTCTTCCGGGACGACCTATTGCCATTATTGTCGTTGCTCTTTCCATACTGCTTACCAGTACAACTACCTTGTCTGAATTTAATCTTAATACAGTAGGATACATTCCTTCCGGTTTGCCTGAATTTCATTTTCCAATTTTAAGAGTCCGTGACATTGACGGGGTAATTCCTTTGGCTTTTGCCTGCTTCTTGTTGTCTTATATAGAAAGTGCTTCTACTGCCCGAACTATGGCACAAAAAAATGATTATCCGGTCGATATGAAACAAGAGTTACTCGCTTTAGGAATTGCCAATGCTGCAACTGCTTTAGGACAAAGTTACCCGGTAGCCGGTGGATTGTCTCAATCTGCGGTCAATGATACTGCCGGAGCAAAAACACCAATAGCATTATTATTTTCTTCCGGAGCCATTACTCTTTCTTTATTATTTTTGACCAACTATTTACAAAATTTACCCACTGTAATTCTGGCATCTATTGTTCTTGTAGCTATTAAAAGTCTCTTTGATTTTGATGAACTGAAACATTTATTCAAAATAAATAAGAAAGAATTTGCAATAGCTATGATTGCCCTGATTGGAGTTCTGCTTTTCGGAATTCTAAAAGGTGTAATATTTGCTTCTATAGTTACTTTACTAATGCTGATTAAAGCAACTTCAAACCCCACAGTTGCTTTTTTGGGAAGAATTCCGAAAACAATTCGTTATACAGATATAAGCCGGCATCCCGACAATGAAGAAATTCCGGGAATATTAATAATTAGAATTGAATCTTCTATTTTTTATTTTAATGTCGAAAATATCAATGAACGTATCTGGTCAAAAATCGACTCTTCGGTAAAAACGGTTATTTTAGACATGAATTCTTCTCCTAAAATTGATATTGCCGGTGCCCGTTTTTTGAAACGCTTATTTCTGGATTTAAAAGCAAAAAACATTGATTTCAAAATTGCCGAAGCCCGTGCTGAAGTAAGAGACACTCTGAGAGCAGAAAATATGGAAGATCTTTTAGGATATATCAGCCGTTTTGTGTCTGTAAATGATTTGGTTGAGGAAGCTCTCAAAAATCAATCTGAATCGATTTAAGATTTCTTAAAAAAAACTTAAATAAAATCTATTTTACTTATAATTAAATTAACAAAATTTACATTTGTACCTTTTACATTTCAAAACAACTAATTATACTATCTCCAATTAATAATGAAATTCAAAAACATTATCATAGCTTTAACTCTCATTTCTCTTGGCGGGTTAATTGCTTACAGAATTATAAAAAACAACGATAAAGAAAACAAAGGAAAAGGCGACAAAAAAAATCCGATTACAGTTAGTGGACAAATAATAAAACCTCAAACTTTCAACAACAACCTTTCATTATCAGGTTCTATAGAAGCCGATGAGCAGGTTGCCATTCGAAGCGAAATTTCCGGAATTGTAGAAAGCATCAACTTTCAGGAAGGAAGTTTTGTAACCAAAGGACAGGTTCTTTTCAAAATCAACGATATAGAATTAAGAGCTCAACTGGCGCAGGCCAAAACCAGAGAAGCCTTATCTTCTGAAAATGAACGAAGGGCTCGGCTTTTATTACAAAAAGAAGCTATCAGCCAAGAAGAATACGACATTGCAAGTGCCGATTTTCGCACAGCAAAATCACAATCGCAGTTAATCAGCGCCCAAATTGCAAAAACCGCAGTAAAAGCGCCTTTCTCGGGAAAAATAGGATTGCGAAACATTTCGCCCGGAACCTATGTTACTCCTACAGTTTTGGTTGCCAATTTGGTAAACATAAGCAAGTTGAAAATTACTTTTTCTGTTCCCGAAAAATATGCAACTCAGATCAGACCCAACTCCATCCTGAATTTTACGGTTGCTAATTCTTCTGAAAATTATAATGCTAAAGTGTATGCAATCGAGCCGGGAATTGATGTAAATACAAGAACGCTTCAAATTCGCGCCTTGGCAGACAATTCAAATGGAAATTTATTGCCAGGTACTTTCGCAAACATCGATCTTCCTTTAGACATCATCAAAGATGCCATCATAATACCTTCGCAAACCATTGTTCCTGTACAAAATGGTAAAAAAGTTTATGTATATAAAAATGGTGAAGCCAAAGAAATAATGGTCGAATCGGCTGCCAGAACCGAAAACTCTGTTTTAATTCTAAAAGGTTTAAAGATAGGCGACACTCTAATCACTTCGGGCGTAATGTCGCTCAAAGACAAAACAACTGTTAAATTAGAAATTGCGAATTAGGATTTCAGATTTAGGATTAACAATTCCCAAATAAAATCCTAAATCCCGATTCTAAATTCTTAAATCGTAAATCTAAATTCTTAAATCAACATGAGTTTATCCACCATAAGTATAAAAAGACCTGTTTTAACAATTGTTCTCAACCTAACTATTATTTTGTTTGGGATAATTGGCTACAGTTTTCTGGGAATAAGAGAATTCCCATCGATAGATCCTGCGCAGATTTCTATCAGAACCAACTATTCCGGAGCCAATTCTGATATTATCGAATCTCAAATTACAGAACCTATTGAAAAAGCCATCAACTCAATTGACGGAATCAAAAATATCACTTCTTCCAGTGTGCAGGGAACAAGTATCATTACTGTAGAATTCAATCTCGATAAAGATTTAGAAGCTGCAGCCAATGATGTTCGTGACAAAGTATCGATTGCTGCCAGAAATTTGCCAAAAGATTTAGATGCTCCGCCTGTAGTTTCAAAAGCGGATGCCAACTCTAATGCCATCATATCCATGTCGATTCAAAGTGATGTCAGAAATTCATTAGAATTGAGCGATTATGCCGAAAACATAATTGGTCCGAGACTGGAAACCATACCGGGGGTAAGTGGCGTTCAAATTTGGGGACAAAAGAAATATGCAATGCGTTTGTGGATTGATCCTACCAAACTTTCCTCTTACGGATGTACGGTTTCGGATGTTAAAGATGCACTGAACAAACAAAATATTGAATTGCCTTCCGGTAAATTAACCGGTAAAGACACTGAACTTACCGTAAAAACCGTCGGAAATCTGAGTAAAGCCGAAGAATTCAATAACATTATTATTAAAACCCAAGGCGACAAAATTGTTCGTTTCAGCGATATTGGTATGGCCGAATTAGGTCCTGAAGTTATAGAAACCAGTATGACCCAATCGGGAGTACCTTTGGTTGCTTGTGCCATTGTTCCTTTGCCGGGTGCTAATTATCTGGATATTTCAAAAGAATTTTACAAGAAATACGATGCTCTGAAAAAAGATTTACCCAAAGACATCAAGCTAAACATAGTAATTGATGATACTGTTTTTGTAAAAAAATCAGTGACCGAGGTAGCGGAAACCTTATTGATTGCAATCATTTTAGTAATCATTATTATCTACCTGTTTTTCAGGGATTGGGCAATCGCTTTCAGACCACTTATCGACATTCCGGTTTCGTTGATTGCAACATTTTTCATCATGTGGCTGTTTGGTTTTTCAATAAACGTACTGACATTATTGGCCATCGTTTTAGCCACCGGATTGGTTGTTGACGACGGAATCGTTGTTACCGAAAACATTTTCAAAAAAGTCGAGGAAGGAATGTCTCCTATTGAAGCGGCCGTAAAAGGTTCGAACGAAATCTTTTTCGCGGTAATCTCCATTTCCATAACTCTGGCAGCCGTATTTCTTCCGGTTATCTTCCTCGAAGGATTCGTGGGCCGACTCTTTAGAGAATTCGGGGTCGTTATTGGTGCGGCAGTATTAATCTCCGCATTTGTTTCGCTTACCCTCACTCCTATGCTGAATGCGTATTTGATGAAAGGTGGCGAGCAGAAAAAATCGAAATTTTATGTTTATACCGAACCGTTTTTTGAAAATCTAAACAGCACTTATGCCAATTCTTTGAAACGATTCCTGACGGTAAAATCGATGAGCTTCGTTATTCTTGGAGTTTGTTTCGGATTGATTTATTTATTCTTTAATATTCTTCAAAAGGAAACGGCTCCTTACGATGACAGAAGCGGTTTAATGATGAGCGTGACTACTGCCGAGGGTTCTTCTTATGAATATACAGAACGTTTTATGCAGGAATTATCGAAATTGATTGAAGATTCTATCCCTGAGAAAAAAGTAAGCTTGATAATGACAGCTCCGGGTTTTAGCAGCTCTGCCACAAATGCCGGAAGAGTCAGACTTACTTTGGTTGAATCGGAAGACAGAAAACGCAGCCAGAAAGAAATTGCAGAAAAACTCACCAAATGGACCAAAAATTATTCGGATGCCAAAACATCGGTTACAGAACAACCAACAATTGCGGTAAACAAAAGAGGCGGATTGCCTATTCAATACATCATTCAGGCATCTTCTTTTGAAAAGTTGGAACAAAAAATTCCTCTGTTTATGGAAGAAGCCGCCAAGGATCCGACTTTTGCCATTACAGATGTTAATTTAAAATTCAACAAGCCGGAAATCAACGTTACTATCGACAGGGAAAAAGCCGAAAGCTTAGGCATTTCTGTATTGGATATTGCCCAAACACTGCAACTTTCCTTGAGTGGGCAACGTTTCGGTTATTTCATGATGAATGCCAAACAGTATCAGGTCATTGGACAATTTGATCAAAAAGACCGATCGAAACCTTTGGACTTAACTTCAATGTTCGTGAGAAACAATAAAGGCGAACTGATTCAAATGGACAATGTGGTAAAAATCAGCGAGAAAAGCAATCCTCCGCAATTGTTCCACAACAACAGGAATATGTCGGCAACTGTCTTCGCCGGTCTTGCTCCCGGTAAAAGTATAGGAGACGGAATTGAAGCCATGGACAGAATAAAAGCCAAAGTGCTGGATGACACTTTTACCACTGATTTGGGCGGAGAATCCAGAGATTTTGTAGAAAGCGGTTCCAATACTTCGTTTGCATTCGGACTGGCTTTACTGCTGATATTTTTGATTCTTGCAGCTCAGTTTGAAAGTTTTATAGATCCGTTTATTATCATCTTAACCGTTCCAATGGCGGTAGCCGGAGCTTTATTTTCGCTTTGGCTATTTGGACAAACCTGGAATATCTTCAGCCAAATTGGAACTATCATGCTTATCGGATTGGTAACCAAAAACGGAATTTTGATTGTGGAATTTGCCAACCAGCTTCGAGAGCAGGGAATACCAAAATACGAAGCCATTACGGAAGCCGCCGAATCCCGTTTGCGACCTATTCTTATGACCAGTTTGGCTATCGCAATTGGTGCCTTGCCTATCGCATTGTCGCTTGGTGCCGCCGCTACCAGTAGAATCGGTATGGGAGTAGTTATTGTGGGCGGAACCATTTTCTCCCTTATTCTTACATTATTTGTGATTCCGGCTATTTATCTTATGTGGTCCAAAGCAAAAAAACACCATCCGGAATTTGATAATTTATAGATTGTTGAACTGTTTAATTATTTAATCGTTCAAACGATAAACAGTTAAACAATTAAACGATTAAACAAAAATTCTAAAAATGACAACAAAGACTTTATACAAAACGCTATTACTACTCCTGATTGCATTTCCCATGCATTCGCAAAATCTTCTGAAACTGGAAGATGCGGTGAAAATAGCATTGGAAAACAATTATGACATCAAAATTGCTTCAAACAATTATAAAATTGATGAAACCAATGCGACTGTCGGAAATGCCGGAATGTTGCCCAATATTAATGCTACCATTGCCAACACCAACAATATTCAGAATATTTCCCAAATTCAGGCCGATGGTACTCACAGATCATTGGATAATGCAAAAAATATGAATCTGAATTACGGAGTGAATCTGGATTGGACCATATTTGACGGTTTGAAAATGTTTGCCAGAAAAGACCAACTTGAGATTCTAAAAAAACAAGGGGAAGCCAAACTTAAAGCCACTATTCTTGCTAAAATCGGGGACGTTTATACCACTTATTACGATTTGGTTCAGCAACAACAACAATTAGCGGTAATTGATACGGCAATTACAATTTCGCAACAGCGATTAACCATTTCGAAAAACCGTTTTACCATTGGTAAAGCATCAAAACTGGAAGTATTGAATGCACAAGTAGATTTCAATACCGATACCAGTCTCAAATTGCGACAACTGGAAAACTACAAAAACACAAAAACAAGATTAAACGAAATTTTGGCTCGTGATCTTTCTATCGATTTTGTTGTTATTGATACAATTGCTATTGACGACCGTTTGCAATTGCAGGATTTAAAAAGCAAAGCCGAAAATCAGAATCCGCAATTACAGGCTCAAATTTTGGAAAAAAACAGTGCCGAATTACAACTCAAACAAACCAAAGCGGTACGATATCCAACTTTGAAAGTAAATACCGGATACAATTTCAGTCAGACTGAAGCTTCATTAGGTTTCGTTACAAGTTCTTCGGGAAAAGGTTTAATTTATGGCTTTTCGGCCGCGTTGCCTATTTTTAGTGGTTTTAACCAAAACAGAAATGAAAAAGTTGCCAAAATTGAAGTTGAAAATGCAAATTTTGTATTGCAACAACAAAAATTAGCTTTAGAATCTCAATTAAATACAGCTTTCCAGAGTTATTCCACGAATTTAGAACTTACCCACATGGAAGAGAATAATGTGACTATTGCAAAACAAAATTTAGATATTACTTTGGCCAAATACAAAATAGGAACCATCTCTCCTATTGATTACAGAACAGCACAATTCAATTATGTACAGGCACAAGTGCGATATACTAATTCGCAATTTGAAACCAAATTGTATGAAATTGCTTTAAAGGAATTAAGCGGAAGTTTGGATTTTTAATCTGAAATTAAGCATTAAAAAAACCTACTATTTTCAGTACTTGAGAAGTATTTTGTATTGTTACATTTATAACTAATTTTAATTTCTCTAGTGTTTTTATCTCGGGATTCCTCCCTATATTTGTCTTTCGAAAATTTATGACAAATTATGGAAGAACGTATCTCTGTTTTTGATATGCTTAAAATTGGTGTAGGGCCTTCAAGCTCGCACACACTGGGGCCTTGGCGTGCTGCCGAACGTTTCTTAGAAGAATTAAACAATGAAAATATTTTTCAAAAAGTAAATCGTGTAAAAATCGATTTATATGGTTCTCTTTCCCTTACCGGAACCGGTCATGCTACCGATTTGGCTGTGATGTTAGGTTTAAGCGGACAAGATCCTGAATATATTCCGGTTGAAAATATTGACGGAATTATTAAAAATATCAGAGCTACCAATCAAATTAATTTAGGAGATAAAAACCTAATTCCTTTTGAAATTGAGAGAGATATTGTATTTAATAAAAACTTTCTTCCTTTTCATGCAAACGGATTAACTTTTACCGCTTTTACCAACGATAATTCTGAATATGTTTCGACATTCTATTCTATCGGCGGAGGATTTGTTATTAAAGAAGAAGTTTCAAATAATGACAAAAACGAAAAACAATACGAATTTCCTTATCCGATAAACAATGCCGAAGAACTTTTGGAATATTGTGTAAAAGAAAACAAAAAGATTTCAGAAATCGTTTACGAAAATGAAAAAGCAATTCGTACTGAAGAAGAAATTGATCACGAACTAATGCGTGTTTGGAATACCATGCTCGAATGTATGTACATTGGTTGTCATTCGGAAGGTATTTTGCCTGGCGGACTAAATGTGAGAAGAAGAGCTTTTGACATGCATCAGGAATTGATTGGTTTGTCAAATTATAACAGTCCTCAAACCTGGTTACAGGAAATCAGAAAAACGGAAGTAAAATTCAGACAAATCCTTAAATGGGTAAGTTGTTTTGCACTTGCCGTAAATGAAGTAAATGCTGCTCTTGGCCGTGTAGTAACGGCTCCAACAAACGGAAGTTCCGGAGTAATTCCATCAGTATTAATGTATTATTTGACAATTGAAAACCATAATGCAACTGAAAAAGAAATCAAACAATTCCTTTTGGTTGCAGGCGAAATAGGAAGTATTTTCAAAAAAGGAGCAACTATTTCGGCAGCAATGGGAGGTTGTCAGGCCGAAATTGGAGTTTCTTCGGCTATGGCCGCCGGAGCATTGTGCGAATTGATGGGAGGTAGTCCTCAACAAGTTCAAATTGCTGCTGAAATCGCGATGGAACATCATTTAGGTTTAACTTGTGACCCAATTGGAGGTTTGGTTCAAATTCCATGTATCGAAAGAAATACCATGGGAGCCATCAAAGCTATCAACGCTGCCGAACTGGCTTTGGCTACAGATGCTAAAAATGTAAAAGTTCCTTTGGACAAAGTGGTTGCCACTATGTGGGAAACTGCCAAAGACATGAACAACAAATACAAAGAAACTTCTGAAGGAGGTTTGGCTATTGCCGTGAATTTAGCCGATTGTTAATCAATCTATCATTATACCAAAAGCGGTTTTAAAAATATTTTTAAAACCGCTTTTTTATTTCTGTCAAAAAAATTAAAACTATCATAATGTCAAAATTTCAATTGCTCATTATTTGACTGACGAAAGTGCTAATTTCATTTTTTCTATTTCAATTGGTTTTAAGAGAAAACCATTAAAAAGAGATAAATATTTTTTGTTTGTATTGGCCGAAACATCTGCTGTCAATCCAAAAATAGGTGTTTCTTTATTTGAACTGTTAGAGTTTCTTATATGTTCTGTAGCTTCAAAACCATCCATTTCAGGCATGTGAATATCCATTAAGATACAATCGAATTCTTCGTCCTGAATTTTTCTTAAAGCATCCATTCCATTGCTTACATGAACCGTAATTATAGACCATTGAGACAACAATTTCTCAGCAATCATAGCATTAATCGGATTATCTTCTACCAACAATACTTTTACTCCTTCTAAATTTATTGTGTGAATGTTTTCTGATTTCCTAGCAGATTGTTTCGATTTTTTTAGTTTTAATTCAAAATAAAACTGAGTTCCTTTTCCCGGAATACTTTCTACATTAATAGTACTTCCGTGCAGTTCTATGAGTTTTTTAACAATGGCCAATCCCAATCCGGTACCTCCTGCTTTTCTTGTAATTGTATTTTTTACCTGAGAAAAAGTTTCGAATATCTTGTCCAGATTATCACTGTTAATTCCTTCACCTGTATCCGAAATTCTAAATTCCAGAATATCATGTTTTTCTTTATTTTTTAAAATATTTACTTCCAATTCAACTTTTCCGAAGTCGGTAAATTTTATAGCATTATTTATAAGATTTCCGATAATCTGGGTAATTTTCATATTATCCAGATAGTATATTTCAGTTGGCAACACATTCGATTTGAAAGAAAGATCCAAATTCTTTTCTACTGTTTGAAATTTGTATGCTTCAATTATTTTTTCGAGTAAAGGATAAATCGGTATCGGACTTAGTTCTAATTCCATTTTCCCCAAATCGAGTTTGTCAAAATCAAGAATATCATTGATGATTTGCATAAGATGATTTGAAGAAAAGTTCAGTGAATCAATTAATTCCTTATCTTCTTCATTAGATTTCTTTCCTAATATAGAGGCAATAGTGGTAATAGCATTGAGCGGAGTTCTGATTTCGTGACTCATCGTTGACAAAAACTCTTGTCTTACTCTGGCTGCTTCTTCAGCACGATTTGTTTTTTCTATCATTTCGGCCTTTTCTCTCAAAAAATCAGCTTCTTTCTGCACTGTTTTCATCTGAACAAGCATATCATAATTATCGATTACTTTCAGAGTTTGTGTATTAAGAACCGTTTCTTTTAATTCTATATATTTTTCAAGATATTCCAAAGCTGCCGTTTTGTTTCCTTCCTGCTTATAAATAGTATATAAAAGATGGTAAGATTTGAATCGAATAATAGATATATTGTATTTAACACATAATTCTAATCCTTTTGCAAGAATTACTTTCGCATTTTCAGGCTCATTTACTTCAATGTAAAATTTAGCCATTTTGTGATAACACATTGCCAAACCAAGTCTTTCTCCCATTTCGCTATGAATTTCTATAGCTTCAAGAAAGTCGGCTTTTGCTTCTTTATGCTTTTTTAATTCCAAATTAACTTTGGCTCTTCCGTAAATTGCAAAGGCCATTCCTCTGATATCTCCTGTTACCGTTTTTAATGTGATAGATTCGAGTATTGTTTTTTCGGCCAATTCAATATTACCCTGCTTAATATATAAACCTGATAAATTGTTATATGCATTTGATAAAAGATTGAGGTCGTTTATTTTTTTAGCGTAAAGAACAGCATTTTGATATGATTTTAAAGCTGAATTCTGATCTCCTGAATAATCGTAGATGGTCCCTAAAGATTTTTCACAACGCGAAATATTGTAATAATCATCTAATTTTCTGTAAACATTTAATGCATCAATTAAATAAACCAGGCCAATATGATAATTATCTGTTTTATAATAAACTCCGGCTACACTGTATTTTGCATCAGCAATTCCCTTTTCATCCCCCAGTTCTTCAAACAATTTAATACTTTTATCTGCATAATCCATACATTTATCATCCTCACCAAGAATCATATAATAAAGCGACAATTGAGAAAATGCCCGTGCTTTTAAATCAATATAATTATCAATATTGCTTGAATTAAGAACTTCCTCTACCAAAAATATACTTTGGGCAAGATTATTAACCCTTACCTCGTTTGCTTTCTCTAAAATTGAAATCAATTTCTCTTTCATAATAAATAACTATGACATTTCATTTTTTCCAAAAATAGGATAATATTTAAACATACAATATCCCTGAAGCTTAAAAATTAGCCGCTTATAGTTTGTACAAATTATAAATACGGTGTAATATAATTTTATAGTATTTTTACAGTCCAAAAACAACAGTTATGTCAGTCGCAAAAAAAGATTACAAAAAAATAACCACCAAATCACTTATTGATATGAAAGCCAATGGAGAAAAAATCTCCATGCTTACTGCCTACGATTATACAATGGCCAAGATTGTTGATACAGCCGGAATTGATGTAATTTTAGTAGGTGACTCGGCTTCAAACGTAATGGCCGGACATGAAACTACCTTGCCTATTACACTCGATCAGATGATTTACCATGCTTCTTCGGTTGTAAGAGCAGTAGAAAGAGCATTGGTGGTAGTTGATTTGCCTTTTGGAACTTATCAATCTGATCCAAAAGAAGCATTGCGATCTTCTATCAGAATCATGAAAGAAAGCGGCGGACACGCTGTAAAACTGGAAGGAGGAAGCGAAATTAAAGATTCTATCAAGAAAATATTGAACGCCGGAATTCCGGTTATGGGACATTTAGGCTTAACTCCTCAGTCTATTTACAAATTCGGAACTTATACCGTTCGTGCCAAAGAAGAAGCCGAAGCCGAAAAACTAATTGAAGATGCCAAAATGCTCGAAAAAATTGGTTGTTTTGCCTTAGTACTTGAAAAAATTCCGGCTAATTTGGCTGCCAAAGTAGCTCAAAGTATTTCAATTCCCGTTATCGGAATTGGTGCCGGTTCAGGTGTAGACGGACAAGTTTTGGTTATTCACGATATGTTGGGAATGAACAATGAATTTAGTCCGCGCTTTTTGAGACGCTATTTGAATTTATATGAACAAATGACCAAAGCCATTGGTCAATATGTTTCTGATGTAAAGTCGAAAGATTTTCCAAACGAAAAAGAACAATATTAAGACGATTGTTCGATTCCTCAATTTTTCGATAATTCGAATGATCGAGGAATCGAACAATCGAATAATCTTCCTCCATAAAAAATGATTGAAAACTCCGTTACCTGTATAATTATTCCTTGTTATAATGAACAAAAAGGTCTAATGATTCAAGACTTTTTACGTTTTATTGATGCCAATCCGGACACCTTGATCTGTTTTGTAAACGACGGTTCTTCCGATAATACGCAGGAAATATTAGAAAACATTAAAAATCAGCGACCAAATCAGGTTTATGTCCTGACATTGGAAAAAAATTCAGGCAAGGCCGAAGCTGTCCGACAAGGAATCAATTATTGCAACGAAAAATTCAAACACCAATATATAGGTTATCTCGATGCCGATTTGGCAACAACCTTAGAAGAATTTATTGAACTTGAATCTCATCTAAAAGGAAATACCTCTTTTGCTTTTGGCTCCCGAATCATGAAAATTGGTTCGAACATTCAAAGAAATTTCAGTCGATTTTTAATAGGGAGAATCATCGCTACCTTCATTTCTCGTCTTCTGGAATTAGGAGTTTACGATACTCAATGTGGTGCTAAAATTTTTACAAGAGAAATTTCGACACTTATATTCAAAAAGAAATTCATCTCCAGATGGTTATTTGATGTAGAATTGTTTTACCGAATGAAACTGATTTTCGGAAGAGAAAAAGCCCTTGAACAAATGCTCGAAATTCCTTTGAAACAATGGATTGAAAAAGGAGATTCTAAAGTGAAATTTTCTTATGGCTTTAAACTTTGGTTTGATTTGTATGAAATTGGTAAAAAATACAAAGCCAACCCTGCTGAATTTATTTAATTAACAAAAGTTATAAAAACACACTTTCAATTTACTTATGATTCCAAATAAATTAAAAGACAATCAGTTTGTGCTGATGATTTCTGTAATTGCCATTTTATTATTCCGATTATTTTTGACAAGTGCTATTCCGCTTTTAGACAAAACCGAAGCCCGTTATGCCGAAATTTCGAGAATAATGTACGAAACCAAAGAATGGGTTATAGTTCAAATAGATTATGGTTTCCCTTTTTGGGCAAAACCGCCATTATCTACCTGGCTTTCTGCTCTTAGTTTTGTGGTTTTTGGCGTTAATGAACTTGCAGCAAGATTTCCTTCTTATCTTTTGAGCGTTTTGATTCTGATAATCGCCGGAAGATTTGTAAAAAAACAAGGTATCTCGTTTTATTTGCCGGGATTCATCTTGCTTAGTACACCTGAATTTTTAATTCACACCGGAGTGGTTTCTACCGACAGCGCTCTTTCTTTTTCAATGACCCTGATGATGTTGTCATTTTGGAAAATGATGAATAATCCACTGAAAACAATTTGGAATTACCTGTTTTTTGTTGGTTTAGGTTTAGGATTATTAGCCAAAGGACCACTAATTATGGTACTTACCTTCCCTCCTCTTCTTGTTTGGTGTTGTTTAGATTTCAACCGATTCAAAGAATTATGGTCTCGTTTGCCAATCATTTTCGGAATTATAATTACCCTTGCCATCGCTTTGCCTTGGTATTATTTGATTGAACAAAAATCGCCGGGATTCAGCGAATATTTCTTTGTAGGCGAACATTATAAACGTTTTCTGGTTCCGGGCTGGAGCGGCGATTTGTACGGAAATCCAAAATCGGTTAAGCCCGGAATGGTTTGGTTGTTTATGATGGCTTTTTCGTTTCCTTGGTTCCAGATTGTATTGTTTAAATTATGGAAAAACAGAACTTCAATCCTGAAAGACAAATGGATTTCTTTTCTGGTTTTATGGATGTTTTGGTTGCCGGTATTTTTTACGATGTCAAAAAACATACTGCACACTTACACTTTGCCCGTTACAATTCCGATGATGTTTTTGATGGTTCATTTTTGGGAAGATTTCAAGTCTAAAAAAGGACTTTTGCGTGCCGGCTTGTTTTTTCCTATTGCTGTTTTCCTGGCTTATTCCGGCTTGCAATTTTATCCAAAAACAAAATATCAGATAAATTCAGACAAATACCTTTTAGAAAACCTGAAAATCAACGATGAAAACAAAGCAATTCCGTTGTATTATTATGTGAAAATTGAAAACGATTCATTACTCAATAAAGAAAAAAACTATTCCGGCGAATTTTATTCTAACGGAAGAGCTCAGGTGGTAAAAAACATCGAAGAACTTGATTCGGTTATGAAAATTAAAAAACCCATCTTCTTTGCCATTTTAAAGAAAAAAGAAGCCGAGATCCCACAGGAATACAAAGACCAAATGGAATTGGTTCAGGACAATTTCAAGACAGCCATTTATAAAACCAAATAAGTCTTAAACCTTTATGACTTCAAAAACAATTTCTAATAAAGACAATCTGCAAGTGCTGTTTGAAGACAATCATATTATTGTTGTAAACAAGCGCGTGGGCGATATTGTGCAGGGCGACAAAACCGGTGACAAGCCACTAAGCGATGTGGTTAAAGAATATCTGAAAGAAAAATACAACAAGCCGGGAGCCGCGTTTCTGGGAGTGGTTCACCGTTTAGACAGGCCTACAACCGGAATTGTGGTTTTTGCCAAAACTTCAAAGGCTTTAACTCGCTTGAATGAGTTATTCAAAAACCGCGAAACTCAAAAAACTTATTGGGCTGTGGTAAAAAACAAACCACCGAAAACAGAAGACAATTTGGTTCATTACCTGAAAAAGAATGAAAAAAACAATACTTCAAAAGCGCATATCCGTGAAGTTCCAGAGAGTAAAATGGCAAGTTTGGATTATAAAATTATAGCCACGCTTCAAAATTATTTTGCTTTAGAAATCAATCTGCATACCGGAAGACACCATCAAATCAGAGCTCAATTATCTGCCATTGGTTGTCCCATAAAAGGAGATTTGAAATACGGATTTGACCGAAGCAACCCCGACGGAGGTATTCATCTTCATGCCAGAAAATTGGTTTTTGTTCATCCGGTTTCTAAGGAAATTTTGACTATTATTGCACCCACTCCAAATGACGTGATTTGGAACTCAGTACAAAATTAAATTATCATAAAATAAATGAACTCTACTTCAGAAAAACTACAACAAATTAAGGAACAAGGATTTCACCTGGACTTAGATAATGTATTAAAAGCCGCTTTTGAAAATTATAAAAAGATTGCATTGTTTATTGGCTTATTGATCTTTATTTTAATTCTTTTATTTACCATTTTCATAGGAAGTATCGCTACTATTGCTTTTAGCATAAACGATATTACCATGTTTATGACCAACTATGATATTTATGAAAATTCTGATTTGGCAAAAATTTTCAATTTTATAGTGAAAGTTTCAGGAATGGCTATTATTGCTCCGCTTACAGCCGGAATCCTAAAAACCATTCATAATGCCCAACAAAATAATCCGTTAAAAATAAAAACAGTCTTCTCATATTACAGAAGCATTTATTTCAAAGACCTTTTTATTTCGGCATTAATTATTGCAATTGTTACCAATACCATCGACCCTTTGCTATCTATTTTGAACGATAACGAAGACAATATGTCGTTTCTTGTATTGATTTCTATAGGATTAACAATTTTCAATGCATTGGCAGGAACTCTGACTTTATTTACAATCCCTCTGATAATCTTCGGAAAACTAAATGCTATCGAAGCTATAAAAGGAAGTTTTACCATTATTTTTAAGAAATTTTGGTTAATTCTTTTATTGGTAATAATAGCTGCCTTTTGTTCCATACTATTAGGATTAATGGCATTTTGCATCGGACTCTTTTTTACATTACCGTTTTTCTACTCTGTTCAATATATTATGTACAGAGATATAATGGGAATTGAAAGCGAAGAAGATTCTTATTATTGCTAAAAAATATCTTCATTTCAATAAAAAAGCTGTTTCAAAAGTTTCTGAAACAGCTTTTTTATTAGAATTTTGGAAGTGTTCTAATATATAATTCCTCCACTTTTTTGCGAGCCCATTCGGTTTTTCTCAAAAATGTCAAACTCGACATAACGGTTCGGGTATTGCCGAAGGCGGGGATTTTTAGCACAAAAGTTCAATCGAAGAACGAAAGTTGAACTTTGCACAAATGTCCTATCGAAGCCATTCAGCCCCGCTTTTGGCAATACCTTGTTAGCTGCCGGGCTTAATTTTGCTAAAATAGCTTATTTTTTTGAGATAATATTTTGTACTTTTGTGGCTTCACTTCCAAAAAATATACAACACGTGGCAAAGCCTTGGATTAAATAATTAGGGTTATTCTCAATAAGCCCATTTTTATTAGGTGGTATCTCTTTGTACTGCCTTATTATTGTTGTGTAATTTAATCGAGTTTATTTTATGGAAAACCGTAAATGGTTTAAGACCTATATGTTTATATGGGCTGGGCAGTTTGTATCAATGCTTACAAGTTATGCTGTTCAGTTTGCTATCATTGTCTGGCTCAGTATTGAGTTTAAGTCAGCTGAAGTGTTAGCCTACGCAGGAATAGCGGCAATGTTACCTCAAGCATTGATAGGTTTAATTGCAGGAGTATATGTTGACCGTCTCAATCGTAAATATGTAATGGCTTTTTCGGATGCTTTTATAGCTGTCTGTGCTCTTGTGTTACTCTTCATTCTACAAAATGAAAATGTTAATCTAATATGGATTTATGTCCTACTCGGATTGCGTTCTGTTGGCAATGCTTTTCATACTCCGGCACTACAGGCTATAGCTCCACTGATTGTACCCAAAAGTGAATTGATAAAGGTAGCAGGAATTAATCAGGTTCTGCATTCGGTTTGTAGTATTGGCGGTCCTGCCATTGGCACATTGGCCATTGCTTATCTTCCCATTTCAAAAGTATTGTATCTGGATTTGATTGGGGCATTGCTGGGTATTCTTTCACTCGTAATGGTGAAAATTCCTGATTTAGTGACGAAATCAAAATTGTCTATCCATTCCGTTACTACTGATTTTATGGAAGGATTTCAAACTATTTCAAAGAACAAAGGTTTACGTTATCTTTTTCTTTATGCAATGGCAATAACCTTTGTTATAATGCCTGCTGCCATTATGTTTCCCTTGCTTACAACAGGGCATTATGCAGGTGGGAAATGGGAAATGGGAGTTGTAGAAGTGGTTTGGGGTGGAGGTATGCTTATTGGCGGAGCTATCTTGAGTACTTTCAAATTGAAAGGCTCAAAAGTGGTAGCTGTCAATGTAATGTATGTATTACTAGGACTTACATTTATTCTGAGTGGAGCATTGCCTGCAAGTTGGTTTGTAGGATTTGTATTGTTAACTGCCATTGGAGGTATCAGTCTGTCCATTTTCAATGGCTGTTTTACAGCAATTGTACAAACAGAGGTAAGCCCTGAAAAATTAGGACGTGTATTTTCACTTTATTATAGTTTGGCAGTACTGCCAAGTGTAATCGGTTTATTATTTACAGGTCTGATTGCAGAAGTTATTGGTATAAACATTACGTTTATCGTAAGCGGTTGTTTGGCAATCCTTGTGGGTATTCTTTCGTTCGGCACTCGCAACTTAATGCAATTAGGTAAAATCAAAAATGTGTAAAAAATGAAAAATAAAGATATTCAAAAATTAGCGGAAAGAAATGGTTTAATTCTTTCGGATGAAATGAGTTTTAATGAGATGGGAATTGACTTTAAAGTAGGGTTTGCCACAGATAAGGATGGCAAAAAATGGTTGTTGCGTATCCCAAGAAGAGCAGACTTAGGCGAACAGATTGCGACTGAGAAACGCATTCTTCAATTGGTATCGAAATACCTTTCGGTGCAAGTTCCTGATTGGCGTATAGCTAATGAAGAACTGGTAGCCTATCCTTTGCTCGATGGAAAACCTGCACTTACTTATGATGCTGATACTTATGAAGTAACTTGGAATATCTCTAAAGAAAGTGACCTTTATATTCCATCATTAGCGAAAGTTCTGGTTGAACTTCACTCTATTCCAAAGTTGGAAGTTCTTCGTAACGGATTAAAAGTGCTAACACCAGAACAGGTTAGAAATGAGATTTCAGAAAAATTACTTTTGGTGAAATCTGAATTAGGTATAAGTGCCGAATTAGAAAATCGATACCGACAATGGTTGGATAGCGATACCTTATGGCCGAATTTTACAAAATTCATTCACGGGGATTTATATGCAGGTCATACCCTTACTCATAATAATGGAGAATTGTGCGGAATTATCGATTGGTCAACGGCACAAGTCAGCGATATAGCTCAAGATTTTTCGGGTCACGTTACTGTTTTCGGTGAAGAAAGTCTAAAATCTTTAATTTCAGAATACGAAAAACAAGGTGGAGTAGTATGGGATAAGCTATTTGAACAAGCGGTTGAAAGAGCTGCGGCTGCACCTTTAGTTTATGGATATTTTGCTTTAGAAACGCAAGATGAAATTCATCTTAGTGCTGCAAAATTACAGTTAGGCGTTGAGTAGAAATTTTGTTTTTTAGTGGGGACTGACACCTTAATTGGGTCAGTCCTTTTTGTTTGTAAGGGTAGTTGTTATTAGCAGTGCCGGTGTCTAGCCTTGCAGCTAACACTCGGATTTTCATTAAAACATTTTATTTTAATTAATTCGCCCAAAGTATCAAAACCATAATATTCAACCAATTGTTCTACAATTTTTTGAAGCGTTATACCATGCAGCGGATCTTTTGACTTTGAATTTTCCATAAATGCAAAATTAAGGCAATTTTATAATGTCAAACTATCATTTTTAAAAATGACCACAAATTTTGCTATTTTATTTCAATTAGGATTAAAACAGATAAGTATCTAACCTTAAATTAGCGTTTTTTTAGGTTGAAACAGACGCTTTTTTCTATCCAACAATTCAAAATTCATAATTTATAATTCATAATTAATCTATTTGTTCCTACATTTGCCACACTATGCTAAAAACGGTCAACATACTTAACAAAAGAGCGCGATTTGATTATGAAATAATCGAAAAATATACTGCCGGAATTGTTTTGGCAGGAACTGAAATAAAATCGATTCGATTGGGTAAAGCAAATATTACCGAAAGTTTCTGTGAATTCAGTAACAACGAGCTTTTTGCTATTAATATGTACATCGAAGAATATGCTTTTGGAAATCAATTTAACCACAAAGCCAGAAGCGAACGCAAACTTTTACTAAACCGCAGAGAACTTAAAAGTCTTGCCAGAAGTGTTCAGGCAAAAGGTCTAACAATTATTCCTTTGAAATTATTTACCAACGAAAAAGGAATGGCAAAACTCGAAATAGGTCTTTGCCGAGGTAAGAAAACCTACGATAAACGTGAATCTCTCAAAGAGCAAGACACAAAACGCGATTTAGACCGAATTAAAAAATCATTTTAATCTCTAAAATTTATCAAAAAAAGGTTATTTTTATAAAAACTTTAACTTTTTTTAAGATGAAAAATTTGCTCATACTTTCTATTAGCCTCCTTTTTTTAAGCTGTGGAAGCAGTACCTCAATTGTAAGCAGTTGGAGAGATCCTGAAACTTCTGCTACTAAAGAAAAATTTAAAAAAGTCCTGATTGTTGCATTGGTAAAAGACGAGGCAACCCGTAGAGTTACCGAAAACAGAATTGCAGCTACCAACCCTATTTTTCATTCTTCGTTTGGATTTTTGAATGAAACCAATTTAGATTTAAGCAAAGAAGATAAATTGAATATCCTGAAAAACGAGAATTTTGACGCAGCAATTACCATGCGCTTAGTCAGCGTTGAAAAAGAATCTTATTATGTTCCTGGTACCAACACCGGAATGTATTACGGTGGAATGGGTGGAGCTTATTCAGGATATTACGGCTATGGTTTTGGAAACTGGTACGGAAACTATTCTTACAACTACTATACTCCGGGCTATTACAACGAGGACACTTATTATATCATTGAAACCAATGTGTTTTCTTTGACTCAAAATAAATTGATTTGGACCGGAACAACCAAATCACTTCATATTTCTGATCCGGCAGGAACTTTAGACGAAGTAATTGCTGAAGTTTCGCGTCAAATGAGAAAAGACGGATTTTTGGAACCGGCTAAATGATTTATTTCGTCGATCTTTAAAATCAAAAAGTCGGATTGTTTAATTTACAATCCGACTTTTTGATTTTCTAATCTTTTCTTATCATTTACTGATTTTTGAAAACACATAATACATTTCAGCAGCGATTTCCAGACTTCGCTCTGCATATTTCAAATGCTGAATTTCGGTTCCGTCAAACATTTTTGGATCTTCGTAGCGAACAGGCAAACGCTTTTCGGCTCCTGCTATAAACGGACAACCTTCATCGGCAGCCGAACAGGTCATAATTGCTGCAAAACCGGAAACAGGATTAAAATCATCATCAAATGTTTTTGAAAAACCAATAACCGGAAGTTCGTTTTCGTCAAATTTCACCGAATAAATTGGATTTTTACCTTCGCTTAACTGCTTAATCCGGAACCCCTGATTTTGCAATGTTTCGGTAATTTTCGGAAACATAGCCGTGACTTCTGTTCCTCCCGAATAACAAAACACATTTTTTATTCCGAAATGAAAAGCCATTGTTTGTGCCCAAATTTGAGACAAATGACTTCTTCTTGAATTATGCGTACAAATGAAATTCAGCTTAATAGATTCATTTATTTCAACCTTTGATTTAATATAATCAATTAATGGTTGTAAGCAAATTTTTCTCTCATTTGATATAGTTTCAGAATCTAAACTTTCAATAGTTTTTAAAAGATTTTTGTACATTTTACTTCTTTTTAAATTCACAGAATATAAAGTTTTGAACAGTCTCAAAAGGAGTTTGGTGATTTTCTGTAAAACAATTTATTTTATCGAAATCAACTCCAAAAACACTTTCAAACTTTTCTTCTGAATATTGAGTAATTTCCAGACCACTGCATTTTAAAGGTCCATTCTCAGAGAAAGTTCCCATAAACAAATAACCGTTTTCATTTATAAAATCAGTAACAATGGTTTTGTATTTTTCAATATCACTTTCATTTGTAAGAAAATGAAAACTGGCTCTGTCATGCCAAACATCAAACTTTATTTCCGGCTGAAAATCCAATATATCAGAAACTATAAAAGTGACTTGATTTGCTTTTTCTCCTAATCTTTTTTTGATTCTTTCGATGGCTTTTTCAGAAATATCCAACAACGTTAAGTTACTGTAACCCATTTCTAATAAATTATCAATAAGATAACTGTCTCCTCCACCAATATCAATAATATTGGCTGTTTTAGAAATATTATTCTTCGTAAAAAATTGAATTGAAGTCTCAGGTTTTGATTGATACCAACTTACCTCAGTTTCCTGCTTGATTGCAAATACTTTTTCCCAATGTTCTTTTTTATTTTCCATTATACAAAAAGCCATATTATATTAATGAGACAAAATTTTGGATCGAAACCAAATAAAAGCTGCAATGTAATTACAGATGTGGTAATGATAATTGGTTTCTTATATTTTATAATTTTTTCCTTCATAATTTTAAGATTTATTCTTTTTCTTGGTTATTTTAACAGCAACCTGAATTAGTCGTGCAAGAATTAATTTTTGGCTGTAAATCTTTCAATGAAACTTTCATTTTTTCGACTGGAATTCCGCAGTGGTCATCTGCCAGACAAGTAGTCTGTTTTGAAGTCAGTACAAAATTTCCACCGAAAAAATCCAATCCAAATTTCCCAATGGTGCTTTCCATTTGATATTCCACTTCCAACTCTAAATCCTGATCTCCAATCAGATTTTGAGAAGCTGAAATAATTTTGAAAACCTTTTCGAAAGTCAGTCGGTGTTCCAAATCTCCTGCAAACCAAAGCTGGAAGGTAATGAGCCTTTCTTCTCGAATGGTATTTCCGCAATCAATAAAGTTTTTAATCAATAAACCCATTTCGGTAATGTGAAAATGAGACGGTACAAAACTTCCGTCCGGCAATTGGATTTGAATAGTATCAACTCCCTGCAATACTGTTTTAAATTCTGATAGTTTCATTTTATTTAAGATTTTAGACTTAGAATTTATAAAATCAACAACATTTGTTTTTCAGCCCTTTTGAAATACCCGAAAAATAGCTTTCCATTTTGGTCATTGTTTCCGGATTGAGGCAATAGCAAATTGCAGTCCCTTCTACATTTCCTTTAATGATTCCTGCATTTTTAAGCTCCTTTAAATGCTGCGAAACTGTAGGTTGTGCCAACGGCAGTTCATTTACAATATCCCCACAAATACAACTATCAACAGCCAAAAGATATTCAACTATAGCTATTCTTGCCGGATGAGCCAAAGATTTAAATAAAGTAGCCATTTCGTTGTGTTCAGCTGAAAACGAATCTGATTTTGATGCTCCCATTTGATAATTTATTTTTATATTGCAATATTACGATATAAAAATATTTAAATCCAACTATTTTTGAAATTAATCCAAAAAAAAGACCAATCAAAATCAGTCAGCAATGATTTTGATTGGTCTTTTTTTTAGTATTTAAAAAACCTAATCTATCGCAACTTTGTAAGTTGGATCTTCTATGATGTTTACTTCAATTAATTTATCCGCATTTTTTAATAATGATTTACAATCTTCACTAAGATGACGCAAATGAATTGCTTTATTGGCTTTAGCATAACTTTCAGTCAATTTATTAAGAGCTTCAATAGCGCTCATATCGGCAATTCTACTTTCTTTGAAATCAATAATAACTTCATTTGGATCATTAATAACATCAAATTTTTCGAGAAAATTAGCTGTAGAACCAAAGAAAAGCGGTCCATAAATTTCGTAATGTTTAACCCCACTTTCATCTATATATTTTCTGGCTCTGATTCTTTTGGCACTTTCCCATGCAAAAACCAAAGCAGAAATAATTACACCAATTAATACTGCCAAAGCTAAATTGTGTAGAAAAACCGTAATCAACATTACGGTTATCATCACAAAAATATCTGAATTAGGCATTCGTTTAAAAATTCGCAAACTCGTCCATTCAAAAGTTCCTATAGCAACCATAATCATTACACCTGTCAATGCTGCCATAGGCAATTGCTCAATTATTGGTGCTCCAATTAAAATAATAAGTAAAATTGTCAAAGCTGCCACAATTCCTGAAAGTCGGGCTCTTGAACCTGCAGAAAGATTCACTAAAGTTTGTGCAATCATTGGGCAACCTCCCATTCCAAAGAAAAAACCATTCAAAAGATTGGCACTTCCCTGAGCAAGACACTCTCTGTTACTATTTCCTTTAGTAGCAGTTATTTCATCAACCAAATTAAGCGTCAACAATCCTTCTGTCAATCCAACAGATGCCATAATCAATGCAAAAGGGAAAATGATTTGAAGTGTTTCTAAATTTAAAGGAAAATCAGGAATATGAAAAGGAGGTAAACTTCCGCTTACAGAAGCGATATCTTTAACTTGTTTGGTATCGATATTAAAAACCAAAACCACAGTAAAAACAACTATAATAGCCACTAATGAAGCCGGAATAACTTTGGTTATTTTTGGCAAAAGCACCACTATCGAAATTGTTAAGGCAACCAAACCGGCCATTATCAAAAAAGGAGTTCCTGTAAGCCATTCGGAATTTCCATTTATAACAGTCTTAAATTGTTCCAATTGTGACATGAAAATTACAACCGCTAATCCATTTACAAAACCATACATTACCGGTTGTGGTACTAATCTTATAAACTTACCTAGTTTAAACAATCCTACCAAAATCTGAATAATTCCTGCCAAAGCAACAGCTCCGAAGACATATTCAATTCCGTATGATTTCATCAATGCAATTAAAACAATAACTGTGGCTCCTGCTCCACCTGAAACCATTCCTGGGCGACCTCCAAAAATTGCGGTAACAATTCCCATAATAAAAGCTCCGTAAAGTCCAACCAAAGGTGGAAGTCCGGCCAGAATTGCAAATGATAACGATTCCGGAATCATAGTCATGGCGACTGTCAGGCCGGCCAAAATTTCGATTTTATAATTTACTTTTTGACTGAAATCGAATAAATTAAAATATTGTTTCATTGATTTATTTTGAGAGCGCAAAACTATTATAGAAAATAACTTTTGCAAGCAAATTCATAATTCAAGTTTAAATTATGTTTTCTGTTTTTTCTTTTTCGCAGCCGGAAACAAGACATTATTCAAAATCAATCGGTAACCAGGTGAATTTGGATGCAAATCCAAAACCGTAGGTTCATCCCCTACTCTGTGCTGATAATCTTCGGGATCGTGACCTCCATAAAAAGTAAACATACCTTTTCCTTTTTGACCGTGAATATACCGTGCTTCGTTGTTGAGCTGGTTTTCGCCCAAAACCAATATATTCGATTTTACCAATTCTCTTTCAAAAGCAGTCGTTTGTCCCATAAAACCTTTGATAAGTTGGGTGTGGTTTTGGCACAACATACAAGGTACTACATCCCATTTGGCCGAAAATTCCATCAAAGTAAAATAATCTTTCTCCATTGGTATTTTTCGTTTTTCGGTCATGTCAATGTTTGAAAATTCATATCGCTCCGGTTTTCTTTCCAATACAAAATCCTTGAACGCAAACGTTTTATTGTAATCTATTTTCGATTGGTAATTCGGCTCACTGGCATCTCCGTCAAACATTGGTTCACAAATATCAACTCCTTCGGCAGAAAGCGCAATATCAAAACTGTCGGTAGCCGAACACATGGCAAACATAAATCCGCCACCAATTACAAAATCACGAATTTTTTTAGAAACAGCCAGTTTTTCTTCCGACACTTTTTTGTAACCCAATTGATTTGCAAAAGCTTCTGCTTCTCGCTTTTGTTCAATATACCAAGGTGCATTTCTGTAATTTCCGAAAAATTTACCGTATTGACCCGTAAAATCCTCATGGTGCAAATGCAACCAATCATACAACAATAACT
This sequence comes from uncultured Flavobacterium sp., assembly GCA_964631795.1. Taxonomy (GTDB): domain Bacteria; phylum Bacteroidota; class Bacteroidia; order Flavobacteriales; family Flavobacteriaceae; genus Flavobacterium. Next base: position 6,980 of record CAZWAF010000004.1, on the reverse strand, counting down.
GATCGCTCAGAACCTCACTGTCATAAACGGCAGTAAACGGAATTTCGGCATAAGTGAGAACCAAAGTAACAGCATCGTCCCAAGGCATTTTACCTTTGGGAGTATAAACTGCAATTTTTGGAGCTTTTTCAAGTGCAACCGCTTCCATATTTTGAGACGGACTGCTGATTTCTGCCAAAATCTGATCGGTATCTCCATCAGAAAGCACTTCAAAACTTACTCCTCTTATTTGACATTCTTTCCTGATTTCGGGAGCATCAGGCAGCAAAAAAGAACCGCCGCGATAGTTAAGCAACCAACTTACTTTGTATTGTTTGTCAATTGCCCAATAGGCAATTCCGTAAGCTTTGAGATGGTTTTTTTGAGTAGTCTCGTCCATTGGCAACAAAACAAAAGAAGCTTTGACCGAAAGAGACAATAAAAGAAATGATATAAATAATAACTTTTTCAAATTTTCAAATTTTTAGTTTCAAATATAATTCAAAATTAATTGTGAGTTGTGAATTGTAAACGTTGATTTTAGGAATAATCAGTATTTTCACGGCTATTGCGAAGAACATAATCTAGATTTCAGAACTTCTTCTGAGAGATGAAAAATACTCACTCCTTCAGCGAGAATACTGATAAACTCTGTCTTCCATCATTTTAATATATGTAACTCATAAAATCTTAATTTAATTAATACTGTTTTTCTTTATATTTGAGAAGTATAGAACACTATTTATCTTTAAAAAAGAAATAATAAACTAAAAAAAACTTTTATGAATACGAAATTATCAATACTCCTTATTTTATTTTTTACTTTAAATTCCTTTTCTCAATCAGAGAAAGGAAATGAAATAACTGTCGAAGGAAACGCTAAAATTTATATAAAACCTGATATTGCAACTTTTAAAATAAGCATAAATAAAAAAAATGATATAGCAAAAACAGCAATCAAAGAATTAAATGAAGAAATTCAAAAATTACAACAAGTTTTATTTAAAATTGGTTTTACAAATAAAAATATTAAAATAGCTGAATACAAAATATCAACTGAACAATATCGAAATGAGAAAAAGGAATACAACGCCTCAAACTCATTATCTATTGAATTTGGAATTGACAATAAACTTATAGATCTTTTTTATCAAGAAATACAGTTAAGGGATTTTAAAGATTTGGATATTGAATTTGAAACTCAAATTTCAAATGAATTAGAAAAATCAACACGAAAAAAATTAGTTCAATTAGCAATTGCTGATGCAAAAAGTAATGCTGAAAATATTGCAACTGAATTAAAAGTAAAACTAAATAATATTAAAAAAGTAGGTAAATACGAAAATCGTGAATTCAACAATTTTGAAAATAGAGTAAATGAAGTTAATTTCATTAAACCAAATTTAGCTGTTTCAGAAAAAACAGTACCAAAAACTTCATTTGATAATTTTGAAGTTGAAAATATTCCTTTGAAAGAAACAATTACAATAATATATGAAATTATAAAAATATAAATGTGTTTGAACATTAAACAAACACTTCTAATTCCAACAAAAAAGGATTTCACTTTGATGTGAAATCCTTTTCTAATTTTTATAATTCCTGATATTAAAAAGGAACATCACTGTCATCATCAAAATTATTCATACTACTGCTTCCAAAAGCTTCATTTGGAGACGGAAGATTTTTAGTAATAAACGGATTGTCGTTGTCATCATTCATTTTCGAACCTAACTCGGCAAATTCACTTCCAAATTCTTCTAAATTGTCGAATTTACCCAAATGTCCTACGAATTTCAATCTTACGTTTTCAAGAGAACCATTTCTGTGTTTTGCAACAATAAATTCTGCCTGTCCTTGCGTTGGCGAACTTTCATCATCATCCCATTCTTCAATTTTGTAATATTCGGGACGATAAATAAACGAAACAATATCAGCATCCTGCTCAATCGCTCCCGATTCACGAAGGTCAGACAACATTGGGCGTTTATGTCCCGGTCTGGCCTCAACGGCACGCGAAAGCTGAGAAAGTGCAATTACCGGAACGTTCAACTCTTTTGCCAAAGCTTTTAAGTTTCGGGAAATTGTCGAGATTTCCTGTTCACGGTTTCCTCCACCTTTTCCACCATTTCCTCCGGCAGTCATCAACTGCAAATAATCAATAATGATTAATTTAATTCCGTGCTGCGAAGCCAAACGTCTGGCCTTTGCACGTAAATCAAAAATAGAAAGCGAAGGGGTATCATCTATAAAAAGCGGTGCTTTTTCAAGATTTTTCACCTTAGTGGTCAACTGCTCCCATTCGTATTTTTCCAGTTTTCCGGTTCTTAATTTCTCTGAAGATAAACCGGTTTCAGAAGAAATCAAACGGGTAATCAACTGTACAGACGACATCTCAAGAGAAAATACTGCCACAGGATGACCAAAATCTATGGCCACATTTCGCGCCATAGAGAGTACAAACGCAGTTTTCCCCATCCCTGGTCTAGCCGCAAGAATAATCAAATCACTTGGCTGCCAACCCGAAGTTACTTTATCCAGTTTTTCAAATCCGGTAGCAACCCCACTCAAACCTTCTTTTCCGGCAATTTCTTCAATTCTTTTTTTCGCCTGAATAACCAAACTCTGAGCCGTTTCGGAACTTCGTTTAATATTTCCCTGAGTTACTTCATACAGTTTTGATTCGGCTTTGTCAAGCAAATCAAAAACATCTGTAGTTTCATCGTAAGATTCTTCAATGATTTCAGAAGAAATTTTAATCAGACTTCGCTGAATGAATTTTTGCAGAATAATTCTTGAGTGAAATTCAATATGTGCCGAAGACGAAATTTTCTGAGTTAATTGAATCAGATAAAAATCGCCACCTGCCAACTCCAGTTTACCGTTCTTTTTCAGCTGAGCCGAAACGGTCAATAAATCAATCGGCTGGGTATCTGTAAATAATTGTACAATAGCTTCAAAGATATGCTTATGAGCTTCTTTGTAAAATGCGTCCGACTGAAGTATATCGATCACTTCATCAACACCTTTTTTATCAATCATCATAGCTCCCAAAACTGCTTCTTCGAGTTCAAGTGCCTGAGGAGGTAATTTACCTTTTTCAAGATTGATTATAGTGGATTTATCCACTTTTACCGGGTTTATGTTTTTGAAATTTTCCATGTGACGAAAATAGTTAAAATAAGAAAGTCAACTCTAAATAGTTATTACAATCTGGTGTTAATAATTCAATCTAAATTGTTAATAACCATAAAAAAATCCGAAGCGATAAACTTCGGATTTTCAATAATTTGAAAGGTAATTTTATTCAGAAAATTCCCCCATATTACTGTATTTATCCATTCTTTTTTCAATCAAATCAACAGGTGATAAATCTTTCAGTTCACTAAATGATTTCATGATATATTCTTGTACCGTTTTGAAAGTAGTTTCTCTGTCATAGTGAGCTCCTCCAAGTGGTTCCGGAATAATCTCATCAACCAGTTTTTGAGCTTTCATATCGGCAGAAGTCAATTTCAATGCTTCGGCTGCTTGTTCTTTGAAGTTCCAGCTTTTCCAAAGGATAGAAGAACAAGATTCAGGTGAAATTACAGAATACCAAGTGTTTTCCATCATTAACACTCTGTCTCCCACACCAATTCCTAATGCTCCACCGGAAGCTCCTTCTCCAATGATTACTGCAATTACAGGCACTTTTAAACGTACCATTTCTAAGATATTTCTTGCAATAGCTTCTCCTTGTCCTCTTTCTTCAGCTTCCAATCCCGGATAAGCTCCCGGAGTATCGATCAAAGTAATTACAGGAATATTGAATTTCTCTGCCATTTTCATCAAACGCAAAGCTTTTCTATATCCTTCAGGATTTGCCATACCAAAATTACGGTACTGACGTGTTTTAGTATTGTGTCCTTTTTGCTGACCAATAATCATAAAAGATTGTCCGTCAATTTTACCAAGACCACCTACCATTGCTTTGTCATCTTTAAAGCCACGATCACCAAACAATTCTAAGAAAGTATCTCCGCAAAGTGCATTGATATAGTCTAAAGTGTAAGGTCTGTTAGGATGTCTTGAAAGTTGAACGCGTTGCCAAGCGGTAAGATTTCCGTAGATAGAACGTTTAGTCTCTTCCAGTTTCTCTGTAATTTGCTGACAGGTAGCACTTACATCTACTTTGGATTCGTGACCAATGATTTCACATTTATCTAATTGCTCTTCAAGTTCTTTTATAGGTAGCTCAAAATCTAAATATTCCATAGGAGTTGTGCGTTTTAATTTTTTTAGTTCAAGGCGACAAAGATAAAATTTTCAATTTAGAACGAAAGTATTTTATCGCTTTTATTATGTTTAGTTGAAATAAATCAAGTCGAAAATTCTGTTTCGCTTTTTTTATAATTCTTTATAAGTTCATTATGTTTATCGTTTTGCATTTCTCAGCAGATAAAAAGCTAAAATTCCGAAAGCTATATTTGGAATCCAAACTGCTATTAATGGCTGAATGGTAGCTTTTTGAGCCAAAACTCCAAAGATTTTATCAAAGAATACAAATCCAAACGCAATCAGGATTCCTAATGCCAGATTCATTCCCATTCCTCCTCTTCTTTTCATAGACGAAACTGCCACGGCAATAATTGTCAGAATAAAAGCCGACACCGGAACACTGAATTTTTTATAAAGCACCACCTGATAAGTATTGATATTTGATGAACCTCTCTTTTTTTCCTTGTCGATAAAATCAATCAAATCACCAAAAGTCAAAGTTTCGGCCACATAAACCGTTGGAGTTAAATCTTGTAATTCAAATTTAAAAACAGTGTCTTTTTCTACAGCCGTTTCAATTCGATCATCAAATTCTCCTACGATACGTTTGGTATAGCCAAACAATGTATAATTCTTTTTCTTCGGATTCCATCTAATTCGGTCGGCCGAAATTTTAGCAAATAATTTTTCTCCTTTGAATTTTTCCATAGAAAAACTAAAAGCCATACTTGCTTCCTGATCAAAACTACCCGCATATATAAATTCATCGCTACTGGTTTGTCTGTAAACATCCGAATTTTCACGTAATTCGTTTTTACCATTATTCAGCAAATACATGTATCTAAAATTATTAAAACCTTCACTGGCTCTGGGTGCCAAATAAAATCCCATGAGAATAGCAAAAAGAGAAACAATAGTAGCTCCAATAATATAAGGTCTTAAAAATCGGGTAAAAGAAATCCCGGAACTCAAAATGGCAATCACTTCTGTATTGTTTGCCAGTTTTGAAGTAAACCAAATAATGGATAAAAATAGAAATATCGGAAACAGGAAATTGGCAAAATAGATGGTAAAATCTACATAATACAAAAGAATAGTCTTGAAGGGAACCTTGTTGGCCATCATCTTATTGATTTTCTCCGACACGTCAATGATAATCCCAATTGGGATAAACATAATTAACATGACCGAGAAAGTAGCCAAATATCTTTTGAGTATGTACTTATCTATTAGTTTCATTTCTTTTTGTTGTAGGTTGTGAGTTGTAGATTGTGTGTTAAAAAAACCTACAACTCACAACAAATAAACTTACAAACGTTGACTCATTTGTTTTACCATCATATCTTTCCATGCTCTGAAATCGCCGGCTAAAATATGCAAACGAGCTTCACGAACCAGCCACATATAAAACCCAAGATTGTGAATTGTAGCGATTTGTTTTCCAAGATATTCATTGGCAGCAAAAAGATGACGCAAATAAGCTTTTGAATATTCAGTATCCACCCAGGTTATTCCCATTTCGTCTATAGGAGAGAAATCGGCTTCCCACTTTTTATTTTTGATGTTAATGGTTCCATTTGCCGTAAACAACATACCGTTACGGGCATTTCTCGTTGGCATCACACAATCGAACATATCGATTCCAAGTGCAATGTTTTCCAAAATATTAATTGGAGTTCCCACTCCCATCAAATAACGAGGTTTGTCTTCCGGAAGAATCTCGGTAACCACTTCGGTCATGGCATACATTTCCTCGGCAGGTTCTCCTACTGAAAGTCCGCCAATGGCATTTCCTAATTGATTTGAATTGGCAATGTATTCTGCCGACTGACGGCGCAAATCCTTATAAGTACTTCCCTGAACAATCGGAAAAAACGTTTGCTCATAACCATATTTATATGGCAGTTTGTCCAGATGATTAATACATCTGTCCAACCAACGATGAGTCATGTGCATAGAACGTTTGGCATAATTATAATCGCAAGGATAAGGCGTACATTCGTCAAAAGCCATGATGATATCAGCTCCAATAGTTCGCTGAATCTCCATCACATTTTCCGGTGTAAACACGTGGTAAGAACCGTCAATATGCGATTTGAACTTTACTCCTTCTTCCTTGATTTTTCTGTTATTAGAAAGTGAATACACCTGATAACCTCCGGAATCGGTCAGAATATTTCTGTCCCAACCCATGAATTTATGCAAACCTCCTGCTTTTTCAAGAATCTCGGTTTGTGGTCTCAGATATAAATGGTAAGTATTTCCAAGAATAATATCCGGATTTATTTCGTCTCTCAACTCACGTTGGTGAACTCCTTTTACCGAAGCCACCGTACCCACGGGCATAAAAATGGGCGTTTCAATAACTCCGTGATCTGTTGTAATGCTGCCCGCTCTGGCTTTAGAATGAGCGTCTTTCTGTATTAAATCAAATTTCATAAACGTGCTTTTCTCCCGACTGTTCGGGAGCACAAAGATAGGTTAATTTGAAAATTAGAAATTACTTAATTTGAAAATTTAATCGGAAGCTCAAAAAAGAAGAAAATGCAATTTTTTTAATTTATAATTTCATCTAATATGACTATCCGTGACTAATACCAAACCGATAAAATTGACCACTCCCGATAACTATCGGGATAAAAATATTGGCACAGATTTCTTTAAGAATAGGAATGAAATCTGTGAGAATCTGTGAGAATCTGTGAAATCAGTGGCAAAAAAACATACTTGGTACATTTTGC
>CAZWAF010000003.1:0-83967 GCA_964631795.1 uncultured Flavobacterium sp. | reverse complement strand
TTTAAAAGCCAAATAAAATTTAAAATATTTTTACTTGCCAAGTATGGCTTTGTAAATATCATTTCCGTTGGCAAATAACAGCAGAGATATAAGTAAAACGAAACCAACCATTTGGGCGTGTTCCAGGAATTTGTCGCTTGGTTTTTTACCGCTTACCATTTCGTATAATAAAAATAGTACGTGACCACCATCAAGTGCCGGAATTGGCAATAAGTTCATAACTCCAAGCATAATTGAAAGTAGTGCCGTAATGCTCCAAAATGCTTCCCAGCTCCAGAAACTTGGGAAAATATTGAAGATGGCTGCAAAACCTCCCACGCCTTTGTATGCTCCTGTGCTTGGGTTGAAGATTAATTTTAATTGTTTTCCGTAGTTAGACAATTGGTCTGCTCCTTTTTGAATTCCGATTGGGAATGATTCTGCAAACGAATATTTTTCAGTACTCAATTTGTATAATCCCATTTTTTCAAGGTTGTCAATTGGCAGCATTCCCGGTTTAACGCCTAATTTTCCGTCATTATTGATGTTTAGTTTTATTGCTTTTTCAACGTTATTTCTTAAAACAGTTGCTTCTACGGTTTGGTTTTTTAAAGATTCAATCATTGGAGAAACTTCGTCAAAATATTTTATTTGTTTACCGTTTATAGAAGTAATGATGTCTTTTGGTAAAAGTTGCTCTTTGTTTTTAGAATCATCGGCCAAAGCGCCTACAACAAAAGGCATTCTGAGAGAAACAATGCTTGTTTTTTCGCCATCAAGGAATTTTCCAATGAAGTTTTCAGGTAGTTTTACTGATTGTTCTACTCCGTTTCTTTCAACTAGCACTTCGTGAGAAGTCAGGATGTCGTTATTTACCGAAGGAACAAATTTTTCAATTTTCTTTCCGTCGATAGCAATTAGTTTGTCTCCGGTTTTAAGTCCGGCTTTTTCTACCATCGGGCTGGTAACCCAAATTCCGTCTTTGATGTCTTGGTTTTTAATGTAGGTTTCGCCATAATAAAAAGTCATTCCAATATAAATGATGAAAGCCAAAATGAAGTTGACAGTTACTCCTCCCAACATGATAATTAATCTTTGCCAAGCCGGTTTTGAACGAAATTCCCAAGGCTGAGGAGGCAAAGCCATTTGTTCTTTGTCCATGCTTTCGTCAATCATTCCGGAGATTTTTACATAACCACCTAGTGGCAACCAACCGATTCCGTATTCGGTTTCGCCGATTTTCTTTTTCAAAAGTGAATATTTCACATCAAAGAAAAGGTAGAATTTTTCGACTCTGGTTTTGAATAATTTGGCAGGTATAAAATGACCTAATTCGTGAAGAATAATTAGTAATGAAAGGCTCAGTAAGAATTGAGAAAGTTTAATTGTAATTTCCATTTTTTATAAATCGGTTTTTCTAGATAACGTGCAAAAGTAGTCTTTTCGACTTACTTTTTGTTTAATGTTTTGCTAAATTCTGTAGATATGTAAGAGCTTATTTTTTAATAAATTTCTCTTTATGCTTTCCGGCAGAAGTTGTTAATTCAATATAATAAGTTCCAATCGTCAGATTTTCTAATGAAATAGTTGTATTGTTTCCCTTATAAATCATTTGACCTAAATTGTTGTAAATAATTACTTTTTCTAAAGTTATCGAACTTGGTAATTCTATACTTAATTGATCTTTTGCAGGATTTGGATATAAACGAATGTTTTTGAAAACTGCTTTTTTAATTCCCAAAGTGGTTGTATTATTCTTAGCAATAATGTTTTTATCCGGATCAAATTCTATTGAAGTAACATCAAAAGGAATGGTTTCTGTAAAAGTCTGACCATTGAAAGTATTATTGAAAACCAAATCCAGTTTCTGGTCATTTGCTCCAAAAACTCTCACAGGAACCGGCATTTCAAAGAAATTCACAGAACTATGAGAAGTAGTTTGGTTAACAGTAAACTTCACTTGATTATTTTCTGTTTTATCAGCAACGATATTGTAAGTAGGATATCCCTGATTGTAAACCCAATCGTTGAAAAATTCGGTCAAATCAAGTCCTGAAGCGGTTTCGAAGTGTGTTTTTAATTGCGGAGTCAATGCGTAATTGTAAGCTAAATTTGGGTCGGCCAAATAGTTTTTAATTGCCTGAAAAAATACAGTATCTCCCAGTTTGAAACGCAACATATTCAAAACCATTGCGCCTTTGTTATAACTCAAACGACTGCTGAAAATGCGGTTAATATTGGTAGCTTCGGCTTCTGTGAGGTAAAGTGCACCATCAGGAAGAGAAGTTATATCATTTATAAGTTTCTTCTTTTCGGAGGTAAATGCCGTTTGTCCGTCTATATTTTCAATTACCATTGCAGCCACATAAGTTGCAAAACCTTCGTTGAGCCAAATATCTCTCCAGGAACCACAGGTAATTTTGTCGCCAAACCATTGATGAGCCAATTCATGGGCAATTAATTCTCTTTCAAAATTATACATGAAAGAAACTGTCGTGTGTTCCATTCCTCCTTGCCAGCCAAATTGAGCATGACCGTATTTTTCATCAGAAAAAGGATATTTTTCGAATAAATTTTCAAACAGATTCATGATAGTAACGGTTTTGTCCAACTGAGCTTTGGTAGCTGTGGTTAGATTTTCGGGATATACATAGTTTATAATAGGGAAAGTATTGGGTGCTGTTCCGGCCTGTTGGTTGTAAATACTGTAATTGGTAACAGCAATCGCAATTAAATAGGCAGGAATTGGGTAATTGTGTTGAAAATGAGTGGTTTTAGTATTGTTTGTAGAGTTGATGGTTTGTCCTAATTCCACTCCATTTGAAACGCTCACATATTGGCTGGGAGCAGTAATATAAACATCAATAGTATCAACTTTGTCGTTTAAATCCTGTTTGCAAGGCCACCAATCTTTTGCTCCAAAAGGTTCTGATAAAGTGTAAAGAACAGGAGTTCCGGCGTGAGTAGATGACGTAAAAGAGCCATCTGTAGAAGGTGGAGTTCCTGAATAAGTTATTTCAACAGTAGCCGAATTTCCGTTTATAAGTGTAGTTGGAAAATTAATAATGAGTTCATTATTGCTGTTTTGCGAAAAAGTAAGTGAAGTGTTGTTTTGTTTGACAGAACTTACGGTAAGTTGGTTTGCCAAATCAAAAGTAATGGTTGTCATATCTGAAAGAGCTTTGAAGCTGGTAGTAACAACTCCCGAGATAAAATTTGCCGAAGGGTTTACATTGAATTCGAGCTTATGATAAGTAACATCGTAGTTGGTTGTATGACTATTGACAACAAATTTCATTTTCGAGTTTGCCGATTTCATTTCCGACTCAACAATTTGTTTTTGGATGCTTTTTTGTTGAGAAAAAACGGAAGTCAGCGAAACAATAAACAGAAAACACAAGTATTTTTTCATTCTCTTTTTGTTTTATTGAGCGTAAAAATAGCAATTAACGAGGAAACAGAAGTTTAAAAACAATTACTTTCCAAATAATTAAGGTTTCTGTGGTTTCATTTGGTTTGTTTAATAAAACATTTCCTTAAATTTGTTGCCTTAACAAAAAACAAGACATGTTACAAATCGCATTTATTAGAGAAAATCAGGAAAAAGTTATCAAAGCTTTGGCTAAAAGAAATATCGATGCAAAAGCTATTGTAGAAGAGGTGGTTGAAATTGATGAAAAACGTCGTGCTGCCCAAGTTGAATTAGATAATACCTTGTCTGAGTCTAATAAAATATCCAAGGATATAGGCGAATTGATGAAAAACGGTGAAAAATCAAAAGCCGAAATTCTGAAAGAAAAAACTGTTTTGTTGAGAGAAAAAAGCAAACAACTGTCTGAAACAGTAGATGCTTTGGCAAATGAACTGACTCAGAAATTATATACACTTCCAAATCTTCCTGCTGATATTGTTCCTGAAGGAAAATCGGCCGATGATAATCTAAATGTTCTTCAGGAAGGTGAAATCCCTGTTTTGCATGAAGGTGCTTTGCCTCATTGGGAATTAGTGAAAAAATACGATATTATTGATTTTGAATTAGGTGTAAAGATTTCAGGAGCAGGTTTTCCGGTTTACAAAGGAAAAGGAGCCCGTTTGCAACGCGCCTTAATCAATTATTTTTTAGACAAAAATACGGCTGCAGGTTACAACGAAGTTCAGGTGCCACATTTGGTAAACGAAGCTTCGGGTTACGGAACAGGACAATTGCCGGATAAAGAAGGTCAGATGTATTATTCTAATGCCGATGATTTGTATTTGATTCCTACGGCGGAAGTTCCGGTGACTAATTTGTACCGGGATGTAATTTTGAGCGAAAACGATTTACCTGTTTTAAATACGGCTTATACACCTTGTTTCCGTAGAGAAGCGGGTTCTTATGGAGCTCACGTTCGCGGATTGAATCGTTTGCACCAATTTGATAAAGTAGAAATCGTGCGTATCGAACATCCTGAAAAGTCTTATGAGGCTTTGGACGGAATGGTAGAGCACGTAAAAAATATTTTGAAAGAATTGAAATTGCCTTACAGAATCTTGCGTCTTTGCGGAGGTGATATGGGATTCACTTCGGCTTTGACTTATGATTTTGAAGTTTTCTCAACAGCACAAGATCGTTGGTTGGAGATTTCTTCAGTTTCAAACTTTGAAACTTTCCAGGCAAACCGTTTGAAATTGCGTTTCAAAGGGAAAGACGGAAAAACTCAATTGGCACACACTCTTAACGGAAGTTCATTGGCTTTGCCAAGGGTTTTGGCCGGAATTTTAGAAAACTACCAAACTCCGGAAGGAATTGTAATTCCGGAAGTATTGCGTCCGTACTGCGGATTTGATATTATTGACTAAATAGATTGCAGTATTCAGTCGCAGTTTAAATATTGCGACTGAATGCTTGTAATTGCAAATGAAAACTAACAATGAAAACTACTTTTATCTATATCATTTTGTTGTGGTCAACATTTGCATTTTCTCAAGCCGATCAATTGGCTCAGAATTATTTCGACCGAAGTGATTTTGAAAAAGCGCTTATCAGTTATGAAGAATTACTGAAAACACAACCTTACAATAATTTGTTTTTTCAGCGAAAAATAGAATGTTATCAGCAATTGTCGCAGTTTGATAAAGCTGAAAATAGTCTGAATGAACAATTAAAAAGAACCAATCAACCACATTTGTTGGTAGAATTGGGTTATAATTTTCAGTTGCAAAAAGATACTGTAAAGGCCAGAAACTATTATGAGCAATCGCTCAAAAAAGTAAAACAGCAGCCTTCAAACGTCTATACGGTGGCAGCTACTTTTGAGCGTCATTCGTTATTGCAATATGCATTAAAATCCTATAAAATAGCTTCTGAAACTGATCCGAAATTGAATTTCAATTATCAAACAGCTATTCTCAACGGACAATTGGGTAATTTCGAATTGATGATTGACCAATTGTTGACAGAATCTCAAAATAATGCGGGTTATTATATTATGATTCAAAATCAATTGTCCCGGTTTTTAACCGAAGACACTAATGGTTCGTTTGCTGCTTCGCTCAAAAAAGCATTATTGTTGAGAGCCCAGAAAACACAAGATGTTTTTTGGAATCGTTATCTGAGTTGGTTTTTTGTTCAGCAAAAAGAATATGGAAAGGCGTTTGTTCAGGAAAAAGCAATTTATAAACGAGAAACAGAATCGCTTTCTACAATTATGAATCTTGCCGAGTTGACAATGGATGAAAAAGAAACCGAAACAGCCAAAGAGATTTTGACTTTTGTTCTCGAAAATACTCAGGATTTTGCTTTGAAAATCAAATCACATTCGTATTTGCTTAATATGAAAATTGAAATTGCTTCAGAGCAGGAATATGAATCAATTCGATTGGAATTAGAGGGAATGATGAAGCAATTTGGAGTAAGCCCTTACACCTTGCAATTGCAGATTTTACAAGCGCATTTTTTGGCTTTCAATATAAAAAATCCTGAAGCTGGAAAGAATGTTTTGAAGTCAGCTTTGAATTTGCCTTTGAATCAATTTCAAAAAGCCGATGTAAAAATGGAATTGGCCGATATTTTGCTTTATGAAGAGAAATTCAATCAGGCTTTGATTTATTATTCTCAAATAGAGGAGGATTTGAAGAATAATGATGTGGGACATCAGGCTAGTTTGAAAGCAGCGAAAACCAGTTATTTTAAAGGTGATTTCGAGTGGGCATTGAAGCAATTCAAGGAATTGAAAGCGGCTTCAACTCAGTTGATTGCCAATGATGCATTAGAATTATTTCTGATAATAAATGATAATACGGTTGCCGATTCGACTCATGTGGCTCTGAAAAAGTTTGCCCGGGGCGATTATTTGCTTTATCAGAACAAAACTCAGGGAGCTTTGTTGCAGTTTTTGGCTATTTTGAAAGAAGATAAAGGAAATGAAATTGAAGCCATTACCCGATGTCGTTTGGGAGAAATTTATGAAAAACAGAATGATTTTGCTTCGGCTTTAAGCCAATATCAATATATTATAGACAATTTTAGTGACGGAATTTATGCTGATGAGGCATTGTATTTTTCGGCTGAGATTTATAATAAACAGTTAAAAGATGTCGAAAAGGCAAAGGCATTATACGAAAAGATAATTTTTAATCATCAGGACAGTATTTACTTTGTTGATGCCCGGATAAAATTCAGGCAATTGCGTGGGGATACGAATCTATAAGTCCAAAGTCGAAGGTTGAAAGTCATAAAGTGAGCTGCCGATTAAACAATTAACCGCATTAACGATTAAACAAATAAAAACAAAATGATTATATACAACGTAACCATAAATATACACGAAAGTGTTCACGATCAATGGATGAACTGGATGCAGGAAAAACATATCAAAGATGTTTTGGCAACCGGGAAATTCAATTCTGCCAGAATGGTAAAGGTTTTAATTGAAGAAGAAATGGGAGGAACCACTTATTCTATTCAATATACTACCGACAGTATGGAAACTTTACAACGTTATTATGATGAAGATGCGCCTCGATTGAGAGAGGAAGGTTTGAGATTGTTTGGCGACAAAATGCTGGCTTTCAGAACCGAATTGGAATTGATTTCAGAACATTAATCGATTTCTTGATTTTTGGATAGTTCGATTATTCGAAAAATCCAATAACCACAAAATCTAATAATCTAAAAAAGAATGGATAAAGTAAAAGCCAAAAAACACCTCGGACAACATTTCCTTAAAGACGAAAGTGTTGCTAAAAATATAGCCGACACTCTGAGCCTGAAAGGCTATGAAGATGTTTTGGAAATAGGGCCGGGAATGGGTGTTTTGACTAAATATTTATTGGAAAAACCAATCAATACCTATGTGATTGAAATCGATACCGAGTCGGTTGAATATTTGAATGCACATTATTTTAAACTTCATGGAAAGATTATTTCTAAGGATTTTTTGAAATACAATATCAACGAGGTTTTCGAAAATAAGCAATTTGCCATCATTGGGAATTTTCCTTACAATATTTCTACGCAAATTGTTTTTAAAATGTTGGAATATCGAAACCAAATTCCTGAATTTTCAGGGATGTTTCAAAAGGAAGTTGCCGAAAGAATTTGTGAGAAAAAAGGAAGCAAGACTTACGGAATTCTTTCTGTTTTAGCTCAGGCTTTTTACGATGCCGAATATTTGTTTACAGTAAGTGAACACGTTTTTAATCCACCGCCAAAAGTAAAGTCGGGTGTTCTGCGATTGACGCGCAAAGAAGATTACAGTTTGCCTTGTGGTGAAAAACTCTTTTTTACGGTGGTGAAAACCGCTTTCCAGCAGCGCAGAAAGACTTTGCGCAACAGTTTAAAAAGCCTAAATTTGTCCGATAATTTGAGAGAAGACGAGGTGTTCAACCTTCGTCCGGAACAATTGTCTGTTGAGCAGTTTATAGAACTTACCCAAAAAATAGAAGCCGATGCAGTTTAAAATCAGCAAAGAACTTTTAGTTCAAATCAAGAATTTCATTCATGAAAAGAATGACCAGGAACTGGAAGTGTTGCTGAATGATTTGCACCATGCTGATATTGCCGAAATCTTCGATGAATTGGAAATTGAAGAGGCAAACTATATTTTTAAGATTCTTGACAGTGAAAAAACGGCCGAAATCCTTCTGGAACTGGAGGATGATGTTCGTGAGCATATCCTTCATGGGCTTTCTGCAAAAGAAATTGCCGAAGAGCTTGACGAATTAGATACCGATGATGCTGCCGATATTATTGCCGAACTTCCGGAAAGGAAAAAGGAAGAAGTAATCTCGGAACTTGAAGACGTTGAACACGCCAAGGATATTGTTGATCTTTTGCGTTATGACGAAGATACTGCCGGTGGTTTAATGGGAAAAGAGTTGGTCAAAGTCAACGAAAACTGGAGCGTATTGACCTGCGTGAAAGAAATGCGACTTCAGGCTGAAAACGTAACCAGAGTACATTCTATTTATGTGGTTGATGACGATAACCGATTGAAAGGAAGATTGTCGTTAAAAGATCTTTTGACCGCTTCTACCAAAACACAAATAAGCGAAGTTTACATCAAAAAAGTCGATTTTGTTCGGGTAAATACATCCAGTGTTGAGGTTGCTCATATCATGCAGAAGTATGACTTGGAAGCTATTCCGGTTGTAGATGAAATGGGAGGTTTGGTAGGAAGAATTACCATCGATGATATCGTAGATGTTATCAAAGAGGAAGCTGACAAAGATTACCAGTTGGCGGCAGGTATCTCGCAAGACGTTGAGGCCGATGACAGTATTTTGGAGCTGACCAAAGCTAGATTGCCTTGGCTGGTTTTGGCACTTCTTGGCGGATTTGTAAGTGTGAGAATGCTCGGGCTTTTTGAAGGTGCCATGTTGAATCATGGAAAATTATTCTTTTTTACCCCACTTATAGCGGCAATGGCCGGAAATGTTGGCGTTCAGTCTTCTGCTATTATTGTTCAGGGTTTGGCCAATCACAGTATAAGCGGTTCTATTTTTAACCGTTTACTGAAAGAGATTTCCCTGAGTTTATTAAACGGAGTCATTCTGGCAACTATTTTGTTTTTAGGAAGTCATTTTCTTTTGGGAGTCGAAACTACTATAGGAATGATTGTTACCATTGCATTGATTTCGGTAATTATTATTGCCTCACTCATAGGCACATTTATTCCGCTTCTTTTGGATAAATTTGGAATTGACCCGGCATTGGCTACCGGGCCATTTATTACTACCAGCAATGATATTTGCGGAATCTTAATCTACTTTTCTATTGCCAAACTGATTTTGGGTTTCTAAAAGAAATTTTTCTTTTTAAACAGGAATACCCCAAAGGTGGTGAGAACTATAGAAATTAAAACAATAATCATTAAACCGTTCGGATTGTTTTCTAAAGCATTCGGAACATTCATTCCGTATAAACTGGCGATTAAAGTAGGAATCATCAGTATAATTGAAATCGAAGTTAATCGTTTCATAACCACATTCAGGTTGTTTGAAATTACCGAAGCATAGGCATCCATCATACCCGATAGAATGTCGCTGTAAATTTTGGACATTTCCTGTGCCTGTTTCAGCTCAATATCGACATCTTCAAGCAAATCCAGATCGAAGTTTTCGCTTTTAATATTGTTAATGCGTTGAAAAAGTACATTATTCCCTTTTAGAGAAGTAATGAAATAAACCAGGCATTTTTCTAACTGCAAAAGAGTTTGCAATTCTTCGTTTTTAACCGATTTTTCAAGATTATCTTCTGCCAGTTTTATGCGTTGGTTTATCTGTTTCAGATATTTCAGAAACCAAACGCAGGAAGAAAGCATAAGCCTTAAAACCAGATCAAAATGATTTTTAATAGTTACATTTTTACGTTGGGTATAGGGTACAAAGTCGTTCAACATCCCGGTTTCATGGAAACAGATTGACACAAAAATGTCGTCTTTAAAAACGATTCCAAGCGGAACAGTTGTAAAAGGCAATTTAGAATCCGCATTTTTATAAGGAATTCTGAGAATGATGAGATACCAGCCATTTTCGGTTTCTATTCTCGGGCGTTCGTCAATATCTCCAATGTCGTTGTAAAATGCTTCCGGAATTTGAAGCTCGTGTAATAGGTAATTGCGGTCTTGAGCAGTTGGATTTTCGATAGAAATCCAGCAGTTTTTTTCCCATTTATCCGAAGTAACAAGCCCCGAATTGTTGTTTTTAAAAAAAATTTTCATGATGTTTTCTTTAATGGTATGTGAATAAAGACCAACATCAATCGTTCTTTATTCAGGTTTATAATCGTTGCCTACAATACTCGTCCATCTTGGGATAAAATTTGTTTTGGGAGCAAAAATAGCCTTTAAAAACATTACGAAAACTTAAAAACCACTTAATTCGTTTAAAGTTTCAAAGGTGTAGATTGTAAGTTGTGCTGTTTGTATTTAAACTTTGGAACAATAAATAATAAACAATTATCTTTAGCACTTTCAAAAAAACAAAGAATTGAAACCGCAAGAAATCAAAATACTGCATATAGACAGCAATCATCCCTTGCTTTGGAAGCAATTGCAACAAGCCGGATTTACCAACGAAGAAGATTTTTCATCTTCAAAAGAAGAGGTAGAAGCTAAAATTCATAATTACCACGGAATTGTCATCCGCAGCCGATTTAAAATCGATAAAAACTTTATAGATAAAGCCACCAATTTGCAGTTTATAGCCAGAGTGGGTGCGGGTTTGGAGAGTATCGATTGCGATTATGCCATTGGCAAAAATATCCAACTGATAGCTGCGCCGGAAGGTAACAGAAATGCAGTGGGCGAACACGCTTTGGGAATGTTATTGTCGCTTTTTAATAATCTGAATAAGGCGAATGATGAAATCAAATTAGGTCAATGGAATCGTGAAAGCAATCGTGGTCACGAACTCGACGGGAAAACGGTTGGAATCATCGGATATGGCAATATGGGAAAAGCTTTTGCCAAAAAACTGCGAGGTTTTGAAGTTGAGGTTTTGTGTTATGATATTTTAGATAATGTTGGGGATGAAAATGCGAAACAGGTTTCATTACGAGAATTACAGCAAAAAGCTGATGTTTTAAGCCTTCATGTGCCGTGGACTCCGGAAACGGATAAAATGGTAAATTCTGATTTTATTAATGTTTTTACCAAATCTTTTTGGCTAATTAATACCTCTCGTGGCAAAAATGTGGTTTCTGATGATTTGGTTGAAGCTTTAAAATCAGGAAAAGTTTTGGGAGCAGGTTTGGATGTTTTGGAATACGAAAAACTGTCTTTTGAGAATTTGTTTCTGGACAATCACATTCCGCCCGCTTTTCAGTATTTGATGGATGCTGATAATGTTATTCTGACTCCTCATATTGCCGGTTGGACATTTGAAAGCCATGCTAAACTGGCACAGGTGATAGTGGATAAGATTAAAACGAAGTATTTAATGTAGTTATTCCACAGAGATTCGCAGAGAAAACACAGAGATACACTAGGTTTTTTTAAAACTTTGCGTATCTCTGTGAAATAATAAATCATTATTCTCCCAGTTTTATATCCGATTCATATCTCGCTAAAAACTGATAATCAGATCCGTATTTGGTCAAAATACCTCTAACCGTTCCTATGCCGGAAGGAACTATATTCCCTGCAAAATTGGCATAACTGCTGGTTCTGAAAATAAAAGTTTTTCCGTTGTTATCGGTCATTTTCCAGTTGGTAGCACCTCCGATGTCGTTTGCCGGTTCATAATAATGTTTGCCAACAGCTTCTTTGGTAAATTTAACTTCCGAAATTTCTACTAAAGTATTTAAGTTGGCATCGTTCAATAATTCAGGAACAGTAACTTTTTTGACAAAATTATCTTCATTTAAATAAGAGCAAGAAGCAATTAGTTGATTTTTGTAAGAACTTGCCAGAAGTCGCCCTACAGAAGAATAACCATACGAATTGATATAAATGCCGCCAACCCGCATAGAACCATAATAAATGTCGGTGTACAGGTCTTTTAGTTTTATAAAAACTTTGGTTCCTACTCTATAGTCAATATAAGTATTATAAGCGTCGATAGGAACGCTGAAACCTACAGACAATGTAGTTTCGGTAGCCAGAGTTTGAAGCGAAATAGATTTAAAGAAATTACCTTCTTTGTCGCTCGAAACCACATAAGCTTCAATAATATCGTCATAAGGATATTGAGTAATAACATTTCCTGAGGCAGCAATAATTTCCTGTACCGATTTGTTGGGGGTTAAATTGGGTTGGTTGCATTCCAGTTGGGGTGTATTGTAATCATCATCGCTCACGCAACTGTTGCTCAAAATTATAAGTATTGCCGTAGTAAATATCAATTTTAAATTTGTTGTTTTCATGACAATAAAATTTAGAAATTCACATAAAGGTTCATGAAATAAGTTCGTCCGTAACCATAAAAATATTTAGATCCAAAGGCGGGAGTTCCGCTCGAAACATCCTGGTTCAGTTGTCTGAAATTGGCATTTCGGGCTTGTTCATAACCGCCGGTTTTGTAAGAATAATTCAGCAGATTGTTGATACTGGCAAAAAATCCAATAGTATTTGTTTTTATTCTCCAGGATTTTCCTCCGGTCATGTTCAGTAAATTCAGAGGATTGAATTTTTCCTGTTTGAGTAATTCTTTTCCTTTTTCGGAAGTAGCTTCGGGAAATGGAAACCCGGTTTCGGGATTTATATAGAATTGACTTGTACGGCGGATAGCTGAAATTGATACATAATTGTTTGTGAGATGATTTATGTTAATTCCGATATTCCAAAAATCAGGATCTCTATATTCTGCACCCAATGAAATTGCCTGTTGGGGTGTTCCCGAAAGTTTGTAGTTTTTTAAAGCAGCTTCCCCAAAATTTTTCGTAGGATTTGTATTTTCAATCGAAGCAAGAGCATCATTAGTTATCAAAACCGTGGGATTGTTATTGTAAGTAAATTGACCTAAAGCCAATGCTCCCATAATGGTAAATGTAGAGGAAATTGGATATTCTAAACCTAATTCAGTTCCTAAATTCAGTTTATTCATATTGACAATAGTTTCGCTGACAAAGGCATTGCTTTCGGCAGGATTGGAACCGTCATCTTTGAAAATCCCTTCTGCATAATAAAAGTAGGTTTGTGTCGCGTTTTTAATTTCCGAAAAATAAAAAGTAATTCTGGCTCTGAATTTCGGACTTCTGAAAATATAACTCGCATCGGCACTCGAAATAGTCTCGCTTTCTAAATCGTTTACACTATTATTATTCAATCGGGCATTTGGATAAGTGTTTTTCAGAGTTGGGGCTTTTGTTAAATGTGCAGCATTGAAATTCAGAAATTGTTTTCCGTTGATTTTGTAGGTAAGACCTCCTTTGAATCCGAAATTTTCAAACGAACTTTTATTGCTTTTTCCAAAGGAATTAGAAGGATATAATCCGTTTTTGTACAATCCTTCCCGTTGATAAATGCTGTTTGAAAATGATTGAGCCAAAAAGAAATCGATCTTTTTATAAGAGAATTTAAATTGGGTAAAAGCATCTAAAACATCAGCAAATAAAATGTAATTGTAGCCGTATTTATCTCCTTTGTAAACAATTCTGTTAGCATTATTTAAATCGGATTGCGATTGTTCACCGGAATAAAATGGATCAATATCCCTGAAATGCGTTCCGCCCAATAAATCGAGTAGGAATTGAAAGTTTTCCGATTTCAGTTTTCTATAAGTTACGCCTGCATTCATGCTAATGTTTTCGGTCAATTGACTTGAAAAAATACTGTTGAAATTGAAAGTCTGGTCATCGGTACGGTCTTCATACAATACATATTTGCTTTCTGTCGGAATATAATTTACAATTTGATTATTTGAATCGGTTACCGGAGACGAATTAGCTCTATACATCGCTTCCCAATTTATTTGCGGATTATTTATAAAATCAATTTTGGAAGCTTCGGCTTCGACATAATTTGGGGTAAATTGCCCGGAAAATTCACCATCGTCAGGTGCATAGAGCGAAGTCCAGTAACTTGGAAGATTTTTGTAATAAGTCGGATCCGGACTGTTTGCTTTTTGAAAATCGATACGACTGTTGCCTATTTTTCCGAATTGATAAGCGACATTCGTGTTGAGTTTATTACTCTCATTTATTTTCCAATAATGGCTCAGCATTATCAGCGGTTCTTCAATTTGTTTGACTCTTGCATTTCTTTTTTCATTTTCCTGCCATCCCCAGTAAGAATTGTATTTTATGTTTGTCAGATTGGTCACTTCTTCGGTTTGAGGAGCTGTTTTTCCACTGCTGTTTTGAGTGTAAACGGTGGTGAGATTCAGAGAATGTTCTTTTGAAATTTTTTTCTCAAAACTACCAAAGAAAGAATTCGCATTGTAATTAGTTCCGTCAAAATAGCCTTCCTGTGCATATCGTTTGCCGGCAGAAATAACATAAGCCCAGCCTTTTTTATTCATTCCCGAAATATAAGTTCCCATTAATCTCCAATTATAGTTGGTATTAGAACCTGAGGCCGAAATTCTGGAACCGGGACGGTAAACAGAAGCCCGGGTATTTATTTGTTGCGAACCTAAAATTCCTCCAAAAGTATAATCGGAAGCTTTAGTTCCTGTGATAAATTCCTGATTTCGGGTTACATCATTCAATCCTCCCCAATTGCTCCATTGTGGTCTTCCGTCATAAATTTTGTTCATAACCACGCTGTTTATCATCGTATTTGCATATTCGCTGTCGAGTCCTCTGATTCTGAATCTTGCCTGTCCCCAATTGAAGGCGGCCGCTTGTTGAAATGAATCTCTTGTAGATTGTAATAATGTTGAGGTGTTTTCCGATCCGCTGTTGTCATCGCTCAAATCATCGTCAGTTAGTGCAATCAGGCTGAGTTGTTTTTCTATGCTTTGGTCTTGTGTCATCAGGATTATTCCTAAATCAAGTATGATTTCAGTTGTAATTTCAACCGAAATTAAGATGTCTTTATAACCCACACTTTTGAAAAGAATGAGATAATTTCCGGGAGTTATATTGCTGAAAGTAAATTCTCCTTTAGCATCAGAAAGTTGTGTGTTATTTGTATTTTGAATAGAAATAACAACGTTTTGTAAAGGTTTTTGAATTTCAGAATCCAAAATTTTTCCTGTAATGCCAGAGTTTTTTTGGCAAAACACAAAGACAGATTGTAAAAAGAAATACAATATGAGAGTTGATTGTTTCATCTTTTTAAGATTTTGTCTCTTAAAGTTAAGATAAAATTTGATAATTTTTTATCATGAAATTATGTTAAATAACTTAAAATTAAATTAATAGAATTTATTTTGATTTTTCTGTTTTGTTTAAATTTGATTTAATGTCAAAACAAAGAATATGCGATTTTCCAAAATCATAATGATGCTTTTTTTGTTATGTGGTAATTTTAATTTGATTGCCCAACAAAAAGTCTATGAATTGCATACCGTGGCATTTTATAATTTCGAAAATCTTTTTGACACCATTAATCAACCCAATTATGATGATGAGTGGACACCCAAAGGAAAACAGCGGTGGACTTTTGATAAATACTCGCAAAAGCTAAAAAATATTTCGAAAGTAATTTCGCAAATTGGAGTCAATGACCAACAAAAACAACTGCCTACTTTTATAGGTGCAGCAGAAGTCGAAAACAGACAAGTTCTTGAAGATTTGGTAAAAGAACCTTTAATAGTTGGCCAAAATTATGGAATTGTGCATTTTGATTCTCCAGACAAAAGAGGAATTGATGTGGCATTACTTTATAAAAAGAACTATTTTAAACCCACGAGTTACAAAAATATTCCGTTACTGATTTATAGAAAACCGGAACAAAAAACAGTTAAGGATTTCAATTACGAAGCAGGAGAAATTATTCAGAATAAAAGAGTTTATACCCGTGATATTTTGTTAGTAACAGGTTTGCTCGAAAATGAAGAAATTTATTTGTTGGTCAATCACTGGCCTTCCCGTTCCGGAGGAGAAAAGAAAAGCCGGCCGTTTCGCGAAGCAGCCGGCAAATTGACCCGTAGAATTATAGATTCGCTTTATAGTCTGAATCCGGATGCAAAGATAATTTGTATGGGTGATTTTAATGATACACCAAATGACAAAAGCATTAAGGTTGGTATTGAAGCCAAACGAAATAAATCGGAAGTTGCCGTCTTAGGGATTTATAATCCTTTTGAACAAATGGCCAAAGACGGGAATGCAACTTTATTTTATAGAGATATAGGTAATATTTTTGACCAAATCATGGTTTCTGAACCAATGATTCGGTCGAATTTTCAAGGTTGGTCTTACTGGAAATCCGGAATTTGGAATAAACCTTTTATGATTCAATCGGAAGGAAAATACAAAGGCTATCCGCTGCGGCATTCGGAAAATGAAGTGGGATTCAGCGACCATTTTCCGGTTTATATTTATCTTGTAAGGGAGCGAAAGTGAATTTAAAATAAAGAAACACAATCTGGTATTTTAGATTTCAGATTGTGTTTTTTTCTGTGATTTCAAATAAAAATATCCTGCCAATAGGATGGCTGCTATCCATAAAACCCAAATCCAATTATCTATAGGCAAGGTTGGAAGCCCCGGTGGTGGCGGGGGAGTATCGGTAGGGTCTGGAGGGGTTGGTTGAGAATACCCTGAAAAACAGGACAGTAATAGTCCAAATGTTAATATGTGTTTTTTTGCACTCATAGAGTGGTAAAATATAAAAGTAAATATTGATTCGCTAAAAATAGACCATTAACTGTAAATTTCCTAGATGAATTGCATTTTTAATTTCTGTTTTTCTTCCTTCATAATTAAAGTTTATATTGAAAAAACGATTGATTTTTCTTTGAACAAATACCCGCCAAAGAATATTGTTTCCGTTTTGTAATCCTTCCAACATTTGAAAAGCAACCGCAGAAGTAGTATTTCCGTTGAATTTGTTTTGAAATAATGAAAACTCACCGTTCACAGTAACCAAATCGCCATCAGAATAGGTAAATGAAGTGCCTATTTTTTGTTGATTCAATGTTTCAAAATCACCGGTTTCGTTGATTTTGTTAGAATAATCATACAATAAATCCCAATGAGTATTGATGTTGAAAAGATAAGATAGTTTTGAAGCAATTTGTTTGGTTTCAATCCGATAATTTTTTGCAGCATAATTTTCTGAAAAAGTAGCAGTAGAAATAGATTTTCCCATAAGGTCAAAAAGCCAGCTTTTTTGATACAAATGAATGTATTGAAGCTGATGTGAATTGATGGAATTTTCCTGAGAACCGGAGGTGAGCAAATTTTTTAAATGCGTTTTTATGTAAGAATATATTACAGAATTTTGTTGCTTGCCACGATTGAAATAAAGATTGTTTCTGAAACTCGAATTCATTCCCAATAAATCGTTGTCGTTATTGCCAAAAGGATTCCAGTTGAAACTGTTTTCATTGAGAGCTGTTTTTCTTTCGGTCAAAATAGAAGTCTGGTTATAGAAATAAGAAATCAATTTCTGAAATCTTTCTTTATTTTGCCATTGAGCCGGATTCAAAGTCAGTGATTGAGAAAACTTATTTTTATGGGTTTTTTGGTAAATCTGATTCGGCAAAAATACCCGGATATAAATCGCTTCATCTTTGAATTTGGCAGTTTCAAATTCGTCCAGTTCCTGAATTCCATTGCCGTTGTAATCATTCCAGGTAAAAACACCTTTTCCCGGATCTACTTTTACATAAGTAAATTCCTGTTGCGCAATGGTTCCGGAAGTGTTTTCATAAGTAGTTCCAATCTGAATTATTTGATTAAAAAAACGGTCGTTGTACAAAAGCCTTGAATTTAGAGAAGGTTCGCTTTTCTTGGAAACATCTTCAAATTCAAGGTTTCTGTAATTGACAAAAATGCTCAAATCGCTTTTGGCTGTTTGCAATAACCTTGAATTTAAATAATAAGATTTTGACTGATTAACCCTTTTTAGTAATCCGTTTTGTAAACTGTCGTTAATTCGGTTCAAATAACCCAATTCTACAAACACTTTGGTAGAATCACCACGACCAACAAAAAGTCCGTATTCGTTGAATTTTTGAGAAATGGGCGAAAGTTGCCCTGTATTTTTATTTTTCTCCTGATTGTTTTCGGAACGGAGAGAAACTCCTGCCCAATTTTTCTTCAAATGGTAACGTGTTTGCATTTGGTTTCTGAAAAATTTCGAATCGGCAGTAGCATTGTCGCTTTGCAATGCACTTCCATTGTCTTGAAAGGATAAATTATTTTGTTTTAAAAGAGTTCCAAAAACATGCCGGTTTCCGCTAAAGTTTTCTGAGAAATCCAGCTTTTCGAATTGATAATTTGCAAAACCATTTTCTTTCAGATTAAAGTTTATTCCGGAAATCAATAAACTTTGATTTCCTTGCGGATTGGTTAGATTCCAATCTCTATTGAATTCTATAGAATACAATCGTTCGATGGTTTTGAAATCTTGTTGTACAAACTGATAATTAGTAAAAAT
The DNA here is from genome assembly GCA_964631795.1 of uncultured Flavobacterium sp. Lineage (GTDB taxonomy): Bacteria > Bacteroidota > Bacteroidia > Flavobacteriales > Flavobacteriaceae > Flavobacterium. The sequence goes on along the minus strand of CAZWAF010000003.1, from coordinate 65,512 downwards.
ATCGGCCTGCCATTTATGAATGATAAAACTCTGTTTGGCGTTTATTTTTCCGGCAGTTCCGGTATTGTTTGAATCGTCAAGATTGGAATATAAATTCAGATCATTATTACTTAGACCAAATTCATAATTAATATCCGTTTTTTGAGAAGGATTGTATTTGCCGGAAATAGTTGCAATCTGTATTTTGGTTGGAGCAATCAGTCGAACTACAGGTTCATAATTTCCCTGCGGAATTCCGTTTTCGGGAGCAATATATTGGTGAATTTTGTCAATAGTATTTGCATTCGATAAAATGTAATTCCCTTTATTATAGCCCACCAGACTGAATTTTACATTGTATAAAACATCGTCGGGGTTTTTTGAAAATTCATAAACTTCAACACCATCGATGATGGTTTTTTTATAAAGAATCTTGTTTTCGGAATAAGTATCAACATAGGCCGAAGGAGCCACCATAAGATTAGGATTATCGCCTGCATGAGCCAGAACTTCTACTTGTTCCGGAGAAAGAGTTTGTTGTATAGGTTGGTTTTTTACATCGCTTTCAGAATAAATTGCTCCGTTGATACTCCATTTTTTTTCTTCGTGATCTACTTCTCCGTAAGTAAGAAAACGAGTGTAATTTCTGTCAGAATATTGATATTCTATATTAATTCTCATTTCGGAAGTAATCGGGAAAAGCGAGGTAAATATAATTTCTCCCGCATTATAATCAATTGTATAATGATTGTTTTCGCCTCTTTTGAGTAAAATTCCGTTTACATAAACCCGTTCGGAACCCGAAACGACCAGAACATACAATTCGCCGTTAGGACCTTTTAATTTATAAGGTCCCTGATTGCCTTCCTGCCCTATGAAAGTACTTTTTGAATATTGACCGCGAGACAAAGCTCCGGCAGCACGCACGGTTGTTTTGGCTTTGGGAGTAACAAACTGATAGCCGGCAGCAACTCCCTGCGCTTTTTTGTTGAAGTTGAGAAAACTGGATCTTCGGTTTTCGAGAAATAAATCGCCTCCGCGAATATTCCATTTGTCTCCATAAAGTTCGATGAAAACCTGATCGAATTCGTCAAGTTTTTGAGAATAACCACCACTTTGCAACGGAATATTGTTGTCTTGTATAGAAGCCCGAATACTTACATTGTCGGATAATTTTCCGGTAATCTGGAGGTCAAGAGCAGAATTGACTACTGCATTTTGATTGTTTCCAACGGTAAGGCCTCGGGTAATATTTCCCGAAGTGCTGAGTCCGTCAAAAGGAGTGAATGGCTTGTTGGGTTCTTTTGTAACACGATACAAATTTCCGGAAGCCTGATTGCTCACTACCCGACTCTGGTCATAAATACTGTATTCTTTGGTAAGATAATCGGGAAATTTGAGAAAACGAACCCTCAAAGTGTCTTTGAGAAAGGGCGCTTTTTCATTGAAAATTAAAGTCCCTTTCTGAAAATTGATTTTGTAAAAGGAAGTGTCAATGTCTTTTTCCTGTAAATCGATTAATTTAAAGAAACCGGGGTTAATACTCACACTGTCGAGACGAATAGTGTCCAGAGTTGCAACAATTTTTTTGTTTTTATAGGGCGAACTTATTTCCTGAGCCCAAAGCCCGGAACAATAAAGTAGCACAATCCATAAAAACCATTTTTTCAGCATAAAGAATACAACGTCGCGATTTCAAAAGTAGTGTATTCTGTTTAATTATGTTTTAGACTGTAAGCTACATTGATTATTGAGGTATTGTAAATTTAAAATCACTTCCTTTTCCCATTTCGCTTTCTACCCAAATTTTTCCGCCGTGTTTTTTTACGAATTCAGAGCAAATCATTAATCCCAGTCCGGTTCCGGTTTCGTTATTGGTTCCCAAGGTAGAATTTTTGGTTTTGGTTTCGAACAGATTATCCGTTTTTTCGGGAGGAATTCCAACACCGTTATCTTTTACAGAAAACAGAAAATCGGTATCTGTCTTTTTTACCGAAACTTTAATAGTTCCGTCTGTGTGGGTAAATTTTATGGCGTTTGAAACCAGATTTCTGATAATGGTTAAGAGCATGTTTTCGTCGGCGAAAATGTTCTGGTCTTTTTCGGTTTCTGCCAGTAACTTTATTTTTTTATTATCGGCTATACCCGAAAGTAATTCTAAGGTTTCACTAACAATAGAACAGGCTTTTAGTTCTGTGGGATTGAATTTTATTCTTCCTGTTTGAGATTGAGCCCAAATTAAAAGATTTTCGAGTAGTGAATGAGCTTTTCTGGATGAATTATAAATCATTTGATGCAATTCATCAATCCTTTCAGGATTTAAACCATTGTTTTTATCCAAAAGTACTTCCGAAAGTCCGGATATTCCGGTAAAAGGGCCTTTTAAATCGTGAGCAATGATTGAAAAAATTTTGTCTTTATCGGATAGCAGTTTTTTGATGCGTATTTCGTTTTCTTCTTGTATTAAGAGCAGATAACCGGCTCCACTTATAATCATCATTAGAAAAAGAATCAGAAAAGTGGTGTTTTGTATCGGATTTATTGTGAATATATTCATTTTGGAATCAATAAACGGATAAACTGATCGGATTAGGAGTATTCCTAAAAACATCAGGTAGTTAATACCGAATAATTTTTTGAAAAGACTATTTCGGGTTTCTGTTATAAATCGTATTGATGGAATTACTAATATCAGGAATATTGACAAAGAACCAAATGTGATGAGCAGGTTGTGTTCCAGATTAGAAAAAAGTGTGAAGTTGTACATTAATAAACTAAGAATAAAAATTCCGGTTTGTAATTGGTAAGCCTTTTTTGATACCGATGTTATCATCATTAGCATCAGTATTGATTCCATATAAAAACTTGTGTAGAGTAGCGTGTTTCCGGTAAATAAAAGAGGTTTGTAGAAAAGAAGTTCGTCAGTTCGGAGAAAGAACATGAGCCATGCCAAAGTTTGAATAATTTTTGAGGAACCAAAGAGTAACAGACGTGTCCTATTTTTTTTATGGAGAATTGTAGAATAGAAACTAAAAATCATTCCTGATAATACCAGGTTTCCCCAAAATAATAAGCCTATAGAGTTACGGATATCCAACCTGAACAGATTTGATAATTGATCTAGGGTTTCCATGATTTCAATACGTTTAACGAGGTTGGGGAGGTTTTTTTGCAACCTTTAAATGTATGAAAAAATTAAATAAAGTCTGTTTTTTGATTGTTAAATATTGTTTTTCAAATAGATATAAAAAAGAGGCATGATATGCGCCTCTTTTTTAAGTAAAAATAGTTTAGTTTAACCTGTTGGGTGTAATTAATACGAATCGTCAGTTCGAGTGTTTTTTGTGCAGTGAAACGAAACAATCCCGAATATTCGGGAGTATCTTCGGCAACTAATTACACCCAACGGGTTAGTTTAATTTAATGCTTTTGTTACAATTTGCATTGTTTCGCGGCTCACTTGTTTCAGCAGTACTTCTTTTCCTTTTTCAACCATTTTAGAGGCTTCTTTGTCAAAATGTCTTATGGTATAAAGAGATACATTTTCGTGGTATTCTAACTTGAATCTTTTAGAAAGAATATTTTTCAAGTCATTGAAATTGCCAAATTTGTCTTCAACACAAATAGAAAAACTAATAGCCGAATTCTGAATAAGGCTCACTTTCATTTTGTATTGGTGCAACAATCCAAAAATTTCACTGATATGCTCTTCCATAATAAAAGAGAAATCAATAGATGAAAGAGAAACCAACAACTGTTCGCGTTTCATGATAAAACAAGGCATGTAAGGTTCTAAATCAGGACCTTTTCCTACACAGGTTCCGGGTAATGTTGGGTTGATGAATGATTTTACAAACAAAGGAATTTCTTTTTTTTGTAGTGGTTGCAATGTTTTTGGGTGAATAACGCTTGCTCCGTAAAAAGCCAATTCAATTGCTTCTCTATAAGAAATTTGATTCAACAAACTTGCGTTTTCAAAATAACGCGGATCAGCATTCATTACTCCGGGAACATCTTTCCAAATAGTTACGCTTTTGGCATTCAAACAATAAGCAAAAATAGCTGCCGTATAATCAGAACCTTCACGACCTAAAGTAGTTGTGAAATTATTTGGATCAGAACCCAAGAAACCTTGTGTAATATTCAGTGCTTTTCTAGGAAGATTGTCGGCAATGTTTTTCTCGGTTTGTTCCCAATCTACTTCCGCATCACGGTAAGTCGCATCGGTTTTTATATAATTGCGCACATCAATCCAGTTGGTATTAATACCTCTGTAACTCATGTAATGCGACAAAATAGTAGTTGAAGTAATTTCTCCTAAACTTACTACCTGATCGTAAACAAAGTTGTAGTTTGGCGATTTGTTGTGACTTAAGAAATATTCCAAATCGGTGAATAATTCATTTACAGCTGCAAATACCGGATGAGAATCGTTTTCAAAAAGTTCCGAAATAATTTGAATATGATATTCTTTTAAATTTTGAACAGTAGTTTGTAAAGTGCTTGCTTTTTCGAAGTATTCTTTCACAACTACTTCAAGTGCATTTGTTGTTTTTCCCATAGCCGAAACAACCATCAATACATCTTCATAACCGGCTGTTTGTAAAACCTGATATACGTTTTTTATTCCGGCTGCATCTTTTACCGATGCCCCACCAAATTTGAATATTCTCATTATATTTTACTTATAGATTTTTTTGAATAGACAAATATACAAATCGGATAAAGTATCTTGTAAAAATGATACTAATTTCACAAAAAAACCGATATTTGTGCCCGCAATCACAATGGTTTGTAACTAAATGGATTTGATTCGGAATAATTAGAATCGATCAACAAAGAGAGTTTGCCAATCTCTAATATTATTAAAATTCTGCAAAATGAAAGAAAACACAAGTACTCTTGGTGAATTTATTATAGAAAACGAAGCTGCTTTCCCGTATTCTTCGGGAGAATTGTCTAAAATATTCAATGCAATTCGTCTTGCTGCCAAAGTGGTAAGTCATAAAGTTAACAAAGCCGGATTGGTTGATATTACAGGAGCTGCGGGAGAACAAAATATTCAGGGAGAAGATCAGCAAAAACTGGATGTTTATGCAAATGATGTTTTTATTAAGACATTGATAAACCGCGAAATTGTTTGCGGGATTGCTTCTGAAGAAAATGATGATTTTATTCCGGTTACGGGTTTGAATTCGGATAATAAAAATAAATATGTTGTTTTGATGGATCCGCTCGATGGTTCTTCAAATATAGATGTGAATGTTTCTGTAGGAACTATTTTCTCTGTTTACAGAAGAATTTCTGAGATTGGAACTCCAGTAACAAAAGAAGATTTTCTTCAACCGGGAGTAAATCAGGTGGCTGCCGGATATGTTATTTACGGAACATCTACTATGTTGGTTTACACAACGGGTCATGGTGTGAATGGTTTTACGTTGAATCCTGCAATCGGGACATTCTATCTTTCTCACCCGAATATGCAGTTCAAAAAAGACGGAAATATTTACTCAATCAACGAAGGAAATTATATTCATTTTCCGCAAGGAGTGAAAAATTATTTGAAATATTGCCAGGCAGAAGAAGGAGATCGTCCTTATACATCTCGTTATATCGGAAGTTTGGTTTCAGATATTCACAGAAATATGATTAAAGGCGGAATTTATATTTATCCTACAAGCAGTAAAGCACCAAAAGGGAAATTGCGTTTGTTGTATGAATGCAATCCGATGGCTTTTATAGCTGAACAGGCAGGAGGAAAGGCTTCTGATGGTTTTAACAGAATCATGGAAATAAAACCAACCGAATTGCATCAACGTGTGCCGTTTTTCTGCGGAAGTTACAACATGGTAGAAAAAGCAGAAGAATTTATGGCTAATGCCAAATAAGTTTTTACTCAATTTTATAAAATCCCTTTTCGGCAGTAGCATGAAAAGGGATTTTTTCTTTCAGGCAAGTTTCTTTCCATTTCAAAATAGTATTCCCGAAATTAGAACCATCGGCAATAATTTGTTTCGGTTTCAGCAAATGAATTAATCGTTCCGGATTTATTTTGGGAGAATGGGTTAAAATCAAAATATCAGGTTTTATATTTTCAGAATAAATTCCGGTACTGTCTATAATCTGAATCTTTTTGTCCTTAAAATAAGCTACATTTTTAAGTTTTTCTCTTTGAATGGTTTTGCAGAAATGAGCCGTTTTGTAGTTTTTTATGAGATAATCTGTTGAAGTATTCTGGTTTTCAAAAGCAATAATTTTATTTCCTTTTCTTTCGGTCATAAGAGTGTTTTTTACAGAATGAAAAACAATCCATTCGCTTTGATTTTTTTCGGTATTTATTGTCAGAAAATAAGCGGTTTGCAAAGCAATTATCAAAGATAAAGTCAGAATCAGTTTTTTGAAATTGGGTTTTTGAAGCCAAATAAAAAGACTGAAAATCAATAAATAGGTAATGATTAAAATGCTTTTGTTGGAAGGGATTTCCTGAAAGACAAACTCTTCAAATGAGGCAATGTAATTGATAATCCGATTCAAAACATAAATACTCCATTGCAATGTTTGTGTCAGAATTGCAGGAACAAAATTAAAAATTGCCAGAATCATGACTCCGGCTCCCAAAGCCATTATGATTCCCAAAGCCGGCAATATTACCAGATTTGTCACGAAAAATAATCCCGGAAATTGATGAAAATAGTAAATGCTCAGCGGAAATGTTCCAATTTGTGCGGCGAATGAAACCGTGATAATATCCCAAAAGTATTTAATAATTCTATTTTTTGGGTTCCATAATTTAGACAGCCACGGTTGAATCCAAAGAATGAAAAAAAGTGCTGTATAACTCAATTGAAATCCAACATCAAATAGAAAAGAAGGAGTAATAAGCAGAATAAATAATAGCGAAATCAGTAAAGTGTGAAATATATTGGTTTCTCTTTTCAGAAACATTCCCAAAGCCAAAAAGCTAAACATGGTTACTGAACGGACTACCGATGGAGAAAGTCCGGCAATGATGGCAAAAATCCAAAGAAAAAAGAAGATAGTTAAGAACCGAATGGTGTTTCCGGTTTTGTTTTTGGGAACTCTTTGTAAAATGAAATTAAGAAATACAACTATAAAGCCGATATGAAGCCCTGAAACAGAAAGAATGTGTATGGCGCCGGCAAATTGATAATCGTGCAGGATTTCTTTTTCAATTTCCTGTTGTTGACCTAAAAGTAAAGCATTAACGATGTTTAGTTCTTCTTTTCTGAAATTGTTCTTTTCAAGATTGCCAATAATTTTCTCCCGAATGGCCGCCGAATAATACCAAATGTTTTTCTCGATTTCGGAAGTTATTACCGTGTTTTTGTTGTTAAGATTCACCTGAGCCAAAATGCCTTTTTCGGTAAGGTATTTTCCGTAATCAAACTGATCGGGGTTTTTGGGAATACTGTTTTTGAGAATATTTCCGTGAAATATCAGTTTGTTTCCAATTATAAGAGGTTCTTCAAAATCGGATTTTTTTAGATTCAGGAGGATTTTTCCATCGCTGATTTTTCCGTCAGTTTTGGTTATAATTCCAATATATTTCCGGTAAAATACGGTTGGTTTCAGTTTTTCTCTTACGGTAATTTCGAGAATATGTTTTTGTGTTTCGGATTCGAAAAAATGAATGTAATTGCTTTTGGAATAAACCGGATTGTGAATTATAATTGTGCTTATTCCGATTGAAAACGAAAGAAGATAAGTGAATATTCCGAAGTGAAGTTTTTGAATAAAATCTCTCTTTGAGAGGAAATAAGAAATTCCGATTAAGATTGTAAAAATCAGTAATAAAATGATGATTGTTTTAGGATTTGGATTGAAATAATTGGCAAAAACAATCCCTAAAACAAAACATAACGTGATTCTTGATAATGGAAATTGGAGTATTTTCATTTATTAAAAATACTCCAATTCCTTAAAAAATAAAATAATTTTTTATTTAAGCACTTTGTTGATTTGAGCAAATGCCTTTTTGTAGTAAGCCTCTTTGGTAGAAGAAACGATAACTCCGTTTCCTGAAGATGCATGGATAAATTTTACTTCATCGTTCAATACTTCTACAACCATTCCAACGTGGTTTATGACGTTGCGTCCTCTGGTTTTAAAGAAAATTAAATCGCCTTTTTGAGCATCTTTTATATTAATTCTTTCACCTACTTTCGACATATCAATAGAACTTCTTGGGAGTTTGATGTCAAAAATATTGAAGATTGCAGTAACCATTCCCGAACAATCCATTCCTGCAATTGTGGTGCCTCCACCTCTGTATTTTACTCCAACAAATGACATTGCGTTGTTAATCATTTGCATTGCCAAATAGTTTTCGGTAGAAGAAAGTACGATGTCATCGTCTTCATTTTCGTTGATAACAATTGTTTTCTTTGGTTTTGTAACTGCCGGTTTGGTAATTTTTATGGCAATAGGTTCTTTTGGTTTTGCCGCTGTTTCGGTGATTTTAACTGTTTTGGCAGTTTCTGTTTCCGGTTTTTTAATTTCTGCGGGCTTTTGATAAATTCCTTGTTTTACAGCTTCTTTCTTTGAAGTAATAATTTGCGAATGCCCAATGAAATTATTCGCTAAAAATAATGACAATAAGCAGAATACTATTTTTTTTGAAAGCATATTTATATTTTTAAAAAAGGTATTACTATTTTGAAATGAAAATGACCTTTCTGTTTATTCGGTTTAATTCTTTCTTTCTGATTTTTCAGAATGAATTTTCGCAAATCTAAATAAATATAACTTTGTAGCCTATTTTTAAGTCTTAAAATTTTGTTAGCAAATTGTTTTTTAGGATTTCTTTTTGTTTTCTAAATATTTATAATTGATTGTAAAACAGTATTTTAGTGTTTTTAATTTGTGTTTTTTGACTTAATAGTGTTATTAACAATTAATTGGGCAGTTTTACTGCTTGCACCAATGCCTCCAAGTGTTTTTTCGAGTTCATCATAGCTGGCCAAAAGACGATTTCGATGATTTGTATCTAAAAGTTTGTCCAGTTCTTTTTTAATGTTTGTGCTGTTGCAATCGTCTTGAATTAATTCTGTTACGACTTCTTTGTCCATAATTAAATTCACCAAAGAAATATATTTCAAAGTAATAATTCGTTTGGCAATTTGGTATGAAATCCAGTTTCCTTTGTAACAAACTACTTCAGGAACTTTGAAAAGAGCCGTTTCCAGAGTAGCTGTGCCCGAAGTAACAATGGCTGCAGTTGCAATACTCAGAAGATTGTAAGTTTGATTGGCAATAAAATGTACATTTTTGTTTTTCAAAAAAGGCTCATAAAGACTGAAATCCTGACTGGGAGCTCCCGCAATTACAAACTGATGTTCCGGATAATCATCAACAATACTCAGCATTTCGCTCAGCATTTTGGTAATTTCCTGTTTGCGGCTTCCGGGTAAAACAGCAATTATAGGTTTATTGTCAAGATTATTTTCTTTTCTGAAAGATTCTTCGTTTGTTTTCTCTCGATTTTGAATCGCATCAATGAGCGGATGTCCCACAAAAGTTACCGGAAAATGATGTTTCTTCTCGTAAAAGTCTTTTTCGAAAGGCAAAATCACATAAAGATGATCAAAATCACGTTTGATGCTTTTAATGCGGTTTTCTTTCCAGGCCCAAATTTGAGGAGAAATATAATAATGAGTCGGAATTCCTTTTTCTTTTGCCCATTTTGCAATTCGCATATTAAAACCGGGATAATCAATAAAGATTATTGCATCCGGCTGAAATTCGCTGATGTCTTTTTTGCAGAATTTAATGTTGTTGAAAATGGTCTTTAAATTCATTACCACTTCGGCAAATCCCATAAATGCCAAATCACGATAGTGTTTTACAAGGGTTCCGCCTGCTTTTTGCATTAAATCACCTCCCCAAAAACGAATTTCTGCCGAGGAATCTTCCTTATGCAAGGCTTTCATTAAATTAGAACCGTGTAAATCGCCCGAAGCTTCTCCGGCTATGATATAATATTTCATTGATATTGTAGAAAAAGAGTAATAACTGTTAAAATAATTGTTGCTAAGACAATTCCTCTGGCCATTAAATCTTTGTTGAATCTAAGAAGCAGGAAGAAAATTCCAATATTGAAAACACCTCCCATAGCAATTAGGTTGCCTAAATATCCTTGGGATTTCAAAGTTTCAATTCCGTAAGTGAAATCGTAAGAAGTAAATAGTTCCAGAAATAAATAAACTCCCAAAATAGCTCCTAAAAATCCGATTAAAACTCCGTAAAGTAAATCTATTTTATTCATTCAATTTCCAGGTATTTAGTTCTTGTATGCTGTGATGTGAAGTTAAGTCAAACTGAATTGGGACAACTGAAACATATCCATTTTTCAAAGCCCATTCATCAGTATCTTCTCCCTTGTCAAGATTTACAAATTCGCCGGTAAGCCAGTAATAATCTTTTCCGAGTGGCGTTTGTCTTTTGTCAAATCTTTCTTCCCAAAAAGCATTTGCCTGACGACAAATTTTAATTCCTTTTATCTCATTTTCTTTTAATTTAGGAAGATTGACATTTAAAACTACTCCTTTTGGCAAGCCGTTTTCTAATACTTCGGAAGCAATTTTTTTGACAAATTTAGTTGTAGCTTCAAAATCGGCATCCCAATCGTGGTCCAAAAGTGAAAAACCAATAGCAGGAATTCCTTCAATTCCGGCTTCAACAGCGGCACTCATGGTTCCGGAGTAAATAACATTTATAGAAGAATTTGATCCGTGATTGATTCCCGAAACACATAAGTCGGGTTTTTTGTGCAAAATTTCCTTTACCGCCAATTTCACACAATCAACCGGAGTTCCTGAGCAACTGTATTCGGTAACAGCAGCGTTTTCTTTTGAAACTTTGTTTATAAACAAGGTGTTGTTTATGGTTATGGCATGTCCCATTCCGCTTTGTGGTTTGTCTGGCGCAACAACAATAACATCTCCGAGTTCCTGCATAAATGCAACAAGATTTCTAATTCCGGGAGCCGAAACACCATCATCATTGGTAACTAAAATTAAAGGTCTTTTCTTCATTACTGTTTTAGATCAATTTATTGGATTGGAATTCAGTTTTTTAGCAAAGCAAAAAGTCAGAATCTTTCCTGAATATTTTCGGCTCTAAAATAGTTATTTTTGTTTGGAAGTAACTATTTTAGTGCTTTTAACAAGAAATTATATTTGATAGGCTTATCTTCGGCATAATTTTTTGGCTAATCCGGAAAATGATATTCATGAATACTATTTTAAATTTTATGAGAAAAAATTATAAAATTCTATTGGCCGTAGTGTTTCTATCGGCATCTCTATTCGCTTTTAATATTTACCAAAAAAAAGCAAGTAATCCTGAAAGAGAAAAATTGCTTTTGGAATTAATCGCTTTTGTGGTTGAAAAAGGGCATTATGATCCTAAAAATATTGATGATGAATTCTCAAAAGGGGTTTATAAAGATTTCCTGGGAGCTTTAGATCCTTCTAAACGATTTTTTATTCAATCGGATATTGACGAATTTTCGAAATTCGAACTAAAAATTGATGATGATATAAAAAGTGCCAATTTGACATTTTTTGATTTGACACACAATCGTTTGATGCAAAGAATGGATGAAAGCAAAACTTATTACAAAGACATTCTTGATAAACCATTTGATTATTCGGTAAATGAGGAAATCAATACTGATTTCGAGAAAATTCCTTTTGCTAAAGACAAGAAAGAGTTGATTGACAGATGGCGTAAACAGATAAAACTGAATACTCTTACTTCTCTTACCGGAAAAATGAAAGTTCAGGAAGATTATGAAAAGGGAATCAAAGAGCCGAAAAAAGAAGAAAAAGACATTACTAAAAAAGACACAAAAGAAGAAGAAAAACACGTTCATAAAACTTTTGAGGAACTTGAAAAAGAATCCAGAGAAAGTATTTTGAAAACAATGGATGATTATTTCAGTTTTGTGAAAGATTTAGACAGAGATGACTGGTTTTCTGTTTTCTTGAATGTTATTGCAGAACGTTTTGATCCTCACACAAATTATTTCGCACCGGATGATAAAGAAAAATTTGATGTTAGTATGAGCGGGAAATTCTTCGGGATTGGCGCCCGTCTTCAAAAGAAAAACGACTATATCGAAATTACCGAATTGATTTCCGGCGGTCCGGCTTGGAGAGAAAAAGAATTAGAGCCCGGAGATTTGATTATGAAAGTAGGACAGGGAAAAGAAACTCCTATTGATATTGCCGGAATGAAAATGGATGAAGTAGTTAAGAAAATCAAGGGAGCAAAAGGAACCGAAGTTCGTCTTACCGTAAAAAAAGCTACAGACGGAACCATTAAGGTTATTAAAATTATTCGTGACGAGGTAGAAATCGAAGAAACCTATGCTAAGTCGAGTGTAGTGGAGAAAAAAGGTAATTTATATGGGGTAATCTATTTGCCTAAATTCTACATCGATTTTGAGAATAAAGACAGCCGAGATGCAGCAAAAGATATCACTCTGGAAGTTGAACGTTTGAAAAAACAAGGAGTAAAAGGGATTGCTCTTGATTTACGTGACAATGGAGGTGGTTCTTTGCGTACAGTAGTTGATATTGCCGGATTATTTATTGATAAAGGTCCAATCGTTCAGGTTAAATCAGCCGGAAAAGCGCAAGAAGTTTTGTCTGATACCGACAGCAGAATTCAATGGGATGGACCTTTGGTAATTATGATTAATAATTTCTCTGCTTCGGCTTCAGAAATTTTGGCAGCCGCTATTCAGGATTACGGTCGTGGAATAATCATTGGCAGTAAACAATCTTACGGAAAAGGAACCGTTCAGAATGTAATTGATTTGAATCAGTTTGTCCGTAATAATTCTACCGGAGATCTGGGAGCTTTCAAAACGACAACTCAGAAATTTTATAGAATCAACGGAGGTTCTACCCAGTTAAAAGGAGTAGGAAGTGATGTTGTTATGCCGGATCGTTATTCGTTTGTGCCGGTAGGCGAGCGAGATGCTGATAATGCTATGCCTTGGGATAAAATTTCACCGGCAAATTATCATCAGGTTTCTAAATCAAAAAACTTTGATATTGCGATAGCAAACAGTAAAGACAGAATTTATCAGAGTGCTCAATTTAAGTTGATTGAGAAAAATGCTGAATGGTTAGGAAAACGTAAAGATAATTACGTTTATAGCTTGAATCTTGAAAAATACAGAAAAGAAGAGCAGTCTGTAGAAGCTGAGTCTAAGAAATACAAAGCAATTTCGGATTATAAAAATAATTTGGTTTTTAATCCGATTGATTATGAAGTAGCAAAAATCGAAAAGGATTCTGTTTTTAAAGAAAAAAGAAAACGTTGGTTCGAAAGTTTGGCAAAAGATGCGTATGTTGAAGAAGCATTGAATATTTTGTCGGATTTGCAGGCAGGAACCATTACAAAAAGTTCTCAGGTTTCAAAACAGAAAAAGAAAGTAGTTTCTGCATTTTAGAGAAGTTTAATCTAAATGTTCTTATTTGGATAAGAGAAAGAGAATAAAAAAAGTGCAAAATGTACATTTTGCACTTTTTTTATTTATAGGAAATCGCTGATTATTTTTTAGATAAGTTTTCCAACATTACTGCGGTCATTTTCTCCATATCAAAATCATGTTCCCAACCCCAGTCGGCTCTTGCGTGACTGTCGTCTATACTTGCCGGCCAGCTGTCGGCAATTGCCTGACGGAAATCAGGAGCATAGTCGATTGTAAATTCAGGAATGTGTTTTTTGATTGATTCTGCAATTTCTTTTGGTGTAAAGCTAACAGCAGAAAGATTGTAAGAAGATCTGATTTTGATTTTCTCAGCAGGTGCTTGCATAATTCCGATAGTCGCTTTCAAAGCATCGTCCATGTACATCATTGGTAATCCTGTGTTTTCCGAAAGAAAACAAGTGAATTTTTTGTCTTCCAATGCTTTGTAGTAGATATCTACTGCGTAGTCGGTAGTTCCGCCACCCGGAGGAGTTGTCCAGGAAATCAAACCAGGATAACGGATACTTCTCACGTCAACTCCAAATTTGTTATGGTAATATTCGCACCATCTTTCACCTGTTTGTTTCGAAATTCCGTAAACGGTAGAAGGTTCCATTACGGTATATTGAGGAGTATTGATTCTAGGTGTTGTAGGTCCGAAAACGGCAATACTTGAAGGCCAGAATATTTTTTTGATTTTTCCGGCTTTGGCCAAATTCAATACGTGGAAAAGTGAATTCATATTCAAATCCCAGGCAAAAGCAGGGTTTTTCTCAGCAGTAGCCGATAATAAAGCTGCCATCAAATAAACTTCATCGATTTGATATTTTTCAATTACATCTTCGATTTGGTTGTAATCCATAGCGTTTACCACTTCAAAGATTCCGTCACGAACTACCGAAGTATCCATTTTTCTGATGTCAGAAGCTACTACATTTTCAGTTCCGTATTCAGCTCTCAATTTTTGGGTAAGTTCGGTTCCTATTTGGCCACAAGCTCCCAGAATTAATATTTTAGTACTCATAAATAATATATTTTTTATAGCGTTGCAAAGATAATCTTTTTCAGAGTTAATTATCTGAAAATCCATTCAGGTAAAATTTGAAAGAGAAGAGGTTTGTTTTGAGGATTGTTCATTTAACTTAAAAGTATCCTGAGAAAACAAAAAAGAGTAACTTTGCTACCAAATTTTTTCAGATGAAAATCAAATTATATACAATGCTGTTGCTTGTGATTTTTGTTTCCTGCAAAAACGAAAAAGAAGAACAGGTAACCGGAAATATAAAAAAACAGAATAGAGAAGAACAGGTTTTTCAGTCTGTGAGTAGCCATTGGAATTTTAAAACTTTTTCTTTGAGTTCTGCTTCTGCTATGAAAGGTTGGGAAGAATATCGCATTTTTGAGAGAGAATTACAGTTTAAACCACAAAAAACCATTTCTGCGTTTAAGCAAAAAACAACAAATTTGGCAAAAAAGGTAGCAGAACTTAATAATTCGATTCCTGCAAAATTTAATAAACCTTCGGTCAAAGGCCGGATTTCGGTTCTTGTTACCCAAATTCGGTTTTTGGATATGTATATGCATCTTTCCAATATTCCAGAGAAAAAAGTGTTGAATACTATTTCGGAAATTAATTCGGCTTTGACATCTTTACAATCAGAGTTTCAGGAAACCGTGAGACGCGAACAAATTCCTACTGAGCAAGGCGAATCGGATCTTTTAAAAATGCGCGACACTTCCAGAGCTATTCCAACTACAAGAACCCCTAAATTTTCACCAAGATTTGAGCAAAGCGGTATTATTCAATAGATATGATAAATCTGCCAAGATTAATCAGATTGCCGAAATAATTTCGGCACCGGAGAAAAGGTTGCACCTCAAGGGGCTTATCGGCTCGTCATTGTCGTTTGTTATTAAATCTCTTTTCGACAAATCAGACCATCCTTTTCTGCTTATTTTAAGTGACAAGGAAGAGGCTGCATATTACCTCAACGATTTGGAGCAGATGATAAATACAGAAGACGTGCTGTTTTATCCGGGCTCATACCGCAATCCGTACCAAATTGAAGAAACTGACAATGCCAGTGTGTTGCTTCGCGCTGAAGTTCTGAACCGCATCAACTCCCGCAAAAAACCGGCTCTTATAGTCACTTATCCGGAAGCGCTCTTCGAAAAAGTGGTCACCAAAAAGGAATTGGACAAAAACACTTTGAAGGTTGCCGTTGGAGACAAGGTTTCCATCGATTTCATCAACGAGGTCTTGTTCGAATACGAATTCAAGAGGGTCGATTTCATTACCGAACCCGGGGAATTCTCCGTTCGAGGGGGAATCCTGGATGTTTTTTCTTTTTCCAATGACAATCCGTACCGAATCGAATTCTTTGGAAACGAGGTCGACAGCATCCGAACCTTTGATGTCGAAACCCAGCTTTCCATCCAACAGCAAAAGAAAATCACCATCATTCCGAACGTCGAGAACAAATTCTTCAAGGAGGAAAGGGAAAGCTTTCTGGATTACATCAATTCGAAATCGGTCATTTTTATCAATAATACCGAGAATCTGTTCAGCAAACTGGACAAGCTTTTCGAGAAGGCCGTCGTTGCTTTCGACAAATTGTCAAAAGACATAAAATATTCCGAACCCGAACAGCTGTTCCTAAATCAGGCTTCCTTTATAAAGAAAGCACTCGATTTTACGGTGGTAGAAACCGGTTCGAAGCCCGTTTTCAGAACAGAAAAGACGTTCGAATTCCATATACAGCCTCAGCCTTCGTTTAACAAGCAGTTCGATTTGTTGATGAACAATTTGAGCGAGAATCATTTCAACGGGATCAAGAATTATCTGTTGTGTTCCAATGACCAGCAGGCGAAACGTTTTCACGACATCTTCGAATCCTTGGATGAAGCCAACCACGAGAGCATCCGCAAGCAGTACGATACCATTACGCTGCCGTTGTATCAGGGATTTATTGACGAGGAAAATCAGATTGCGTGCTATACCGACCATCAGATTTTTGAGCGGTACCATAAGTTCAGCATCAAGAACAGTTATTCTAAGAAGCAAACCATCACTTTAAAGGAACTTACGACGCTTTCTGTGGGCGATTACGTGACGCACATCGACCACGGAATCGGGAAGTTTGGAGGCTTGCAGAAGATTCAGGTCGAAGGCAAGACGCAGGAAGCTATCAAGCTGGTTTATGCCGACAACGACATTGTTTATGTGAGCATTCACTCGCTTCACAAGATTTCCAAGTTCAACGGAAAAGACGGCGCGCAACCTAAGATCTACAAGCTGGGTTCGAATGCATGGAAAGTTTTAAAACAAAAAACCAAAGCCAGAGTTAAACATATCGCCTTCAACTTGATTCAACTTTATGCAAAACGAAGGTTAGACAAAGGTTTCCAATGCAAGTCTGATAGTTACCTACAGCTGGAACTGGAAAGCTCCTTTATTTATGAAGACACTCCGGATCAGACCAAATCGACTCAGGATGTGAAAGCCGACATGGAAAGCGACCGCCCGATGGATCGCTTGGTCTGCGGAGACGTAGGTTTCGGGAAAACAGAGGTTGCGATTCGCGCGGCTTTCAAAGCGGTCGACAACGGAAAACAGGTTGCGGTTTTGGTGCCAACGACCATCTTGGCCTACCAGCATTTCCGAACATTCTCCGAACGTTTGAAAGATATGCCGGTCACAATCGGTTATTTGAACCGTTTCAGATCTGCCAAACAAAAAGCAGAAACGATAAAAGATTTGGCCGAAGGCAAACTCGATATCGTTATAGGAACGCATCAATTGGTCAACAAAAATGTGGTTTTCAAAGACCTTGGACTTTTGATAGTGGATGAGGAACAGAAGTTTGGAGTCAATGTAAAAGACAAGCTGAAAACCATTGCGGCAAACGTAGACACGCTGACATTGACGGCGACGCCTATCCCGAGAACGTTGCAGTTTTCGCTTATGGCAGCACGGGATTTGTCGGTAATCACGACGCCTCCGCCCAACCGTTATCCTATTGAGACTAACGTTGTCGGGTTTAATGAAGAAACTATTCGCGATGCGATTTCGTATGAAATCCAAAGAAACGGTCAGGTGTATTTCATCAACAACCGTATCGAGAACATCAAGGAAGTGGCGGGAATGATCCAGCGTTTGGTTCCCGGAGCCAGAGTTGGCGTTGGCCACGGACAAATGGACGGCAAGAAACTCGAAGAGCTGATGCTGGCTTTCATGAACGGAGAATTCGATGTCTTGGTTGCCACGACCATCATCGAAAGCGGATTGGACGTGCCGAATGCCAACACGATCTTCATCAACAACGCCAATAACTTTGGCCTTTCCGATTTGCATCAGATGCGCGGCCGCGTGGGACGGAGCAACAAAAAGGCATTCTGTTATTTCATCTGCCCGCCTTATTCTGCAATGACGGAAGAAGCCCGCAAGCGGATTTCGGCTTTGGAGCAGTTCAGCGAACTCGGAAGCGGATTTAACATCGCGATGAAGGATTTGGAGATTCGCGGTGCCGGCGATTTGCTTGGAGGAGAACAAAGCGGTTTCATCAACGAGATCGGTTTTGACACTTACCAGAAAATCATGAACGAAGCCATTGAGGAATTGAAGGAGAATGAATTCAAGGACTTGTACCACGAAGAGCAGAATATAGAAACTAAGGAATATGTAAAAGATCTTCAGATTGATACAGATTTTGAATTATTGTTTTCAGACGAATACATTAACAATGTTTCAGAGCGTTTGAGTTTATACAACGAATTGGGCACGGTGAAAAATGAAGAAGAACTGGTTGTTTTTCAGAATAAACTGATTGACCGTTTTGGACCAATGCCTCCGAGAGCGATTGCCTTGATGAACAGTATTCGTATTAAATGGATTGCTACTAAAGTGGGAATTGAGAAATTGGTAATGAAAAAAGGTAAGATGATTGGTTATTTTGTGTCAGACCAACAATCAGAATATTACAATTCAAAGCGTTTCAATCAGGTACTACACTTTGTGCAGAAAAACACTGGTATTTGTCAGATGAAAGAAAAACAAACTCCAGCTGGGTTACGTCTTTTGTTGACTTTTGATAATGTGAAGTCAACACGACGTGCGTTGGAATTGATGGAGATGTTGGGAGGAAAATAGTTTTGAGGGACGAAGTTGCTAAAAATTTTAAGTTCTTAGCAACTTCGCTACGATCTCGTCACCTCCTCAATCAAATAAAAAATAGATTTAAAATCGATGCCGCTCATTTTTTCGAAACCAATTTCACAGGTTCGGCTGGTGGAATAGCCTTCTTTGCAGTTGGCGGGAATTTGCAGTTTTAATTCGCGTAATCCATGTTCATTCAATTCCGGAACAAGGAAACCTCTGTCTCCTGCAAAACCGCAACAATTGCTGTCGATAAGAGTAACATTATCGGCACACATTTTAGATAAGGCTACCAATTGTTCTGTTTTTCCAATTTTTTTAACGGAACAAACCGGGAAAACTGCTATTGTTTCTTTTTTGTTTTTTACAACTAAATGAGGCATTACATAATCCAACATAAATTCGATGGGATCTACAATTTTTAAGGTTTTGGAAAATTCTTCTTTCGAATGGTAAAAACACGGACTCATATCATACAAAACGGGATATTTTCCGTTTTCCGAAGCTTTCAGTAACTCTTTTTCCAATGCTTCGGATTGAGTATGATTGGTTTCGGCAAAACCTTTGCTTGAAAAAGGCATACCACAACAATGAGTGTCCATAGATTCGGGATAAATTATAGTGAATCCGGCACGAACCAATAGGAGGTGTATCAGTTCAGTCAATTGAAGATCGTCTGAATTTTGAAAACTATTTTTACCCATGCTTCTGTTGATGCAAGAAGGGAAGTAAACGACTTTTAAATCGGCAATTGTATTCATTTTAATGCTTTTGATTCGTGTTAATTTTATTGGCTCCTTTTGGCATTTCGGGAATCCATTTCGGGACTTTTCTGAAAGTGATAAAATGGAATAAATTAGACAATGCCGTCATAATGGGAGTGCCGAGAATGGAGCGAAAAAAGGAAATAATTTTCAATCCGGTTCTCATAAAAGATGTAGTTCCTGCCATGTGTGAGCCAATGTAGGCTGCTATTTTTTTATCGCCGGAATCTAATTCATTAGCACGCCAGGTTTTTACAAATTTTCCAGTATCAATATGTACAGGACACGCCAATGCACAAAGTCCGTCGGTGGCACAGGTTTCGTCCAGTTGATAGGTAACATCTTTTCGGATGTCTGCCAATCGTTGCGGATCATCTTTGGATTCCTCCAATCGACTTATTTCTCGTGCAATCACAATTCGTTGTCGAGGTGACAAAGTTAAACCTTCGGATACGCAATGCGGTTCGCAGAAACCACATTCCATACATTTGTCAACAATGTCATTGCATTCTGGAAGTGGTTTTAGATTTTTGAGATGTGCTTTCGGATCAGGATTAATCAGTACATCGGGATTGATTTTATTATTTGGGTCAAAAATAGTTTTGATGCGTTTCATGATTTCGTAGGCAACGGATCCCCACTCTTTTTCTACAAATGGAGCCATGTTACGACCCGTTCCGTGTTCGGCTTTCAGAGAGCCATTAAAACGATCGACAACCAAAACAGCCAATTCGGACATTAATTTTTCGTAACGATCTACTTCGGCTTGGTTTGAAAAGTCTTGTGAAAATACAAAATGCAGATTTCCTTCCAAGGCATGGCCAAATAAAACGGCATCATGATATTCATATTTTTTAAACAAATCTTTCAATTCCAAACAGGCATCAGCCAATTGCGGAAGTGGAAAAGCAACGTCTTCAATAATTACCGTTGTCCCGGTTTTTCGCAGTCCGCCAACTGTTGGCAACAATCCTTTTCTGGCTTTCCAGTTAAAATTATATTGTTTTGGATCTCTTGTAAATTCGTAATCAGTGTATGTTGGAATAGACTGAATTTGTAATCGAATGGCAGCTTGTTTTTCTTTTAAAATTGTCAAATCGTTATCACGGCATTCCACCAATAAAGCACAGGCCGATTCGGGCAAAGTTTTGAAATAATCCAGAGAATCATTGTCGTTTTCTACGGAACGAATGGATTCTCTGTCCAATAATTCTACAGCCGATACGGGAGCAGATTTCAATAAAATAGTGGCGTTGCAGGCATCCTGAATTGTGTTGAAAAAAATCAATGAACAGGATTTGTGTTTTTCGTCAATGACTGTTTTGAAAGTCACATTCGAAATAAACGCCAAAGTTCCTTCGGAGCCCACCATCAAATGTTTGATAATGTCAATTGGATCATCATAATCGACCAAAGCATTGATGCTGTAACCGGTGGTATTCTTTATTTTGAATTTATTTTGAATTTGATTGTAAAGTGTTTCGTCTCTTTTGATTGTATCTCGTAAACTTTCAATTTCTTGAATCAAGGCTGGTTGGCTTTTTTTGAAAGTCTCAACACTTTCCTCGTTGGCGGTGTCAAGAACGGTTCCGTCATGCAATATAATCCGAATATCGGCTATAGTTTGGTAAGAGTTTTGTGCTGTTCCGCAACACATTCCGCTGGCATTATTAGCTACAATTCCGCCAATCATACACGCTCCGATAGATGCCGGATCGGGTCCGATTTTCAAACCGTGAGGAGCCAGAAAAATATTGGCTCTTGCACCAATAATACCGGGTTCGAGTTTTACTTTTTGATTGTTGTCAAAAAGTTCCTGATTTTTCCAACCATGTGTAGCAACCACCAAAACCGAATCCGTAATGGCTTGACCCGACAAACTGGTTCCTGCTGCACGAAAAGTCAAAGCAATATCCAATAATTTTGCTTGTTTTATAATTTCGATTACTTCGGCTTCATTGTGAGCAAGAATTACAATTTTTGGAATAAGCCTGTAAAAACTCGCGTCGGTTCCATAAGCAAGGGTTTGCAAAGGATTGGTCAAAATACGTTTGGGATCAATTGATACCGATAAAATGTCTTTTAATTTTTGATATGAAGGAGCTAACATAGCATTTGTATTTTTAAATATTTATTTTCCGAAGAAATACACCATTAAACCGGCGATGACTATATAAAATAAGGCATAAGGTAGTGCTTTTTTCATAATTTCTCCTTCTTTTCCCTGTTGGTTACATGCCGAAGTTGCAATGGCAATACTTTGTGGAGAAATGATTTTTCCGCCAGTAGCTCCAACCGTATTTGCGGCAGCAAACCAACTAGGTTCTCCTCCAATTTGTTGGGCAACATGAGCTTGAAGTTTACCAAATAATATATTGGAAGAAGTGTCGCTTCCTGTTAAAAAAGCTCCCAAACAACCAATTGCCGGTGCAAACAGTGGATAAAAAGTACCTGTTGCTGTTGCCAAGGCTGTTCCTAAAACAACAATCATCCCGGATAAATCCATTATGGTCGAAAGCACAATGAGACTGGTTACGGTTATATAGGTTTTTTTCAATTGCAGGAATGTCTTTCCAAGAACCTGAAACAGCTCTTTTAATTTTGCTCCTTGAAGTAATCCGCCAATGACTGAACCCAGAAACAATAAAACGCCGCCATCGGTCAGCCAAAATATCTTAATGGTTTTTTCGGCTCCTTCGATGGTTAAGTGAATTGGAGTTGCAGCCATAGATTGCAGAAGCGTTCTGAAATTGTTGAATAATGGACTGGTGCCAATGATGAATATTAAAATTAATCCATAGACAGCCCATGCGTTTATAATTTCTTTAACACTTTTGTTTTCTACACCAATAGCATTATTTCTTTTTGAAGTTATTTTTCCCCATAAGACAATTACAATTATCGAAGCAATACTTCCCAAAACAGCAGGAGTTTCTATCCCGATATAAATAACCGAGTAATATTGCACGGCAATAGATACTGCTCCAACGACCAAACTTAGTGCAATATTTTTTGGCAATGATTTTAAACTTGAATCGGTTAGGGTAACAATGAGGAATGGAATAATTATCATTAAGGGCATTAATTGGAAAACCACTTCGCTTCCCAAACTTTGCAAATCGGCGTGACCTATTTCTATGGCAATGGCTTTTACGGGAATTCCAACGGCACCAAAAGCGGTAGGAACGCTATTGGATAATAAACTGACCAATGCCGAAAAAAGAGGTTTGTATCCCAATCCAATCAGAATTGCCGCAGGTATGGCAACCGCTGTTCCAAAACCCGCCATTCCTTCGAGCAATCCGCCAAAACCCCAGGTTAGTAATAAAACCTGAATGCTCTTGTCGGTAGAAATATTGGAGAATTGAAATTTTAAGACCTCCATTTTTTGGGTAAAAACCAAGACATTATAGCTATAAATAGCCATTATGATGATTAAAATGATGGGGAAAATAGCTTTTAGTGTGCCATAAACTATGGAAAGTCCTATTGAAGCCATCGAAAATTTAAAACCCAATACAGCTAAAACAATTGTGGTAATTAAAGTAAAGAAAGCACTTTTATCACCGGAAACTTTCAGGAACCCCAGTAAAATTATTAAAAGAAAAACAGGGGTTAAGGCAAGAAAAATTGCTGAGTATTCCATAGTCGTTAATTTTAATAAAATCTTTTATTAAAATTAACAAAAAAAACGGATGTAATTAATTCATTTTAAATGAAAAAGGCGAAGATGTAAACTTCGCTTTCAAAATTATATTTAGTAAAATTAACCCATTGAGCGAAATTACCCGAATCGTCAGTTCGAGTATTTTTATAGAGTGAAACGGAATAATCCCGAATATTTGGGAATATTGAGAACTGATTTTATGAGATGGATTTTCTTGTTCTCGATACGATTTTCTGCGAAAATCGAACTGACGAAAATTCGTCTCATAAAATTATAATCCTTTTAAGTCTTTGATTACTTTGAAAGCCACATCCACAACATCATCACTTACTAAAATGGTAAATTCGTTGGAAGTAGAAATGACTTCGTTGATGATGATGCCTTCCCAAGCCAAACGTTGGAAAATGAAGTAATAAATCCCCGGAACGGCAACATTTTCTTTTGGAAGTTTTACCGTAATTGAAGCCAGATTGTCAAAACGATTCAGGAGTTTTTCTTCGGCAAAATGTTTTTCAACCAAATGACTTTCGCTCATGCTGATTACAATATTGGTCTCGCTCACCCCTCGTGAAGAAGTGTAAAAAACATCCGAAAGATTGTTAATATCTGCAATCAAATCGGCTTGTCTGTTCAATAGAGTTTCAGAAGCGGCAAAAGAGAAGTCGGTTAATGAAGAACGAACGGTGATTTCGCCCAAATTCTTTAAGATCTTACCTATTTTGTGATTTAATCTGAAATCTAAATCGACTGAGAGCCTCTTCAAAGCCATGACAATTGCGCCTTGTTTTACATCTCTGCCAAATTCATGTTCCAAATCGACCATCATGTTTCTTGACAACGAAGTGAGGTTTATTATGCCTTGCGACAAGGCACTCAACAAAAAAGGTTTGGTTTTGATGTAATTTTCAACAATCGAAGAAATAGTTTTCATAAGTGATCTCTTTAATTTAAAGAACTGTATGCAAAGTTATGTAAAAAAACAATTTGTTGTAAATGTAACAAAAAGAAATCCGTTTGCTTACAGTAATTATTTAAACAGATTGATTTTTTTAAGTCTAAAAATGATAAAAAGCATCTTCCAGATGTTCTATCCGGAATTCATTGTTTTGTTTGTGAATGGCAATAATGTCAAATCTCACATTGACATCTAAATCATTTGAAATCACATATTCATTAATAGCTTTGGTTAATAGCTTGATTTTTTTGGGTTTCACAAAATCCTGTGGCAAACCAAAATCAATGCTCGAGCGGGTTTTTACTTCTATAACCGCCAAAATATCGGCTTTTTGGGCAATAATGTCCACCTCGGCCTTTTGAAAAGTCCAGTTGGTTTCCAGAATTCCGTAACCGTTTTTTTGCAAAAAATCGACTGCCAATTCTTCTCCTAATTTGCCTAATTCGTTGTGCGAAGCCATTGTTTAATTATGAATTTTAAATTACGAATTACAATTTGTAGTTTTCTACAATTCATAATTCGTAATTCACAATTTGAAATCATTTGTATTGAAGCGTTGCTTCGTTCTCATCTACCTTGATCGATACTTTTCTACCAAAGATCAAAGTACGATTGTCACGTATGTGTCCTGCCGGAAAATTGTAAATTATGGGGAACTTACAATCGGAAGTCACATCCTGAATAATCTGCAAAGCGTCTTTTCCCCACGGAATTTCGTTGTCGTTCATGCTGGTCATTCCGCCAATAATCATTCCGTTGAGGTTGTCAAAGTAGCCGTTGCGTTTCAAATTGATCATCATACGGTCAATATGGTAGAGATATTCATTCAGATCTTCAATGAAAAGTATTTTTCCTTTGTAATCAATCTCAGACGAAGATCCCATGATGCTGTATAAAACCGAGAGATTTCCTCCAACTAATTCGCCTTCTGCGATTCCTTTTTTGTTGTAAGGATGTGCATCAACACAATATTCCTGTTTTTCGCCAAACAAAGCTCTGCGGAAACTCTCGATAGCTTCGGGAGTAGCTCGCTCTACAGTCGATCCCATCACGGCATGCAAAGTTGCGATGCCCATATTATTGATATGACTGTGTAAAACCGTCATATCGCTGAAACCTATTATGAATTTTGGTTTTTGTTTAAAGCGCGTAAAATCAATTTTGTCGATGATGCGCACCGTTCCATAGCCGCCTTTGGCACCCCAAATGGCTTTGATGGCCGGATTGTCGAGCATTTCCTGAAAATCCTGAGCTCTTAGTGAATCAGGTCCTGCAAGTTGGTTTTGTTCCGGACCAATTGTTTTTCCGATAATCACATTCAGTCCCCAGCTTTTCATCAATTTGATTGCCGGTTGTAAACTTTTTAGATCTATTTTTCTGGCAGTGGCCAATATACCAACGGTATCTCCTTTTTGTAAAAATTCGGGCATAATGATTTGTCTTTGTGCTTGTGCGGTTATGATTGTGAAAAATATGAGTAGTAAAACGAAGGTGTTTTTGTAGTTCTTCATTTTGATTTGAAATCGTTCATCACAAATATACATTTTTGGATGATAAATTAGGGAATCCGGAATAAAAACAAAAAGCCTAACACTTTTTGAAGCATTAGGCTTTTATAATGAAATCGTTATCGATTAAGCTCTTTTTATCTCATGTCCCACAAATTCTTCCAAAGTAGCAAACATTTCATCTATAGAAAGCACCTCAAAATCAGGATGTGTTTTCAGGAAATTGGCATTCAGGGTAATCAGGTTTTCATCTATTTCAAAAAAAGTATCGTCTGTCAGCAAATCTCTTGTCGGATTTACGCCTTCCAGTTTTGCTTTCAGGAATTTATTCAGCTTTACGCTGCTCATCAGTTTTACCTTTTTGCTTAGCTTTTGGAATAAATCCAAATGTTTTTCGGCGCCGATTAAAGCCAATCCTTCTTCGATTAATTCATTCAATTCGGAATTCCAACCTGAACTGTGTACAAACTGGGCAAAATTCCCGGCAACATATTGTGAGTAATAATAGTCTAAATAATAACTCGTCAAAGCATCTTCATGAATCAAATCGTCGCTCACACCTTCCTCGCGCATTAAGTTGATTACCGAAATATTAGAGTGAATTACATCTTGCAGATTTTCACTGTTCATTGCTGTTTCTGAAATAATTATTCTTCCGAATTCCATACTTGTTTGTTTTAAGAAATGTTCGGCAAATTTCTGTTAAATAAAATCAGAAATGAAATAGAATCTGGGTTTATTTGGTGTCAGATTCGTCACTCTTCTTTTTTTGATTCATTTTTGCAACTAAAGCTTTCAATCGTAAGGCTTTTTCTCTTTTTTCTTCTTGAAGTTTAGCCTTTTTCCGGTTTAATAATTTGCTATGTAAAGCCTTGTTTTTGGTGTTTTTTTCAGGTCCTTTTGCCATGATTTATGATCTTCTGTAATTCATTATTGCAAATATAAATAAAGTCAAATTGAAAATGAGAGAAGGATTAAGAACACGAATTCTTTTGTGTTTTTCTTTTAAAAGGATAATCGGAAATAGCTTTAAATAAAAATTCTATTGCTTATTTTTGCGGTCTTTAAAATTAAGTTATGATACAGAATCCAAAAAGATATACCATTACGGCGGCATTGCCATATACAAACGGACCAATTCATATTGGACATTTGGCGGGGGTTTATGTGCCTTCGGATATTTATTCGCGTTATCTGAGATTGCAGGGCAGAGATGTTGCGTTTGTTTGCGGAAGCGACGAACACGGTGATGCCATTTCGATGAAAGCCAAAAAAGAGGGCATCACTCCTCAGGAAGTGATTGACAAATATGACGGAATCATCCGTAAATCGTTCATTGATTTCGGAATTTCGTTTGACAATTATTCAAGAACTTCGGCAAAAATCCATCACGAAACAGCTTCTGCGTTTTTCAGAAAGCTGTATGAGAATGGTGATTTTATCGAAGAAGTGACCGAGCAGTTATATGACGCAAAAGCCGAACAGTTTTTGGCTGACCGTTTTGTGATTGGTACTTGTCCGAAGTGCGGTAATGAAGAAGCTTATGGTGACCAATGCGAGAAATGCGGATCGACGCTGAATGCTACAGATTTGATTAACCCGAAATCAACTATCACAGGAGAAACTCCGATTTTGAAATCGACCAAGCACTGGTTTTTGCCATTGGATCGTTATGATGCTTTCCTGAGAGAATGGATTCTGGAAGGTCATAAAAGCGACTGGAAACCGAATGTTTACGGTCAGGTGAAATCATGGATTGACGGAGGTCTTGAGCCTCGTGCGGTAACCCGCGATCTTGATTGGGGAATTGATGTGCCGGTTGAAGGTGCCGAAGGGAAAAAACTATATGTGTGGTTTGATGCTCCTATCGGATATATTTCGGCTACCAAAGAATGGGCTCAGCGCGAAGGAAAAGACTGGGAACCTTACTGGAAAGATAAGGATACTAAGTTGGTGCATTTCATTGGAAAAGACAATATCGTTTTTCACTGCGTGATTTTCCCTGCAATGCTGAAAGCAGAAGGAAGCTATATTTTGCCGGACAACGTTCCTGCGAATGAGTTTTTGAATTTGGAAGGAAACAAACTTTCTACGTCTAAAAACTGGGCGGTTTGGTTGCACGAATATCTTGAAGATTTCCCGGGTCAGCAGGATGTTTTGCGTTATGCTTTGACGTCGAATGCGCCGGAAACTAAGGATAACGATTTTACATGGAAAGATTTTCAGGCTAGAAACAACAACGAATTGGTGGCTATCTTCGGAAATTTTATTAATCGCGTAGTGGTTTTAACTAATAAATACTACAACGGTGTTGTTCCTTTCCCGAATGGACTTTCAGAAGTAGATGAAAATACTTTGACAGAATTGAAAGCGTATCCTGCTGTGATTTCGAGTTCATTGGAAAGATACCGATTTAGAGAAGCTTTGGGCGAAATGATGAACGTAGCTCGTTTAGGAAATAAATATCTGGCAGACGAAGAGCCATGGAAAATGGTGAAAACCGATCCGGATCGTGTGCAAACTCAGATGTATGTGGCATTACAGATTGCTGCCGTATTGAGAACATTATGCGAGCCATTTCTGCCTTTTACCGCAGAGAAGTTGGGCAGAATGTTAAATATCGAAGGAAACAATTGGAATTTGGAATTCGATGAGTGGAATTTGTTACCAGCAGGACACCAAATAGGTGAGGCGGAATTGCTTTTCTCAAAAATAGAAGATGAAGCCATTCAAAAACAAATAGACCGATTGGAAGCTACAAAAACAGCCAACAAAGCCGAGAATAAAAAAGCAGAACCGCAGAAAGATTTAATCACATTTGAGGATTTTGCAAAAATGGATTTGCGTGTGGGAACTATTCTTGAAGCAGAGAAAATGCCAAAAGCCAACAAGCTTTTGGTTTTAAAAGTGGATACAGGAATCGACGTTCGCACCATAGTTTCGGGAATTGCGGAGAGTTTCTCTCCTGAAGAAGTCGTTGGTAAAAAAGTAACCGTTTTGGTTAACTTGGCTCCGAGAGCTTTGCGCGGAGTGGAAAGTCAGGGAATGATCTTGATGACGACCAATTCGGAAGGTAAACTGGTATTCGTGAACCCTGATGCTGAGCCTGTTATTAATGGGGAGACGATAAATTAGAAATTAATTCAACCCTATCAGGGTTTTAAACCCTGATAGGGTTTTTTATCTAGTCTAGATATTATAATCCTTTAGAGGAGGTAGTGCTAATCTATTTTAAAATTAGGAGATGAAAAATAAAGTGTATTTTATTGCTGATAATGGGGAGCAAAACGGTCCGTTTTCTCTAAATGAGCTTGAAGAAATGGAAATTACTAAATCAACTTTGGTATGGAAGGAAGGTTTTGCTAATTGGGTTGAAGCTGTCGAAGTAGATGATTTAAAAAGTGTCTTAAAAATTACGCCTCCTAAACTTCCAAATAGTAAAAAAGATTTAGATGAAGAGAATAAGACTTTAAATGTCAATTTAAGTTTGGGTAAACCAGAAACTAAAAATGATTATAGAGAGAAGTTGCTTGCTAAAGAAAAAGTATACGTTGCTATTGCGAAGGGAATAAAATTTTTGTTGGGACGAGCTGTTATATCAGCAATTTTAATGGCAACATATTTTTTGTTTTTGTATGCTTATTATTGTTATGTAAATAATTTTGAATTTGACCCAAGTGGTTGGCAGGTTGGAGAAAATGAAGAATTAAATAGATTAAGTTCTGGATTGATTATCTGTGCCTGCTATATAGTTTTTTTGCAGAAACCAGCTTATTTGATATATAAATGGATTAAAACTTATTCAAATAAGGAAATATAATGAATCTTAAAGTAATTGCCTTTGATGCTGACGACACCCTTTGGGTAAACGAGCCTTATTTTGAAGAGGTCGAGAAGAAATTTTGTGCTCTTATGGGAGATTATTTGTCTCGTCAGGGATTGTCGCAAGCGCTTTTTACGACTCAGGTTAATAATTTGCCTTTGTATGGTTATGGAATAAAAGGATATATTCTTTCTATGATTGAAACGGCTATTAAAGTTTCAAACGGGACGATTAGTGTTGATTATATAGAAAAAATTACTCAATTTGGCAGAGAGTTAATAAATAAGCCAATTGAATTGATTGATGGGGTGGAAGAGACTTTAAAACAATTACAAGGAAATTATAAACTTGTTGTGGCTACAAAGGGAGATTTGAAGGATCAACAGCGAAAATTGCACAATTCGGGTTTAGGTAATTATTTTCACCACATTGAAGTTATGGCCGATAAGGAAGTCGTAAATTACAAGAAACTGATTAAGCGATTAGATATTGCGCCTGAAGAATTTATGATGATTGGAAATTCTTTAAAATCGGATGTGTTGCCGGTATTAGAAATGGGAGCTTATGCAATTCATATTCCTTTTTATTTGACTTGGGAACACGAAAAAATAGGTCATAAGGTGGTTCATGAGAATTTTAAATCTTTTGAAAAGATAACGGATTTGTTACCGTTGCTACTCTAAAATAATCCGGTTGTCTGCGAAGCTACCTAATTGTTTTTTAACCACAAAAGGCGCAATAAAACAAAGAAGTCACAAGAGGAAATTCTAACTGGTTTAAAATTTTTTGCTTTTTTGGGGTAATTTTCAGAACATCCTGTTTAATGTTTTTCAACAAAAAAAGCTTCCAATAGGAAGCTTTTTTTTATTTATGAAGGTATGCTTTCAGATGCATCATTTCGTCGGTAAAAGTATCTAAATCCGCTTTTTTATCGGCTAATTCAAGAGCCTTAGTAGTAATATCGTCCACTTTTTTGTGATGGAAACCGAGAGCCAATACAAATTTTCTCAATAAAGTTTCTTGCTTGTCTCCCAAGTGATGGTCGTGATGAATTACCCGTGTAATATTATACAGACTTTCAAGTTTATCTTCGTATAGATGTGGGGGATCAAGAGGGTATTTTAGAGGGTTTTCTAATATTTCCTCGTATTCGATTTCTGATATGCCTAATTTTATGGCCAATTTGTCTAAGAATGCTTTTTCTTCAGGCTCGAATCTTCCTTCGTCTGCAAACAATACACGAACTACTGCTGCGAAACGGCCTTTCATTCGGTTTCTGAATTCACTATCAAATAATTCTGCAATTGACATAGCTTTTTGTTTTTTGGTTATATATACAAATATAATTTTTATTCACTCCTCCTGAAAGTATTAAATTAGTTTTTTAAGGGAAATTTTGAAGATATTAGAATATTTAATTCATGTTAATTGTTTTGAATTATATTGTAAGTTTGGATTTCTTTAATTCTAAAATAGATTTATTATGTCGGACTTTTGGATTTATTTTCAAATCGGTTTCAGGTATATTTTGAATACAAGCAATTATACTCATTTGGTCTTTCTGTTAGTTGTAGGATTACCTTATATATTCAGGGATTGGAAGAAGATTTTGATATTAGTTACGCTTTTTACGGCAAGTTATCTGTCTGTCTTGTTTCTTTCTTTTATTGACATTATTACCGTAAAGACAACCTATTTAAAATTACTGAGTTCAGTTATTATTCTGTTTATGGCTTTATACGTTATCATGAGTTCGGGAAAAGGGACTAAGAATAATACATTTGGCGTTATTGAATTTTTGGTTTTGTTTTTTGGAGCTGTAAGCGGATTTCTGTTTTCGGGTTTTTATGAAACTTTGGTAAGTAAATCTTCTGAAAAAATAATTCCGATGTTTAAAATTGCTGTGGGAATTGAATCAGCTCAGATAGTTGTTATTTCAGTGAGTTTTGTCTTAGCTTTGCTTTTTCAGAATTTTTTAAAATTCTCAAGAAGAGATTGGATTATTTCGATGTCTTTTTTGGCTATAGGCATGATTTTACCCTCGATAATTCAAGGAGGATTTTTAAATATTAAATAAAGTTTTTTTGATGATAATGAATGATGTGAAATTGAATAAATACGACAAAGCATACCTTAGAATAGCAAGCGAATGGGGGTTATTGTCTTATTGTACACGTAGAAAAGTAGGAGCTATAATTGTAAAAGACAGAATGATTATTTCTGACGGATATAATGGTACGCCTTCTGGTTTTGATAATTGTTGTGAAGATGAAAACGGAATAACCCGTTGGGATGTTTTGCATGCCGAAGCAAATGCGATTTTGAAAGTAGCCCGTTCTACACAATCTTGTGAGGGTGCTACATTATATATTACACTTTCTCCTTGTAAAGAATGCAGTAAATTAATTCATCAGTCAGGGATAAAGAGAGTGGTGTATCAAACCGGATATCGTGACGATTCAGGAATTCAGTTTCTTGAAAAAGCGGGTGTTGAGGTAGCTTGTATTCCTGATTTGGAAGGATAATTTAGAATAAGAAATTGGAATGGTAAACTTTAAGGTTTACCATTCATTCACTTTATTAGCATCCATTTTGATGAAAATAAAGAGTAAAATTGTGAATCCCCATAAACCGGAACCTCCGTAGGAAAAGAAAGGCAGAGGAACCCCGATAGTTGGAAAAATACCCAAAACCATAGCAATATTCACAAAGAAGTGAATAAATAGAATAGAAGCTACGCAATAGCCATAAATTCGGCTGAATTTGGTTTTTTGTCTTTCGGCCAGATAGACAATTCTGAAAATTAAACCAACAAATAACGAAATCACAACGAAAGAACCTGCAAAACCCCATTCTTCACCTACAGTGGTAAAAATGTAATCGGTGTGTTGTTCTGGTACAAATCCTCCTTTTGTCTGAGTTCCTTCGAGAAATCCTTTTCCAATCCAGCCTCCGGAGCCAATTGCAATTTCAGATTGGTTAAGATTATAACCAATTCCTTTCATATCGACTTCTTTTCCAAGTAAAATATTAAAACGATCGCGGTGATGTTGTTTGAAAATGTTTTCAAAAACATAATCTACAGAATATACAAAACCTGTAATAAGGGTAAAAACAATGCTGCTTAAAAGGATGTTTCTTTCTACTGCCCTGGTTTTATAGTATTGAATAATAATTATAATTAAAGCTGTCAAAACAACATATTCTGGTTTAAAAACCAATGTCATAATAAATAATACGATGGTAATAAATGCGGTCCATAAATACCAGGCAGGAAAACCTTCTCTGTAAAAAACGAACAAAAACACAGAATAAATCAAAGCACTTCCCGGATCGTGAGGAAGAATTAGAAGAACCGGAAGAGCTAAAATAGCTAAAACCTGTAGTTGTCTGTTGAAATCTTTCAGGTTTATTTGTACATCGCTGAGGTATTTGGCCAAAGCCAAAGAAGTGGCTGCTTTTGCAAATTCGGAAGGCTGAATTCCAAAAGAACCAAAAGAATACCAGTTGGCCTGACCTTTGACAGTTTTACCGAAAACAAACAAACCGGCAAGAGAAAGAAGCGATATTGTGAATATAACACTGGAATATTTCTCGTAAATTTTAGCATCAACTGATAATAAAATAAAAATAAGAGGAATGGTTAAAATTATGAATATTAACTGTTTTCCGTAAAACTGACTTAGATCAAAAATACCAGTCTCTTCATCGGGTAAAGAAGAAGAGTATATGTTTAGCCATCCCATTATGACCAAAGTAATGTAGATGAGAATTAAAATCCAGTCGATATTTTTTTTAACACTTTGGTTTTTCATTTTGAAACCTTACTTTTCTCAGTTGTTGTTTACTTCTGTACTGTCTTTTTCTTTCGGTTTTGCTATAGTTACAGTATCTATACGATTTCTGGTATATTTTTGATATTCGGGAAGCAGGTTTTTCTCCAATATTCTTTTCTCTAAATCGGTACGTGTAATTTTTTTACGTAAGTATTTTTCAATCATTAAACTGGCAATTGGTCCGGCAATGGTTGCACCATAACCTCCATTTTCAACCAAAACTGCAATGGCAATTTTTGGATTGTCTTTTGGCGCAAATGCCACAAAAATAGAATGATCTTTGAGTTGTACTCTTTTACCGTCAATTCGTGCAAAATTTTCGGCGGTTCCTGTTTTTCCACAAATATCTATTCCGTTTACTTTTAGGTAGTAAGCGGTTCCTAAATTATAAACATCAAACAATCCATCGATAATAGGTTTGAAATGTTTTTTTTCAACTGTAGTTTGGTGTTTGGTTTTAAATTTAGGGTCTATTTTCTCTCCTTTTATTTTTTTGATAATGTGAGGTGTATAATAATATCCTTCATTGGAAACTGTGGCAATCATGTTGGCCAATTGAATTGGAGTTGTTACAACTTCTCCCTGACCGATTGCATTTGATATAATTGTAGTTCCTCTCCATCCACCATTTGGGTAAATTCTTTTGTAAGTTTTTGATGTTGGGATTTTTCCTCTTTTTCCTACAGGTAAATCATAACCCATAAATTCTCCTAAACCAAAACTCTTTACGTGATTACTCCAGATATCAACAGCGGCAGCAGGGCTTTTGTATTTACCTATGGTTTTTATATAAGCTGTAGCGAAATAAGAGTTGCAGGATTCATAAATTGCCCGGTGAAGCTGTAATACTCCGCCTCGACAGTGACATCTCATAAAACGACCTCTGGCATAGCTGAAACCGTGACTACACGATACAGAAGAATTCTGGTCTATTGCTCCTTCCTGTAAAGCTGCTAATCCGGTCATTATTTTGAATGGTGAACCGGGAGCGTATTCTGCCAACAAACCTCTGTCATAAAGTGGTTTTGAAATTGAATCATTGTATAGTTTCGTGTAATTTTTAGAACGTTGTCTTCCTACCAGCAATGCCGGATCGTATGAAGGAGCTGTAACCAAAGAGAGTATTTCGCCTGTTTTAGGTTCTAAAACTACAATACCTCCTCTTTTATTTTTCATCAACTCTTCTCCATATTTTTGAAGTTCAATATCGATGGTAAGAGTAATGTCTTCTCCGGCAACAGCTATGACGTCAAATTTTCCGTCTTTGTAAGAACCAATATCTTTATTGAATTTGTCTCGTTGACGGTATTTAACCCCTTTTGTTCCTCTTAATGTTTTTTCGTATTCTTGTTCAACTCCCTGTTTTCCTATTAAATCACCACTGTTGTAATATGGATTTTCGGCAATGATTCTTTCACTGACTTGTGTTATAAAACCAAAAACATTGGCGCCCACATTTACCTGATAATCTCTAAGAGAACGTTTTACAATTTCAAATCCGGGAAATTTTCTTTGTTTTTCCTGAAAAGCAGCGTATTCTTTTTTGTTTAATTGTGCCAAAAATACAGAAGGAAGTCTCGGACTATAAACTTTGGCTTTTGTAATTAACCGGTCAAAGTCATGGCGCGTAATATTTAGTAAAGTACACAATTCGGTAGTGTCTATATTCTTTACATCTTTTGGAGTAACCATAATGTCGTAAGAAGGTTGGTTGGCAACCAATAGCTTACCGTTTCGGTCATAAATATAGCCTCTTTCGGGATAGTCATAGATGATTTTGATCGCATTATTATCAGACTTTAACTTAAGTGTGTCATCGATAATCTGCAAGTAAAACAATCTGATAAGAATTAAGATTGTTGATATTATAATTACAGTAGGAAACAGAACTTTTCTCATTTCTTACCAGACTTAAATAGATAAATTATGATTATGCTGATTATTAGCGTGAAAACTGTGGTTAGCAATGTTCTTGTTAGTAATTCTAAAGCTAATTGAAGCTTGAAAATTTCTAATATGAATAACACCAAATGATGTGTGATGACAGAAATTAATATAAATGAAAATCGTTGAGTTGTAAGTCTTCCGTTTATTTTAATAGTTTGATATTCATAACTTACCCCAAAAGAAAACTTGAAGAATGAAGGCCTTAATTGTGCTAAAATTAGAGAAGCAGCTGCGTGAACTCCTCCCGAATTACAAAACATATCCATTGTAAGTCCCAGAAAGAAACTTGCCAAAAGTAAATTAGTACGACTTCCGTTTACAGGATAAAGAATTATGAAAAGAATGTACGGAAACGGATTTAAGTATCCCAAAAAATTAATATTATTAAATATTAATATCTGAGCCGAAAGCAACAATACAAAACGGACTATATTTAATAATATTGTACTATTCATTTTTTGTTGTTTCTGCTTTTAATTTTAAAATTTCTTCTCTGTCTTTTGTTTTGATAATGTACACGTGTCCCAGATTAGTCATGTCATTGAATAATCTAATATCCAATGTGTAATAGTTGGTCTCGTTGTCTATGTAAATTTTATCAACTGTACCAATATTGATGTTGATAGGAAAAATATCCGATTGACCTCCGGTTACTATCGTATCTCCTTTTCTTACCGAAGCAAGTCTGGGAATGTCAATCAATTGTGCGAATCCGGTGTTTTTGCCGTTCCAGATTAAGGTTCCAAAGTGATTTGATTTCTTTACTTTGGCATTAATCTGAGATTTTACATTCAAAATACTTTGAACTGTAGCATAATTTGCAGATGTTTTTTCTACGATTCCGATGATTCCGAGATCATTAATAACTCCCATATCGGTTTTAATACCGTCTTTTTCGCCTGAATTGATCGTCAGATAGTTTTCAGATACGTTGTATGAATTATGGATTACTTTTGAAACAAAGATATTTATCTTTCTTACTCCTTGAATAGAATCAAATTCGGGAATTTTAGTACTGTCTTTTTGGTTGAATAAGATAGCTCTCATTCGGGCATTTTCAAAAGCCAATCTTTCGTTTTCCGATTTCAGATTGAAGTATTCGTTTACATAATTCAATTGTTCATAAACTCCGCCGGTTAAGAAATTGGCAGAACTTATTATCTGACTTTTATGATAAGAATGCGATTGAAATGTGAAGATTAACGATAAACATAAAAGCAGCAAAAACAGCAATCGATGGCTGTTTTTTAATAAGAAATTTAATATTTGCTGCATATCTTGTCGGTGTTCAATGAAAAATCAAAGTGTATTACAATAATACACTTTGATTGAATTTTATTTTATTAAGATACTTTTGAATTTGCCAAGGTCTTTTAGTGCCATTCCGGTACCTCTAACAACGGCTCTCAAAGGATCTTCTGCTATATAAACAGGCAAGTCAGTTTTTTGTGAAATACGTTTGTCAAGACCTCTTAACATAGAACCACCACCGGCTAAATAAATTCCGGTATTGTAAATGTCGGCTGCCAATTCAGGAGGAGTTTGAGACAAAGTTTCCATAACCGCATCTTCAATTCTCTGAATTGATTTATCCAAAGCTTTTGCAATTTCTCTGTAAGAAACATCAACTTGTTTAGGTTTTCCGGTCAACAAGTCACGTCCCTGTACTGACATTGGATCCGGAGGAGTGTCTAAATCTTCGGTTGCAGCACCAATTTCAATTTTTATTTTCTCGGCAGTACTTTCTCCAACAAATAAGTTGTGTTGTGTGCGCATATAGTAAACAATGTCGTTAGTAAAAACGTCACCGGCAATTTTTACCGATTTATCGCAAACAATTCCTCCCAAAGCAATAACTGCAATTTCGGTTGTTCCACCTCCAATATCAACAATCATGTTTCCTTTTGGCTGCATAATGTCAACGCCAATACCAATTGCCGCAGCCATTGGTTCGTGTATAAGGTAAACTTCTTTACCGTTAACTCTTTCGCAAGATTCTTTTACTGCACGCATCTCTACCTCAGTAATTCCGGAAGGAATACAAACTACCATTCTCAGGGCAGGAGTAAACATCTTCTTTTTTAACGCAGGAATACTTTTGATAAACATACTTATCATTTTTTCCGAAGCATCAAAATCAGCGATTACTCCATCTTTCAATGGTCTGATGGTTTTAATGTTTTCGTGTGTTTTTCCTTGCATCAGGTTGGCTTCCTTACCTACGGCAATGATTTTGCCGGATATGCGGTCGCGAGCAACTATAGAAGGACTATCTATAACAACTTTTCCGTTGTGAATTATCAGAGTGTTTGCGGTTCCAAGGTCAATTGCTATATCCTCGGTCATGAAGTCAAAAAATCCCATGAGTCTTTTTGGGGTTTAAATAGTTAATGGAAATTAAACGCACAAAGTTAAACAAATTAATGTTTAAAATGACGAGTTCCTGTAAATACCATAGCAACTTTGTTGTCGTTGCAGAAATTAATGCTCAATTCGTCTTTTATAGAACCTCCCGGTTGAATCACAGCTGTAATTCCTGCATTGTGTGCAAGCTCAACACAGTCAGGAAATGGAAAGAAAGCATCGCTTGCCATAACAGCTCCTTTTAAATCAAAACCAAAAGATTGTGCTTTTTCAACAGCTTGTTTTAAAGCATCAACTCTTGACGTCTGACCTGTTCCGGCAGCAATTAATGTTTTGTTTTTAGCGAAAACAATTGTATTCGATTTAGTGTTTTTGCAGATTTTAGAAGCAAAAATCAAATCTTCAACTTCCTGAGCTGTCGGAGTTGTATTAGTTACAGTTTTCAGAGATTCCGCTTTGTCTGTAACGTTGTTTTTGTCCTGAACCAAAAGTCCGTTCAAACAAGTTCTTATTTGTCTTGTTGGTAATTCAATATCGTTTTGAACCAAAATGATTCTGTTTTTCTTTTCAGAAAGAATTGTTACTGCTTCATCATCATAAGCCGGAGCAATAATAACTTCACAGAACAATTTGTTGATTTCGTGTGCAGTTTCAACATTAATTTTGCTATTTGAAATTAAAACTCCTCCAAAAGCAGAAGTAGGATCTCCGGCCAAAGCATCAACATAAGCTTGTTTAATAGTGTTTCTTGTAGCCAATCCGCAAGCGTTGTTGTGTTTCAAAATGGCGAAGGTTGGCTCTTCGTTTTTGAATTCCAGAATTAAATTTACAGCAGCATCTACGTCAAGTAAATTGTTGTAAGACAATTCTTTTCCGTTTAGTTTTTTGAACATATTGTCGAAATCTCCAAAGAAAAATCCTTTTTGATGAGGGTTTTCTCCATATCTCAAAACTTGTCCGTTTGCAATACTTTCTTTGTAGATAGTTTCGTCTGTGTTGAAATAGTTGAAGATTGCAGTATCATAATTTGAAGAAACGTGGAATGCTTTTGCAGCAAAAAGTTTTCGGTCTTCAAGAGTTGTTGCTCCGTTTTGATTTTTGATTACATCCAAAAATTGTCCGTATTGATCAACCGAAGCTACAATTACAGTATCTTTAAAGTTTTTTGCAGCAGCACGAATCAATGAAATTCCACCGATGTCGATTTTTTCGATAATATCAGCTTCGCTAGCTCCTGAAGCAACTGTTTTTTCGAATGGATACAAATCAACAATCACTAAGTCAATTTGTGGAATATTGAATTCTTCCATTTGTTGGACATCGCTTGCGTTGTCCTGACGGTTTAAGATTCCTCCAAAAATTTTTGGGTGCAAAGTTTTTACTCTTCCTCCAAGAATTTCAGGAAAAGAAGTAATATCTTCAACCGGAACTACAGGGATTCCTAAATTTTTTATGAATTCTTCTGTTCCACCTGTAGAGTATATTGTAACATTTTGGCTGTGTAGTTGTCTAATGATTGGTTCTAAACCGTCTTTTGAAAAGACTGAAATCAAAGCAGATTGAATAGTTTTTGTTGTATTCATTGTCAAGTTTTATTTAAGAGAGCAAAAATAGTTTTTTAATTTTAAAATCAATAAAATTGATGCAGGTTCAGGCAGAATTTTATTTCAAATTTTATTAAAACTGTATTTAGGAAAGTGTTTTCTTTAGTGAGGCTGTTATTTGTGGCTCAAAAACGACACTATTTTCCGAATTTTACAAAACCAAAATAAGTCTATATGATTATTTATTTCCGATTATTGTCTGAGAGTTACAGTTTTGCTATGAATGCGTTGCGCAATAATAAATTGCGTACTTTTTTGTCAT
The DNA here is from genome assembly GCA_964631795.1 of uncultured Flavobacterium sp. Classification (GTDB taxonomy): domain Bacteria; phylum Bacteroidota; class Bacteroidia; order Flavobacteriales; family Flavobacteriaceae; genus Flavobacterium. The sequence goes on along the minus strand of CAZWAF010000003.1, from coordinate 26,141 downwards.
TATTAGGAGTTACAATCGGGATTTTTTCCATTATCGCTGTGCTTACCGCTGTCGATTCTCTGGATAGGAAAATTTCTAAGGAATTAAGCAGCTTGGATAAAAACACCATTTATTTAATGAGTCATTCATTTGGACCTTCAGATATTCCGCAGTGGAAACGAGATCAGTTTCCAAATGTGAAGTTTGATGAATATACTTATTTAAGATCAAATCTTTCAAACACAGATCAAATGGCCTATCAGGCTTTTGTGAAAACCGAAACTATAAAACATGAATCGCAATCGGTTAGTTCTGTTCAGATAGTTCCTGTTTCTCATGAAATTATAGATATTCAGGGATTAGAATTTCAAAAAGGGCGTTTTTTTAACGAAGCCGAAGATAATTCGGGAAGTACCGTGATTGTTTTGGGAGACGAAATAGCCAAATCTCTTTTTGAGAATATAGATCCAATTGGGAAAAATGTTCGTTTGTACGGACAGCGTTTTACCGTAATAGGAGTGATGAAAAAGCGTGGACAGGGAATTTTTGGAAATGAAGCCGATACTTCAGTTTATATTCCTGTGAATTTTATCAGAAGATTTTTTGGAGACAATAATGTTTCTCTTGTCAATGTAATTATTATTAAACCTCAAAGCGGTGTCGATATAGATGCTTTGCAAGGAGAAATTACCCAAAAACTTCGAAATTACAGAGGACTGAAAGCAGGAGAAATCGATAATTTCTTTATAAATATATTTTCCGGATTTACGAATTTATTGGATAATATTATTCACCAAATGAATTTAGTAGGCTGGGTGATAAGCGGATTCTCGTTGCTTGTAGGCGGTTTTGGAATTGCCAATATTATGTTTGTTTCGGTAAAAGAAAGAACCAATCTTATTGGGATTCAAAAATCATTAGGCGCACAAAATAAGTTTATTCTTTTGCAGTTTTTGTTTGAAGCTGTAATACTTTCAGTAATTGGGGGTTTAATAGGATTGTTTTTGGTCTGGTCTATTTCGATGATTTTGACCAATGTTTTGGATTTTGAGTTTGTCTTAGGAATTAAAAATGTGCTTTTAGGAACCGGATTATCTGCCATAATCGGATTGATTTCCGGAATTTGGCCTGCTATTTCTGCTTCAAAATTAGATCCGGTTGAAGCGATAAGAAGCGGGATGTAATTATGAAAATAAGGCTCATCGCAAATGGTCATAAAAAATGGAGAAGATTCTCCATTTTTTATTTACATATTTTTAAGCTGTTCCAAATAATCTCTTGTATTAGATAATCTCGGAATTTTATGTTGACCGCCCAGTTTGTCTTGTTTTTTCAGCCAATCATAAAATAAATTAGGTTTGGCAACATTGATTATTAATGGATTCAAAGTCATATTATTGTATCGTTTGGCTTCGTAATCAGAATTCAAAGTCTGTAATGTTTCATCGAGTGTTTTCTGGAAAATATCAATATTAGTTGGAACTTTTTTGAATTCTATAATCCATTCGTGTGCTCCTTTTTCTTTACCGTTCATAAAAACGGGAGCAACCGTATAATCGACTATTTCTGTTTGTGTGAGCTGACAGGTTTTGGCAATTGCCTGATCTGTGTTCTCAATCATTAATTCTTCGCCGAAAACATTAATATGATGCTTGGTTCTTCCGGTTACCCGGATTCTGTAAGGATTTAAAGAAGTGAATCTTACGGTGTCGCCAATTAAATATCGCCACAAACCAGAATTAGTGGTAATAACAATGGCGTAATTTTTATTCAATTCCACTTCATCAAGTCGGATTGCCGTTTGTTCAGGAGTGCCAAATTTATCCATCGGAATAAATTCGTAAAAAATTCCGTAATCGAGCATCAGTAATAAATCATTAGAATTGTTTAAATCCTGAATGGCAAAAAATCCTTCGGAAGCATTATAGATTTCGTAATATTGAAAAGCTGAAGAAGGAATAATTTTTTGATATTGTTCTCTGTATGGGTCAAAACTTACCCCGCCATGAAAATACACTTCAAGATTAGGCCAGATTTCAAGCAAATTTTGTTTTCCGGTTTCTTCCAAAAGTTTATTTAATAAAACCAACATCCACGAAGGAACTCCGGCAAAACTGGTTACATTCTCGATTTTGGTTTCATTTATAATGGCACCCAACTTGGTTTCCCAATCACTCATTAAAGAAACTTTGTTGCTGGGAGTGCTGCTGAACTCGGCCCAAATAGGCATGTTTTCAATTAATATAGCCGAAAGATCTCCAAAATAAGTATTGTTGTTTTCATACAGTTGCTTGCTTCCGCCAAGGCGTAAACTCTTGCCTGTAAAAAGCTGAGAGTTTTCGTTATTGTTCAGATAAAGTGATAATAAGTCTTTACTGGCTTTGTAATGACAATTTTCTAGAGCTTCGTTGCTTACGGGAATAAATTTACTTTTGGCATTGGTAGTTCCGCTTGATTTGGCAAACCATTTAATTGGTGTTGGCCAAAGTATATTTTGTTCTCCTTTTCGGGTTTTATCAATATTAGGTTCCAGATCTTCATAAGTCGAAATTGGAATTCTTTCTGTAAAAGTCTGATAGGATTTAATAGAATTAAAATCGTATTGCTTGCCAATAGCTGTGTTTTCGGCAGTTTGAATCAGATTTAAAAGTAGTTCTTCCTGTACTTCGTTTGGGTATTTCAAAAACAATTCAATCTGGTGAATTCTTTTCTTTAAAATCCATGAGGCAAAAGAATTGATTATAGGTAATGGCATGTTGATTTTCGAATTAAGATTTTTGATTTAGGATTTACTGATTTGGATTTCAGTTTACAAATACTAATTTTACATCGTTTCCAAAAATAGTAAAAAATATCAGATTTCATAATCGAAATGCTAAATGCTATCCCGAAATATCGATGATAAATCTAAAATCCCAATTCTAAAATGACATACGAAGGAGTACTTTCTAAAATGCAAACAGAGTTTTCAAATCCTATTCAGTATTACCTGATTTTTGAAAGCAGTTTTTTGAATGTAAATCAATTGTTGGATAAGGAAATCGAGATTTCTTTTGTGGGTTATCAATGTTTGAATTGCGGTAAAAAGAAAAAAATATTTCGTCAGGGATTTTGTTACGATTGTTTTTATTCGAGTCCGGCAGTGGGCGACTGGATTATGAAACCGGAGTTGAGTACCGCTCATTTAGGAATTGCCGACCGAGATTTGGCTTATGAGGAAAAAGCACAGTTGCAACCGCATATTGTTTATCTGGCTTTGTCAAGCGAAGTAAAAGTAGGAGTAACCAGAAAAACTCAGGTTCCTACGCGTTGGATCGATCAGGGAGCGGAATGTGCTATTCCGATTGTAGAAGTTCCAAACAGATATTTGGCCGGAATTACCGAGGTAGCGCTTAAAGATCATTTTACAGATAAAACCAATTGGAGAAAAATGCTTACCAATGACATTGCTTGCACCGGTTTACAGGAAGAAAGACAGAAAGTTGCTGATTTTATTCCGACGGAAACCCGTGAGTATTTTGAATCAACTAAAGCAGAATTGCTGGAAATCAATTATCCGATATTGCAATACCCTAATAAAGTCAATAGTTTGAGTTTGGAAAAAACACCACATTACAAAGGCAAATTAATGGGAATTAAAGGGCAATATCTACTGTTTCAAGACGGAACGGTTTTTAATGTTCGTAGTTTTGAGGGGTATGTGGTAAAAATATCAGTTTAATTCCAAATAGTCTATAAAACTAAAAATCCCTCTTCGAAATTTCGAAGAGGGATTTTTAGTTTTATTTGAAGAGAAAATTATCTTACTTCCTGATTTAAAATCAAATCGATATAAAGGTTGATTTTGTTTTTCATCTCTTTTCTGTGAGCGATGAAATCTAAGAAACCGTGTTCTAAAACGAACTCAGCAGTTTGGAAACCTTCCGGCAAATCTTTTCCAGTAGTATCTCTTACAACACGAGGACCGGCAAAACCAATCAAAGCGCCCGGTTCAGAGATGTTGATGTCTCCCAACATTGCATAAGATGCAGTTGTTCCACCAGTTGTAGGATCTGTACAAAGAGAGATGTAAGGAATTTTTTGTTCAGCCAATTGAGCCAATTTAGCAGAAGTTTTTGCCAATTGCATCAATGAATATGCAGCTTCCATCATACGAGCTCCACCTGATTTAGAAATCATAACAAAAGGAATTTTGTTTTTGATAGCATGATCAATACCTCTGGCAATTTTTTCACCTACTACGGCTCCCATAGAACCACCAATGAAAGCAAAATCCATACAGCAAACCACTAAGTCTTTTCCTTTTGATTTACCAACCGCAGTACGAACAGCATCTTTCAGTTTGGTTTTATCCATTACGTCTTTCAAACGGTCAGAATATTTTTTTGTATCTACGAATTTCAAAGGATCCTTTGAAGTCATATTGGTGTCTAATTCTGTGAATTTGTTGTCATCGAAAAGGATTTCAAAATATTCTTTACTTCCTATTCTAACGTGAAAACCGTCTTCCGGGCTAACCCATAGATTTTTAGCCAATTCATCTGCGTCAACAATTTTACCTGTTGGAGATTTGTACCAAAGACCTTTAGGAACGTCTTTTTTGTCTTCTGTTGCGGTTGTAATTCCTTTCTCTGTTCTTTTAAACCAAGCCATATTTTTTAATTTAAGATTTATGAATTCAGATTTAAGATTTAAGATTTCTGAGAATCAAAATTCTTAAATCTGAAATCAAAAATTACAATGTGTTTACGTTATTCAAATCGGCAAAAGATTGTTCAAGTCTCTTGATGAATGTCTTTTCACCGTCACGTAGGAATTTTCTAGGGTCGTAATATTTTTTATTTGGAAGTTCGTCGCCTTCCGGGTTTCCGATCTGGGTTTTCAAATATTCAACATTGTTTGTAATATAATCGCGAATACCTTCAGTATAAGCAAATTGCAAATCGGTATCAATGTTCATTTTGATAACTCCGTATCCAATAGCTTCTCTGATTTCTTCAACTGTAGAACCAGAACCTCCGTGGAATACAAAATCAACCGGATTGTGTCCTGTGTTGAATTTTTCCTGAACATATTCCTGAGAATTTTTCAGGATTACAGGAGTCAATTTCACGTTTCCTGGTTTGTAAACTCCGTGAACGTTTCCGAAAGAAGCTGCGATTGTAAAACGAGGACTGATTTTCATCAATTCTTCATAAGCATACGCTACTTCTGATGGTTGAGTGTATAGTTTAGTACTGTCAACGTGAGTGTTGTCAACTCCGTCTTCTTCACCTCCGGTAATTCCTAATTCAATTTCCAAAGTCATACCTATTTTGCTCATACGGGCAAGGTATTCTTTGCAAAGTTCAATATTTTCTGTAATTGGCTCTTCCGAAAGATCAATCATGTGAGAACTGTAAAGAGGTTTTCCTGTTTCGGCAAAATGTTTTTTACTTGCCTCAAGTAAACCGTCAATCCAAGGCAAAAGTTTTTTTGCACAGTGGTCAGTATGTAAAATTACGGTTGCTCCGTAAGCTTCTGCCAAAGTATGTACATGTTTTGCACCGGCAATTCCGCCTAAGATAGCCGCTTTTTCATTTTCGTTAGACAAACCTTTTCCTGCATTAAACAAACATCCACCGTTTGAAAATTGAACAATTACGGGTGAATTTAATTTTGCTGCAGTTTCCATAACCGCATTTACAGTGCTGGAACCAGTAACATTTACTGCAGGTAATGCAAAACCTTTTTCTTTTGCATATCTAAAAATTTCCTGAACCTCATCTCCAGTTGCTACTCCGGGTTTAATATTATGAGCCATTTATGTTTAATTTAAGTTTGTGCGCAAAAATAACAATTCTACCATTAGAATGGATAATTTATACCAAAATTTAAGACCGAGTCATTGTTATTTAAATTTGAGAACCATTTTTGGCCTTCCGGCAAGGCAGGATTGTAAGTTTTTACTCCATAATCTACTCTAACAACAAAGAAGTCAAAGTCATATCTTAGACCTGCTCCGGTTCCTACTGCCATGTTTTTTAGAGATTCAGGTCCCGAGAAAATAAATTTTTTATCGGTAACATTGTCCCAAATGTTCCAAATATTTCCGGAATCGACAAAAAGAGCTCCGTGAAATGCTCTTACAATATTGAATCTGAATTCGGCATTAAGAGTAATTTTTAAGTTGGCTTCGTTAAAGTCATTTATAGAACCACTGCTTCCGGGACCTAAACTGTAGGGTTGCCAGGCTCTGATGTCATTGGAACCTCCGGCAAAATAACTTCGTGAAAACGGAATGTTGTCTGAATTTCCGTAAGGTATTGCAATACCGAGGAAACTACGAACAGCAAGTATTTTCTTATGACTCAAATCCCAGTGTTTGATATATTCTAAGTCGGTTTTGAAATATTGCGAATAGATTACTCCAAAAATGGTGTTGTTTTTCTCTTGTGTGTTTAATTTTTGTGAAGCTTGAGCTACCAGAGACATGAAATTTCCTGCTGATTCAAATTTGGCTCTCACAGTATAAAAAGAGTTGTCTTGCGGGTTTCTCTGGGTTGTTTTTTCAATTCCAAAACTAGTTGAGAAGATCAGATTGTTTTCAACTAATCGGATTCTTTTTTCTTCCAGACTTTTTACTTCATCATAATCTTCCTGCGATGTTCCTACAGTTGAATTTGGTGACAAAACATCATTTGTAAATCCCGTAGTCCCTGATTCGACAATTAAATTATGCTCACTGTCAAAATAAGAAGGGTTTACATTGTAAGAAGGGTTTTGTGCAATTGCATTTAATTCATCGTAAGAAGATTTATATACATTATAGTAATTTGAAGTATTAAGGTTGTTGATATATTGAATATTCAATAGGTCAAATCGGGTGTTTATACTTTGTTTTGGTTTCCAATTGTAACGAAATGCACTGGTAAGACTGGTTTTATCCAAACCGAGATTTATTTGTTTAGAATATCCAAAATTTACGCTGGTAGTAGGAATCATGCTTTTTGGTATGATTTTGTCTGTTTCTACCGGAAATAAAACTCTCGGGAAATTCAATCGGGTATCTACACCATATTCTGATACATTAAAAAATTTATTGAGAGGATTGGCACTCGATTTTGAGCTACCAATATTTCCTCTGCCCGAAATTTCAAATGTTTCGGCACCTTTGAAAACATTTCGTGCTAAAATTGATGCGGTTCCCACAATACCAAAATCCTGAATATTGGAATGAGTTAAATCAAGTGCAGTACTAAAATGTCTTTTGTCAAGTGGTTTTAGATAGATATTTGATATCAGGTTGTTTTTTGTGGTATCTCTCGTGTCTTCTTTGAATTCAATAATTGGGTAGTTAAAGATTTTTAGATTTGATAAATATCTTTTGGTAAGATTTACATTTTCGTCTGAATACAAACTTCCCTTCGAAATAAAGATGGCATTTGTAATTGCTTTTGGTTTGTATCTAAGTTTAGTAGAGCTGTATAAGTTGAAATTGTTATAACTAACGCTGTCAATAGAAGAAGATTTGTCTTTACTGTTATTACTTTCGGTAAAAATATTTACTTCACTTATATTATATTTTTCGAAATGTTTGGTTTGGATGCTGTCTCCTTTACCAAAATTATAATCATTGATGTTTATCTTTACATTCGATTTTCCTCCTGTTTTTACAGTATCAATGTCAAATGTAATGTCATTTTGCTGAAAATAATAGATCCCGCGATTTCTGAAATAGGTAGTTAATCGGTCTCTTTCGTCAATAAAATCTTCGCTTCTGTAAGGATTTCCTTTTTTGATTAAGGATCTTTTTTGAGTTGCTTTATATAATGTGTCTAGTTCGGGCGATTTTATATTGAGTTTGATGCTGTCTAAAAGTGAAACAGGACCTTTGGTTACAAAATATCTGATTTTAGCCTTTTTTTTGTCTAAAGTGTCAATAGTATATTTAGCTTCAGCTTTATAATATCCTAAATTGAAAAAGTAAGATTTGAAATTAATGACTGATTTCTCGGTCTTTTTTTTATCTATAAGTACAGGTTCTTCACCTATTTTTTTAAAAAAGTTGTGTATTCCCGAATATAAGAAAGATTCTCCTTTGCGTTTTACTTGCTTAGCCGATAGTAACCGAACTTGTCGGTGGTATTTTTTAGGATTATTAATAAACTGCGCTTTATATAACGAATCGTGTTTTGGCTTGGCCAAATTGTAAATATGCAGGCTTAAACGGTTTCCTGCTATGCGGGTATTACTGTTTTGATAAAGAAGTTGTTCTATTGCCTCATCGTTTGTTTTTTTTCCGTCTATAAAAATTTCGACTTTTTCAAGCAGATGTCTGTTTTCAGGAACTCTTTTTACTGAATTACAAGCGGAATAGATGATTCCAATTAGAATAAATAGTGATATTTTTGCAAGAATCTTTCTCAAAGGTTTTTTAAAATTTAATTCAAAAGTACATTATTTACATGGTTACTAAAAACCAAATAAAGTTAATCGCGAGTCTTCATCAGAAAAAATTCCGTCAGCAACATAATTTGTTCATTGCCGAAGGTACAAAAGTCATCAATGAATTGCTGAATTCAAACATTGAATTGGAAAATTTATTTGTTACCGAAGATATTTTTCAGAATATAGCTCCAAATAAACGAAATCTTATTTCAGATCAGGAGTTAAAGAAGCTAAGTGCGTTGGCTGTTCCTAATAATTGTTTGGCTGTTTTTAAAATACCTGAAGCTAAACCGATTGTAGAAACCGGACTTATTTTGGCTCTTGATGATGTGCGCGATCCCGGAAATTTGGGAACTATTTTGCGACTTTGCGATTGGTATGGAGTAGAGCAATTAGTTTGTTCTGAACAAACAGTCGATTTATATAATCCAAAAGTTGTTCAGGCTACCATGGGTTCTATAGCTCGTGTAAATGTGAGTTATTTAGATTTGAATTCTTTTTTAAATAATACAAATCTTCCTGTTTTTGGAACTTTTATGGATGGAGAAAATATCTACAAAACAAATTTACCAAATGAAGGAATTATTGTAATGGGTAATGAAGCTAATGGAATTTCGACTCAAATTGAAGCTAAAACGAAGAATAGAATTACGATTCCAAGATTTGGCAAATTACAACAAACAGAAAGTTTGAATGTAGCAACCGCAACGGCGATAATTCTTAGTGAATTTAGGAGAAATGAGTGATTTTTTAGTGAAAGGTAAAATTGATAAAAATACCTCTCGATAACAAATTGTCAATATTTGCAGTCCACGGACTGTTTGGATCCTTGTCGTATATCAATTCATTGTTGATGCTGAAAACCCCTCTGATAGAAGGCGAAAATTTAAAATATTCCAGATAAAAATCGACTCCAAATCCTACTTCATAGAAATTGGTCCATTTACTCATTCTGAAAACACCTTGTTTGTTGTCGTCAGTAACTTTTGAATTGCTTGATAAGTTCAGTGCTGTAGCAGCTCCGCCAAGTAAATAAGGTCTGAAATTATCAATCCGTTTGGATGAAAATTTTAATAAAAGCGGAAGATGGATGTAAGTAGAACGAACTTCTCTTTGCCTGTCATATTGAGTTAAAAGCCCCGGAAAAGATAAATTTCTTTGATTAAAGTACAATCCCGGTTCAAATCTCATATTTAAATATTCCATCAAACGAAGATCTCCAACTAACCCAACATTGAATCCTGTTGTTTTTGATTGTGCAACATCTTCAGTCGGATTTTTGTAAGCAAATTTAAATTCATAAGAATTGAATCCCAAGAAATATCCCCAATAAAGTCTTTGTTTGTCAAAGTTTTCAAGGTTTATTACCGGCGATTTGTGTTGAGCTCGACCAATTGTTGAGAGCGTAATAAATAAAAAGAATATAATTTTTTTCATTTTATTTTTTAGAAGCTGAATAAATGGTGGCTACGCCAAATGTTTGAGGCATTGCTTTTACTTCTATAAACCCAACTTTTCGTAAAATATTGTTTAGCGCTTCGCCATAAGGAAAAACGGAAGCAGAATCTGATAAATATTGGTATGCAGAATTGTCGTTTGAAAATATTTTTCCAATAAGCGGTAAAATATTTTTCGAATAAAATTTATAACCTTGTTTAAAAGGTGTTTTTTCAGGAACCGATGTTTCTAAAATAACAAATGTTCCGTTTGGTTTTAAAACTCTTAAAATTTCACTTAAACCTTTTTCAAGATTTTCGAAATTTCTGACACCAAAAGCAACTGTAATTGCATCAAAACTATTGTCAGGATAAGGAATGTTTTCCGAATCTCCCAATACCATTTCAATAATGTCAGATAAGTTTTTATCCTGAATTTTTTTACGGCCTACCTCAAGCATTCCGGCCGAAATATCTAAACCAATGACTTTTTTTGCTTTGGTTTGTGTCATCAATATTGCCAAATCTCCGGTTCCGGTAGCAATATCAAGAACGGTTTCGGGATTGCATTTTGAAACTATTTTTAAAACTTTTTTACGCCATTTTATATCGATTCCAAAAGAAATTACGCGATTCAAACCATCGTAATTGCCGGAAATAGTGTTGAACATTTGGGTAACTTGTTCTTTTTTTCCAAGTTCGGAATCTTTGTATGGAGTAATGGTTTTTGACATTTTTTTAGAGTTTGTGCAAATGTAATTTAGAATGGTTGTTAAAAATGGTTTTTAACAGAATTTTTTAAAGTAAATCTTTTCTGATAAATGTCTGAAATGTGAAATCGTGTTTGTGTTTTTCATCATTTTTTCGAAAATCTTTTTCGACTAATTCCCATATTTCCTGACTGATTTCAGGGAAAAAAGCATCCGCTTCAAAATGTTCATGAACTCTTGTAAGTTCTATTTTATGAGCTATTTTAATGCCTAATTTATAGATTTCGCCACCTCCAATAATGAAAATGTCTTTCTCCGGTGGACAAACAGCAATTGCTTCTTCCATAGAGCTCACTACAATGCAGTTGTCCCCAACGCATTCTATGTAACTTTCCTGACGAGTGATAATAACGTGTGTTCTGTTTGGGAGAGGTTTTGGGAAACTTTCAAATGTTTTTCTGCCCATAATAATATGATGCCCGGTTGTGATTTGTTTAAACCGTTTGAAATCATCCGGCAAATGCCAAATCAGTTCATTGTTTTTTCCCAGTGCATTGTTTTCTGCTGCCGCAGCTATCATTGTAATCATTAGGAGTTGTTTTTGTTGTCTTCCAGTTTGTCCTGAAGTTGTTTTAATCTTTGTTCTTGTTTTAAGATCAGTTTGTTTATTTCTTCTCTTTCCCAATCTTTTCCCATAAATCTATCGGTAATAAAAACTTTGATAAAATGTAAAACCAATAGAAAAAACCAAGTTGAAATTGCCCAGGGATACCAAATTGTTGTTCCGCCAACATCAAATAAGGTGTTGGAAGTAAACATAGCTAAACTTCCAACTATAAACAGAATAGTGTGGTAATAGAATCTCTTCTTTTGTTTAACTCTTTTTCGAGCATATTCATATTGCTCGTGATCTTCCATATTCATCATAACAAATTCAGGATTTATATGAATAAACTAGTGAAATTTGATTTTAGATTGCCACTTGTCCTTTGATATGAGGGTGAGAATCGTAATCTTTTAGTTTAAAATCTTCAAAAGTAAAGTCGAATATGTTTTTTATATTCGGATTCAGAATCATCTTTGGAAGAGGTTTGGGATCTCTTGAAAGTTGTAATTCTAATTGTTCAATATGATTATTATAAATGTGAGCGTCTCCAAAAGTATGTATAAATTCTCCCGGTTCTAAATTGCAAACCTGAGCAATCATCATTGTGAAAAGGGCATAAGATGCAATATTGAAAGGAACTCCCAAGAATACATCGGCACTTCTCTGATATAATTGACAAGATAATTTTCCGTCGGCTACATAAAACTGAAAGAATGCGTGACAAGGAGGTAGCGCCACTTTTCCATTGGCTACGTTTTCTGCAAATGATTTTGTGGTATCAGGCAAAACAGATGGATTCCACGCAGAAATCAACATTCTTCGGCTGTTTGGGTTTGTTTTTAGTGTTTCAATTAACTCTGTTATTTGGTCAATTTCTTCGCTATTCCAGTTGCGCCACTGGTGACCGTAAACGGGGCCTAATTCGCCTTCTTCATTTGCCCATTCATTCCAGATTCGAACTCCGTTTTCATTCAAATAAGTAATATTGGTGTCGCCCTTTAGAAACCAAAGTAATTCGTGAATAATTGATTTTAAATGCAATTTCTTGGTAGTAACCATCGGGAAACCTTCAGCTAAGTCAAACCGCATTTGGTATCCGAAAACACTTTTTGTTCCCGTTCCGGTTCTGTCTCCTTTTTGAGTTCCGTTTTCTATAACGTGTTTTACTAAATCAAGATATTGCTTCATGCGCTGCTGTTGTAGGTTGTAGGTTGTTTGTTGTAAGTTGTACACATTTCGCTAATGATTATTGCTAATCACTATTCACTTTTGGCTACTGTCTTTTAGAGATTTCATCTCTGATTTTGATTGCTTTTTCGTAGTCTTCGTTTTGAACTGCGTTATCGAGCATTTCACTCAATTCACTCAAACTGTGTTTTGAATAAGTATTTTCGATTGTTTGAGAATCATTTTCCGTGCCAAAAGTTTCCGGAGGTGTTAGAACATCGCTCGATTCACCGGTTTCTGAATCTACAGGTCTTAGGTAAATTCCGGCCTTATCAAGAATGTTTTTGTATGTAAAGATAGGTGCGTTGAAACGCAAAGCCAATGCAATTGCATCAGAAGTTCTGGCATCTATAATTTCTTCAATTTTGTCTCTTTCGCAAATAATACTTGAATAAAATACGCCATCTACCAATTTATGAATGATGACTTGTTTGATGAAAATATCGAAACGGTCAGCAAAATTTTTGAATAAATCATGCGTCAAAGGACGTGGAGGTTTTATTTCTTTTTCTAACGCGATTGCAATAGATTGTGCTTCAAAAGCTCCAATTACAATAGGTAGTTTTCGGTCGCCTTCAACTTCGTTTAATATTAAAGCGTAGGCGCCATTTTGCGTCTGACTGTATGAAATTCCTTTTATGGTTAATCTAACTAAGCTCATAGCTACAAAAGTACAAAGTATTAGATATAAATCAAATACTGTTTAATAATAATTAAGGGCTGGTAAAGCTTTGTGAGGCTCAACCAACCCTTGTTATGGTTTATGAAATTCTTAATGATTAAGAATTTTGTGATTTGAATACTTTCAATTTTTCGATTAATTGAGGTACTATTTCAAAAGCATCTCCAACTACTCCGTAATCGGCAACTTTAAAGAAAGGTGCTTCAGGATCTGAGTTGATTACAACTTTTACTTTTGATGCGCTGATTCCGGCAATGTGCTGGATTGCTCCCGAAATTCCAACTGCAATATATAAGTTAGTAGCAACAGGTTTTCCTGTTTGACCAACGTGCTCACTGTGAGGTCTCCAATCTAAATCAGAAACTGGTTTTGAACAAGCGGTTGCAGCTCCCAAAACAGAAGCTAATTCTTCAATCATTCCCCAGTTTTCAGGACCTTTCAATCCACGACCACCAGAAACTACAATATCAGCATCAGCAATAGTTATTTTTCCTGAAGTTTTTTCTACAGAAGTTACGCTTACACCAAAATCACTGTCGGTTAATTCAGGAGTGAAAGTTTCTTCTGTAAGAGAAGATGTGTTTTCGAAAACTCCGTAAGAGTTTTTTGCAATACACAATACTTTTGCATCTGTAGTGATTTCAGTAATATTGAAAGCTTTGTTTGAAAATGCATTTCTTTTTACCTGAAAAGGAGAAGTGCTTACCGGAAGTCCGATTACGTTTGAAGCAAATCCTGCTCCTGCTAAAACAGAAACCTGAGGAGCCAAAGATAAACTGTCGGTTGTAGAAGAAAATAATACTAATTTTGATCCTTCTTTTTGAATAGCCTGATTGATTACATTAGAGTAAGCTTTTGCTGAAAAGTTTTGCAATTTGTCGTTGTTTACTTTCAAAACTTTGTCAACACCGTATTTAGAAAGTTCAGCTGCGTTCTCAGTGTTAAAAGTTACTGCGGTTACTGTAGTTCCTAAAGATTCGGCTACTTTTTTTGCGTAAGAAGCCAATTCTAAAGCTACTTTTTTGAATTTTCCTTCCGAAGCGTCGGGAGCAGATTCTGCATATATTAATATAGACATGATGATTTACGATTTTAGATTTACGATTTTAGATTTAAAGATTTGTGAGATGGATTTCTGATTTTTTCAATCCTTAATCTCAATTCTTAAATCACCTTAGCTTCGTTGTGTAATAAATTGATTAATTCGTCCAAATTGTCCGGAGAAACTAATTTCACGGCTGATTTTGGAGCTGGTCTTTCAAATTTTACTGCTTTTGTATTGTTTTCAGCAGCAACAGGCTCCAAAATAGTCAAAGCTTTTGTTCTGGCTGTCATGATTCCTCTCATGTTCGGGATTTTTAAGTCTTTTTCTTCAACGATTCCTTTTTGTCCTCCAACAATTAAAGGTAAAGTGGTAGAAAGAATTTCTCTTCCTCCGTCAATTTCTCTTGCCGCAGTAACGTTGTTTCCTTCAACTTTCAAATCGATACAAGAGTTAACAAAGTTGTAACCTAAAAGGCCGGCTAACATACCAGGAACCATTCCTCCATTGTAATCAAGAGATTCTTTTCCTGCAATAACTAAGTCATAACCTCCGTTTTTAATTACTTCTGCCAATTGTTTCGCTACGAAGAAACCGTCAGTTGGGTTTGCGTTCACACGAATTGCTTCATTTGCGCCAATTGCCAAAGCTTTTCTTAAAGTTGGTTCTGTTTCAGGTCCTCCTACATTTACAACAGTAACTGTTGCACCTTGTTGTTCTTGAAACCAAATAGCTCTGGTTAAACCAAATTCGTCATTTGGATTGATTACGAACTGAACTCCATTAGTGTCAAATTCTGAATCACCATTGGTGAAGTTAATTTTTGAAGTAGTATCAGGCACGTGGCTGATGCAAACCAATATTTTCATTATTTATATGATTTAAATTGTCAATTTTTAGGGCACTAAAATAGTAAAATTATTTAATACAAAGTCCATGAGGTTAGAATTACGAATTTCCTCTTTGTTAAATCTGCTAACCTGTTTTCCCTGAATTAAAAAACGAAGAGTGTTATTTTAAAGTGTTTTTGCTTTTTGGTAATATAAAATAATTATTTTTGCCTTTTAAAATAAAATACAGTTATACAATATATAATATGAGAACTATACAATTTAGAGAAGCTATATGCGAAGCGATGAGCGAAGAAATGCGTCGCGATGAGTCTATTTATTTGATGGGTGAAGAAGTAGCAGAATACAATGGAGCTTACAAAGCTTCTAAAGGAATGCTTGACGAATTTGGTTCAAAAAGAGTTATCGATACGCCAATCGCTGAACTTGGTTTTGCCGGGATTGCAGTAGGTTCTGCTATGAACGGATGTCGTCCGATTGTAGAATTCATGACATTCAACTTCTCATTGGTTGGTATTGACCAAATTATTAATAACGCTGCAAAAATGCGTCAAATGTCTGCCGGACAATTCCCAATGCCAATGGTATTCAGAGGTCCAACAGCTTCTGCCGGACAATTGGCAGCAACACACTCGCAAGCTTTTGAAAGCTGGTACGCAAACTGTCCTGGTTTGAAAGTAGTAGTCCCATCTACAGTTTATGATGCAAAAGGTTTGTTGAAAGCGGCTATTCGTGACAACGATCCTGTAATCTTCATGGAGTCTGAGCAAATGTATGGAGACAAAGGAGAAGTTCCGGAAGGAGATTACATTATTCCGCTTGGAGTTGCCGATATTAAACGTGAAGGTACAGATGTTACTATCGTATCTTTTGGTAAAATTATCAAAGAAGCGTACCACGCTGCCGAAGAATTGGCAAAAGAAGGAATTTCTTGTGAAATTATCGACTTGAGAACAGTTCGTCCTTTGGATTATGATACCATTTTGAATTCTGTTAAGAAAACAAACAGATTGGTAGTTCTTGAAGAAGCTTGGCCATTTGCCAGCGTTGCTTCAGAAATTACTTATATGGTTCAGGAAAAAGCATTCGATCATTTAGATGCTCCAATTCAAAGAATCACAACTGCCGATACTCCGGCTCCATATTCTCCAACTTTGTTGAAAGAATGGTTGCCAAACGCAAATGACGTTATTAAGGCAGTGAAAAAAGTAATGTACAAATAGATTTTGATTTTTCGGGTTAAAAGTATTTAATCGGAATTTTAAAAAAGCATTATATTTGAGGCTTCATCAGTATTTTTCTGATGAAGCTTTTTTTATTTATGAAAAAATTTTATTCCTTTCTGTTTTTCTTTTTTTTAACCATTCAATTATTTGCCCAGACAAAAGTGAGCGGAGTTGTTGTGGATGAAAACTACAGTCCGATTGCGTATGCAACCGTTGCGCTTAAAGGGACTTCGGCTGGTGTGATAACAGATGAAAACGGTAGGTTTTATTTAGAATCAAATAAAAATGTAAAAATCCTAGTTGTATCTTTTATAGGATATATTTCAAGAGAAATTGTTCTGGAAAAAGCAATTAATTACAATACAACTATTGTTCTTAAAGACAGCGGCCCGCTGGATGAAGTAAAAATATATGTTGGTAAAACTTCAAAAAAAGACAATCCGGCGTTGGTAATTTTGAGGAAAATATGGGCCAGAAAACGCAAAAACGGACTCCGTCAGTTTCGTCAATATGAACTCGATAAATATGAAAAAGTTGAATTCGACCTTAATTCTATCGATAGTAACTTTATGAAAAACCCTGTTTTTAAAGGGATGGAGTTTGTGTTTAAGGATTTGGATACTTCAAATATAACAGGAAAAAACTATTTGCCTGTTTTTATAAATGAATCTCTTTATAAGGTTTATGCCGATAATAAAACAGCAAAGCTGAAAGAAGTTTTGGTAGCCAATAAAAATATTGGATATGGGAACAATGATCAGATTACTGCTTTTATCAAAGACTTGTACAGTGATTTTGATATTTACAATAATTATCTTCAGTTTTATGATAAAACCTTTACCAGTCCGCTTTCACGCACAGGTATTGATGTCTATAACTATGTTTTGGCCGATAGTGCTTACATAGATAAGAAGAAATGTTATAATATCGTTTTTTACCCTCGACGAAAAAATGAACTAACCTTCAAAGGAGATTTTTGGGTGAATGATACCACTTGGGCAATCAAGAAGATTAATATGGCTGTTTCAAAAAGCGCTAATATTAACTGGGTAAAAGATATTTATGTAGAACAGGAATTTGAGGTTTTGAACGATTCTGTTTTTTTACTGACTCGAGATCACATGATGAGCGATTTTGTGTTAAATAAAAAAGATAAATCAAAAGGGGTTTATGGCAAGCGTACTACTCTTTACAGAAATCATCAGTTTAATATCGAAAAGCCACAACGATTTTATAGAAACCAAAATGAAATTCCTGATGAATCGGTCTTTCGTAAAACAGATGAATTTTGGGAAGAAAATCGTTTTGAAAAACTCAATAAGGATGAAACCAAAGTTTATAAATTACTGGATACATTAAAAACGACCAGAAGTTTTGTCAAAGTTGCCAAGGGAATAGAAATTCTGAGTAGTGGTTATATAAATGTAAAGAATACCAGTTTTGATTATGGTCCTATTTTCTCTACTTTCGGGTATAATGATGTTGAAGGATTGCGTGTAAGAACGGGAGGTCGAACCTATTTTGGAAAAGATGATCCCTGGCGATTGGAAAGTTATTTGGCTTATGGTTTTAGAGACGATAAGTTTAAGTTTGGTGTCTCGGGAAAATGGATGATTGAGAACAGTAAAAGGGTAATTATTTCTGCTGGTCATAAACGGGATATTGAACAAATGGGGGCAAGTCTCACTTATTCAAACGACGTGCTGGGCAGAAGTTTTGCTTCGGCTTCTTTGTTTACAATTGGAAGTAATAATAGACTTACAAATGTAGATTTATCTGTGTTTTCATTGGAGTTTGAACCTTTTGTGAATTTCAGATTGTTGGGAGGGCTTACCCGAAAGAAATTAGTTTCGGCATCTCCTGAGTTTAGTCTGAATTATTATACAACTTTGCCTGATTCTAACGGAAACGGTGGAGTGGTAAAATCAGATGTTGTTCAGTCGGAGATAAATTTTCAACTCGATTTCACGCCTAAAAGAGCAAATGTAGGTCACGGTGTAGAGCGATCTTATGTTGATAGTCCGCATCCGAGGTTTTTTGTTAATTATAATAGGGGATTTCAGGGGATTTTAGGAAGTGATTTCAGTTATAGTAAGTTGCAGTTGTATTTAAAAAAACCTTTTATAATTGGCGGTTTAGGACGATTGGATATGATAACCGAGGCAGGAAAAATTTTTGGCACCGTGCCTTTGGGTTTATTGAGTATTGCTCCGGGTAACCAGACTTATTTTGCGGCAATGAATACATTTAATCTTTTGAATTATTATGAGTTTGTTGCCGATCAATATGCCACAATACAGTTACAACATAATTTTGGAGGCAGGATATTATCAAGAATTCCATTAATGCGTAAACTTAATTGGAGGGAAACAATTGGGGTAAACGGAATAATAGCCTCGGTTTCAGATGAAAATAAAGCGATAAACGCATCAGGTCTGGTTTATAATTCGCCCGAAAAAGCCTATTGGGAATATAATGTAGGAATTGGGAATATTTTTAGATTATTCAGGGTAGAATTCAGTTGGAGAGGAAATTATATTAGCCATGAAACCCGAAATTATGGGTTTAAAATGGCTTACGGATTCCATTTTTGATTTATTGTTGGACTTAATTTTTTTAAAGTTTTCGAAAAGCATCTTTTTCTTGTTAAATTATTTAACAATTATAATTATATTTGGATAATTATAAGAATTATTAAGGTTTAATTAAAAAAATATTATTATGAAACTATTAAAATACAGTCTTTTAGGTTTATTGTTTGTTGCTTTTTGTCCAAAAGCAAATTCTCAGGCATTGGGAGTTCGTGCCGGGGTTAATATTGCTACGGTAACGGATGCCGATACAAGAACCGGATATTACATTGGTGCTTATAAAGAATTTAGTATTGTGTCAAAAGTATTCTTTATACAGCCTGAACTTCAGTATTCAAAGCAGGGATTTAGTACAGATACTGCCGATATAGATTTAAGTTATCTAAATGTTCCGGTTCTTGCAAAGGTATATGCATTAAAACTTTTAAGTTTTGAGGCAGGACCTCAATTTGGTTTTAATGTTGGGGATTCAGGGGCTGATTATTTAGATTATAATACTTATAGTACTTCTTGGGTAGCTGGTGCATCGTTTAATATGCCTTTAGGATTTTCTATTAATGCAAGATACATTGGAGGTTTTAATGATGTTGTAAAAAATGCAGATTCAAAAAGTCAGGTTGTTCAAATTGGTGCAGCTTTCCAATTCTAAAAACTGCAAAAAATACAGTAAGCCTTTAGTTTTCTAAAGGCTTTTTTTAACTCTTGTTTGTGAAAATCGGGGAGTAAATACCTAACCGGTCTTTTGTACTTTTGCAAAAAAAAATAAAGAGATGAAAAATTATTTTTCTCAATGGAACTTTATGCGGTTTGTTCGGCTTGCTTTTGCCATTTATCTCACGTTTGAGGTTGTTGCTACAAGACAATGGTTTTTAGCGGTTTTTGCTTTGCTTTTTTATGTTCAGGCATTGTTTAATATTGGTTGCTGTTCTACAAATAGTTGTAATGTTTCTTCTAAAAGAAATAAAAATTGCTAATTAATAAATTATGAGTTCTTTTTCAGAAATTATAAATCAGGATAAACTTGTTTTGGTCGATTTTTTTGCAACCTGGTGTGGTCCTTGTCAAACATTGGCTCCTATTTTGAAAGATGTCAAAACAACACTGGGAGATTCTGTTTCTATAATAAAAATTGATGTTGATAAAAACCAACTTTTGTCATCTCAATATCAGGTAAGAGGAGTTCCTACCATGATTTTGTTCAAAAATGGAAACCAATTATGGAGACAATCGGGAGTAGTTTCTTCTTCTGATCTTGTTAAAATTATCAAAACACATCAGAATTAAATGAAGACAAAAACTATTTTATTTTGGGTAACCGGAGCTGTTGTAGGAGCTGTTTGCGGATATTTGTATTACAGATATTATGGATGTACAAATGGTTGTGCTATTACTTCTGATCCTGTGAAAAGTGCTTTGTATGGCACTTTTATGGGTGGAATCATTTTTTCTATTATAGATGATTTGAAAAAGAAAAAGTAAATTTTAATCTTTCTCCAGAATTTTCAGGAGCAGTTTATCCTGATTATAGATGTCGTCAAAAAAAAGTACGTTTCCATAATCATCAACCCAACTTGTGAAATAACCAATATAAACGGGGATTTTGGTTTTGAGAGTATAAGTTTTTTGAATTCCTGCGTTCATTGCGGCATCAATTTTTTTTGAATCCCAATTTGGATCGTTTTTTAATACAGCGAGAGCCAGCTTTTTTGGTGATTCTACCCTGATACAACCATGACTAAATGCTCTTCGGTCTTCATTAAAGAGTTCTTTTGCCGGAGTGTCGTGCAGGTAAATGCTGTTGGTGTTTGGGAATATAAATTTAACCTTACCAAGAGCGTTTTTAGGACCCGGTTTCTGACGAAGCCTTCCTTCTTCAAACCATTCCATATCATTTCTTGTTAAATAGCTGCTGTCTTTTGCTATTAGTGGGATTATTTCATTTTGAATAATGCTGTTCGGGATATACCAATACGGACTGAAAACAATTTGATTCATTTCTCCGCTAAAAATTACCGTTTGATTCATTTCTTTTCCTACTACCACTTTTGATGTTAGTTCTGTTTTTTTATTTCTAAAAAAAGTTAGTTTATAGGCAGGAATATTTATAAAAATGAAACCATTAGATTGAGTTAAATCGTCAGAAATCCAACGACAACGTTCCATATTTACTTCAATGGTTTGTATTCTTTCATTTACAGAAATATTCATCGAGTGAATAAGTCTTTTTCTGATAATTCCATCGGTTTTGAGTGAATTTCTTTCTTGATATTTCACAATTCCTTTAACTAGTTCATTATCATAAATATTTGATTTTGAATCAGAATCCAAATATTTTGAATGCAAAAGCCTTTTTCTGATTTGCGGTATTAGTTTAGAAGTATCTCCGGGTTTTAAATAAGTGAAATTTTCGGGCAAAGCAATTTTTTTCCAACCTCCTTTTTTCTTGATTTTTTTATAGTTGGCCAATGCTGTTTTTAGTTTGTTGTATTGACTGAATGTAGCAGTTTCAAATTTTTCAAATAGTTCCGGATTTTGTAAAACCGAATCGATTGCAATAGTTTCTGTTTTGTCTTTTCGGGGTAAAAACCATCCCATTTTTGTGGTTTCGGATGGATCGATTCCGTTAAAAACATTATCGATATAGAAATAGTACAAAGATGTAAGTAATAACTCGGTAGTATGATTTTGTATTGCTTTTTTTGGAATAGTATGAAGAAGTAAGGAGTCGAGTTCTTTTTTGTAAGGAACTTTAACGTGTAATCCTTCAATTTCTAAATTATCGGCTTTGTCTGAGAGATTATTGGCAAAGCTGTTTAATTCTCCTTTTGAACTAAGCCATAAATAATGGTAATTTATTGTCTGGTATTTGTCCTGAATTCTTTTGTGGTATTTTCCGAATTTCGGATAATCAACAAAAAAAGTTTTTATTAATTCGGGAGATAAAAAAAGACTGTCTTCCGGTTGGGTGTTTTGAGAAGGAAGAATAACAAAAGAAAAAGGTTTAATACTGTTTTCTTTTGTGTTGCAAAAAATAGACATTGACGCTATTAGGGTCAAAAATAGATAACTAAGATATTTTTTGAATGATTGTGCCATAAAAAAAGGGCTTCTTCTCGGAATTTATAAAGTTAGTTAAATTGATAGTTACTAACTAAAATAACTTCTTTGATTTTTAGATTATTAGAAAATTATTTCGCAAAGTATCACAGAGAATACACAGAGATTCACAAAGTTCAATACAGATTCTAATCTGTGCAAATCTACTAAATCAGCGAGTTTGTATTTTTCATTGCGAATGATACAAATTAAGAATAAACATATTGTTCGATGAACTATTGGATTCCCGATTCAATATTTGCCGTAGTTCCGGGGTTTTGATAAAAGAAAATGGAGAAGTAGAAAATGGGTCATTATATTCTGTCGTTGACAGTTCTTAATGAAAAGGGTGAAGTTAAAAAAGAAAACCGTCTGAAAGAATCCAAACGGTTTTGATGCTTATTTTTTAACTGAATCGTGTACGTGAGTTGAATTTCCACCATTCCAGACTGTAAGAAGTTCTGTTGCTACGGCTGCTCCACTTCCCACTGCAATTGCGACCTGGCTTCGGTGTCCTGACAAAGTTCCTGAAACATAAATTCCTTCGGCAACTTTGTAATCTGTGTTTTTAAGTTGTATTTGTAATTTTTCGGGTAATGATTTTTTGTGCGGTTCTACAAATTGTGTCAAACCTTCAATTGCAAATGTGTTTGAAGAACCGATTCCAATTACAATATTTTTTGTTTTGTATGAATTTTTGTTAGTAAAAACTTCAAATTCAGGATATTTACCTTCAACTATCAGTACTTTTTCATCATTTATTTGGTCAATATGAGGAAAAAAGTTGGTTAGACGGTTTATTTCATTTGAAAGTAAATCGGCGCCCGGAGTTTCGGGAGCAATCCCGAAGCAGTTGTTTATTAAGGCATTGTTTAGTGATGAGTTTTTTTGATGTGCAATCAGTCCGATTTTTTTATCAGACATAAAAGCTTTGTTTTGAGCAGAACCCAAGACAAGAGCGCAGGAAATTCCGGAAACGCCTCCCCCTATGATAAGAACGTCATACATAGGTTATTGATTTTTTGTTTTTTCTTCGATCATTTTTGAAGTTCTGAAAATCAAAAGGATGCAAATTGCACAAATGGAAGCTACAATTCCTATTATTTTACTGATGTTATCTCCTGAGCTAAGATCATTGAAATCCAACAAAGTAGTGTTAAGGATTATCAGGGAGATGGCAATAAAGATTAGGGTGTACGTAAAGATTTTCATGTGTTCGTTTTTATTGTTTTATGAAGTTTTATCGATTGCTTTTTTCTGGAAAAAGATTCTTTTACTTACTTCAAAATTTTGAGTAAAAATAAATAAAAATATTTAATAGGATTTACCTTTAACATTGAGCTTCTGTTTTTTAACATGAATTAAGAAAACATTGAGTTTTTTGGAGAAAATTTGAAGGAATTTGCATTTTTTTAGGTTGTTTTTGATGTTGATTTTTGGAATCAGGTTTTGGAGTTTTAAATCTTAAAAAAATAAAAATTAACATCCAATATTCGGTTTTGCAAAGTATCTTTGCGCCATGTTTCAACTAGGAAAAACCATTGTCTCTGAAGACATATTAGAAAAAGAATTTGTGTGTAATCTCTCTGCTTGCAAGGGGGCTTGTTGTGTCGATGGCGATGCCGGAGCTCCGTTAAGTCAGGAAGAAACTACAATTTTAGAAGAAATTTACCCAAAGGTTAAACCCTTTTTGCGTCCCGAAGGAATTGCTGCTATCGAAGCACAAGGAACCTGGCTGAAAGGAACTGACGGCGATTTAGAAACTCCGCTTATAGACAATAAGGATTGTGCTTACGTTATTTTTGACGGAAAAACAGCACTTTGCGGTATAGAACAGGCTTACAATCAAGGAATTGTTAACTGGAAAAAGCCGGTTTCCTGTCATTTATATCCAATTCGTGTAAAAGATTTCACAGAGTTTGCCGCTGTCAATTATGATAGATGGGATATTTGTGATGATGCCTGTTCTCTGGGTAAAGAATTGGAAGTTCCTGTATATAAATTTGTCAAAGAAGCTTTGATCAGAAAGTTTGGCGAAGATTGGTATATGGAACTTGAAAAAGTAGCTCAGGATATGCGAAAATAGAATTTATGACAATTCTGTAATTTATCTGAATTTTAACACTGAATATTTTAAAAATCATTGATAATCAAATATTTATTTGTTTGGTTGTGAATGTTAATATGTTTATGTTTTGTTAAAAACTCACTCTTTTTGTGAATAAGTTTCCTTGTTAGAATCAGTCGAAATTTACAATCTTTGTAATCTTTAAATTAAAGAAATAATCACCCAAGTATATATTCAAAAAAATAGTTTCATTATGACAGCAATAGAGCCCATTTTACAAGAAAATAAAAACCGTTTTGTTATTTTCCCGATAAAACACCACGATATTTGGGAATGGTATAAAAAACAGGAGGCAAGTATCTGGACAGCAGAAGAGATTGATTTGTCTCAGGATTTGACAGATTGGAACGAAAAATTGAATGCTGATGAAAGATTTTTTATTAAGCATATTTTGGCATTCTTTGCTGCTTCTGACGGTATTGTGAATGAAAATTTGGCTGAAAATTTTGTGAATGAAGTTCAGTATCCTGAAGCGAAATTCTTTTATGGATTTCAAATTATGATGGAAAACATTCATAGTGAAACCTATTCTTTGCTGATTGATACTTATGTGAAAGACGAAGAAGAAAAAGATAAATTGTTTAGAGCAATTGAGGTTTTTCCGGCAATCATGAAAAAAGCAGAATGGGCTTTGAAATGGATCGAATCGGATTCTTTTGCTGAAAGATTGATTGCTTTTGCTGCTGTTGAAGGAATTTTCTTCTCAGGTTCTTTCTGTGCTATCTTTTGGTTGAAAAAAAGAGGATTGCTTCCTGGATTAACATTCTCAAACGAATTGATTTCTCGTGACGAAGGAATGCATTGCGATTTTGCAGTTCATTTACACAATCACCACTTGGTAAATCAGGTTTCAAAAGAGAGAATCACCGAGATTATTACAAATGCTCTCGATATTGAAAGAGAATTTATTACAGAATCACTTCCGGTTAGTTTAATTGGAATGAATGCCAATTTAATGATTCAATATCTGGAGTTTGTAGCCGACAGATTGTTGGTAGAATTAGGATGTGAGAGAGTTTATAATTCTTCAAATCCGTTTGATTTTATGGATATGATTTCGCTTCAGGGGAAAACTAATTTCTTCGAAAAGAAAGTAGCTGAATACCAAAAAGCAGGAGTCATGAGTACAGATAGTGATTCTCAGAAAATTAGCTTCGACGCTGATTTTTAAGAATATTTAACCCTTTCGGGGTTTCCAAACCCTGAAAGGGTTAAATTGGAAACACCAAAAACAATTAATACAAATAACTCAAAGTCAGAAAAGGGATTTTCTGGTTTTTTTAAAAACAAAAATTATGTACGTAGTAAAAAGAGACGGTCACAAAGAACCGGTAATGTTTGACAAGATCACGGAAAGAATTAAGAAATTATGCTACGGACTTAATGATTTAGTAGATGCTGTAAAGGTTGCCATGAGAGTTATTGAGGGATTGTATGATGGAGTTTCTACTTCTGAGCTAGACAATCTTGCAGCTGAAACAGCGGCATCTATGACAATTGCTCATCCGGATTATGCTCAGTTGGCTGCCCGTATTGCTATTTCCAATTTACATAAAAACACGACCAAATCGTTTTCAGAAACGATGACAGAAATGTATCATTATGTGAACCCAAGAAACGGTCAGGAAGCACCTTTGCTTTCTGATGAGGTGTTCAAGGTAATTCAGGAAAATGCTGCATTTTTAGATTCTCATATTATTTATACCCGTGATTTCAATTATGATTATTTCGGGTTTAAAACTTTGGAACGTTCCTATCTTTTGAAAATAAACGGAAAAATCGTTGAACGTCCGCAACACATGTTAATGCGTGTGGCTGTTGGAATTCACTTGAACGATTTGGATTCTGTGATTGAAACTTACGACTTAATGTCTAAAAAGTTCTTTACTCACGCAACTCCAACGCTTTTCAATGCCGGAACTCCAAAACCTCAAATGTCTTCTTGTTTCCTTTTGGCAATGCAGGACGATAGTATTGATGGTATTTACGATACATTAAAACAAACAGCAAAAATCTCGCAAAGCGCGGGAGGAATCGGTTTATCCATTTCAAATGTACGTGCAACAGGCAGCTATATTGGCGGAACAAACGGCACAAGTAACGGTATTATCCCTATGCTTCGTGTGTTTAACGATA
>CAZWAF010000002.1:79455-111741 GCA_964631795.1 uncultured Flavobacterium sp. | reverse complement strand
AGACTTTCAGTCTGCCAATCAAACCTATGGACTTTAAGTCCATAGTGGTTTAGTTATTATTAAGACAACTCAAACTAATAACGGAAAAAGACTTTCAAAATTGGACCGTATCACCGGAGCAACAATTTTTGAAAAAACTGGTGGGTTTGGGGTTGATTAATGAAAATTTTCTAAAGCTAAATCTATCTAGTTCTTTTATGTTTTTTTTACTGTTTAAAATAAAAGATCTTTGTAAGAAAGATAATCCCCGTCTGGGGACTTTATACCAAAGAAGGTACAGATAATTATATGAGCTATAATAGAGAAAATAGAAAATCTACATGGCAGTGGCAGTGGGGAATAATTAGAAATAACATAGAAAAATACACATATTTATGAAGCTATATTATTATAAAAATATATTGTCATATGCTTTTTTTGTTTTTTTTGTTATTGGTTGTAATGGTCAAAAAGATAATAAAAGCGTAAAAGATACTATAATTAACAGTAAATATAAAAAAGACACAGTCATGAAGAAACTTGATAAGGTGAAATTAGAAAAATATAAAACGGAGAATCAATTTAAATACACAGAAAACGATACTGTTTTTAAATTAGAAGATCAAGGGGAAAATTATAAAGAAATTAAAAATAAGATAGGAGAAAGATTAAAAACAATTAATATTTATGATAAGAGTAAACTTGTACTGATTGGTGAAGGTAAATACTTATTTGATTTTCCTATCGGAATCTATAAAGAATATGATTTAAAGGGAAACGTTGTCAAGGAAAGGAACTTTGATGAAGATTTTCCTTTTACATTTCAAGATTTAAAGCAAAAACTACTAAATGAGTCTCATGTTAACATAGAAAATACGGATGTCGATATAGATATTAATAGAGGTTTAGATACTTCAGATATGAAGTATAAGTATTATTTAACTTTATATAATGAAGACAGATCTAGTTATAGGTATATATTAATTGATGGTGCTACAGGAAATACAATTAAGGATTTAAACGTAAGAGCCTTGGACTAAACTCCGCCACTGGGACTTGAATATGGCTATGAAGAGTCTATTGTGGGAGGGTATGGATTTGATTCTAAAGGAGAAGCTTTTGAAGCTTTAAAAAGGGAGTATATTAGTATCTCTACACAAAATAACGCTCTTTATTATGCGCCTTACTTGAATATTTATCCTTTTACTGATATTCTCACATATAATTCATCTCCTCCTTATGAAGCTAATTTGAAAGCGACTTTAGCTATTCATGAAAATCTAACCAAATTGGCATTGGATTATGACTCTAATTTATTTACGGTGACAACCCAATTGCCTACAGATTTAAGTGTTGGAGAAAAAGTTTTTGATATTAAAATAAGATGCGATAAAGAATTTAATACCGATAAGTACATTAAAATCATGGCACATTCTCAGCAAGCAGATGAATTGCCAAAAGTAAAACTTGCTGGATTGATAAAAGTTTGTAAGAATATCCATAAAATTGATAGAAAGCAACTCAAAATAGTATTGGTCAGCGTTAAGACAAACAAAGATAATACAACTAATACTCCGTATGAAATTGGAAAATTTGAGGAAGGAAGTTTTGTAAATGAAGTATCAAATTTAAAGAAAGTACTATATCAGAATTTAATTTATGCTAATATAGAAAGAAAAGAATTAGATCTAAGCGATGATATGTTATTCCATGAAAATACTACAGATGGCTATATTGATTCTGATGGCTTTATAAAAGCAGTTGTCGATCCATTTAATATACTTGATCCGTTTAATAATGAAATTAACGACGTTAAGCAAGATTATTTAAAAAGCAAACTAGGCAAGAAATATGAAGGTTGTTTTACTGTTTTTTCTTTTGACATCGAAACGAAACCAAAAGCAGATGGTAGTGTAACTGTTGGAAATGCCCAAACTATTGGAAAAAAAAGTGTTTGTTTGTATGCTGGGCGTGGTAATTTTACTATGTGCCATGAGGCATTGCATGGATTGGGATTATTTCATGCCCATGCCAATGGTCCTATTGATAATCCTAATCAAAAATATGTTTTCCCTTTAGGGAATCAAATATCGACACCTCTGGAGGCTACGGATAATATGATGAGTTACAATGGAGATTATAGAAAATCCTCTAGAGGTATGGCTGCCATCAAAATCGACACTTGAAAGGTCTAATTTTGATTTGTGTTTTTCTAAAATACTTATCCAACTTTGCTTAAAAACATTGGCAAGATACCATTTACGATAATGATAGTAAACACATTCCCAACTCAATACAGTTTCTTCAAATAATGATTTTACAGGGAGTTGAGCCATTGCACTCCTGTTTTTAACTTATAAAGGACAGCATTTACTATCTCTTCTAAAGGAACTGTTGTCTGAAAACCACGCTTTGCTAATGCTAAATGAGGAACAATTTCTCTTTTTATTATATCTTTGTCAAGTACACTGTACATAAGGGTTGATTTTGAAAGGAGTATGTTTTGCAACACAAATTTCGTCATCCCTTTTTAATCTAAATAATTCCTCGATCCCGAACACTCGGGATGCCTCGGGGTTTCCGCTTCCACCTCTCCTTGGGAGAGGCCGGATTTACTTCGTAAATCCGGGTGAGGCAAAATAAGTTTAAATCACTTCATAAAATTATAATGAAAATATTAGCCAACGACGGGATCTCAAAAAGCGGTATAGAATTACTAACTCAAAACGGTTTTGAGGTTATTACCACACGAGTTGCCCAGGAACAAATTGTCAATTTTATAAATGCCAATCAAATTTCGGCACTTGTTGTTCGTAGTTCAACGAAAGTAACACCGGAAATAATTGATAATTGTCCGGATTTAAAAATAATTGCCAGAGCGGGTGTTGGCATGGAAAATATTGATGTTGAATATGCCAAATCCAAAGGATTAGTAGTTTTTAATACGCCGGAATCTTCTGTAAATTCAGTAGCAGAATTGGTTTTCGCCCATTTGTTTTCGGGCGTAAGATTTCTTCATGATTCCAATCGTAATATGCCGTTGGAAGGAGATATTAAATTCAATAATTTAAAAAACGCTTACTCAAACGGAATTGAACTCAGAGGAAAAACACTGGGTATTATTGGACTTGGTAGAATTGGAAAGGAAGTTGCACGAATCGGATTGGGACTAGGAATGAATGTCATTGCCTATGATATTCTTGTTGAAAAAGAGACTATACGAATTGATTTTTTTGATAAACAATTTATTGATTTTGAAATTAAAACAAAGTCTTTGGATGAAGTTTTAATAAATTCAGATTTCATCACGCTTCACATACCTTCTCAGGACGATTATTTGATTGGAGCAGCTGAAATTGAAAAAATGAAAGACGGAGTTGGAATTATCAATTGTTCTCGTGGAGATGTTATAGATGAAGTGGCTCTTGTTGAAGCTTTGGATAATAATAAAGTACTTTTTGCCGGTTTGGATGTTTTTGAAAACGAACCAAATCCTGAGATTCAGATTTTGATGAATCCTAAAATTTCACTTACTCCGCATATTGGGGCTTCAACTATTGAGGCTCAGGAGAGAATTGGTCTAGAATTAGCCAATCAACTTTCAAGTTTATTGAGATAGTACAAGAATGAAATTATTTGATACAAAAAAGGCTAACATTCAAAATGTTAACCTTTTTATTGGTCTCAAAAATAGTTTAAAACTATGCACTTTTAGTGCATCAACTTTAGTTTTTAAAAATTTTCAGCCACAGATTAAACAGATTCACACAGATTAATCAGTGCTAATCTTGAAATCAGTGGCAAAAAAATAAATATTCCAACCATGCAGACTTTCAGTCTGCCAATCAAACCTATGGACTTTAAGTCCATAGTGGTTTAGTTTTTTGTAAAAATCTTACATTTTTATAAAAATATTGGTATAGTATTTTTTACCTGTAGTTGGACTTGCTTTGATAGCGATTCCAAAATGAGTAAAATCTCCTTCAATGTTTGATTTGTGACCAGGACTAGCTAACCAAGCATTTAAAACCGATTTTGCAGTAGCAAAGTTATAAGCAACATTTTCGTTAACTCTTTTTGCTCCCAAAGCATTTGTAATAGCTTCGGCTCTTTCCGGGAAATTGGCATGACTTGCAGCATTTTTTTCAATCATATAATCGTCATGTTCTTCTGATTTTAAAGAAGCATAATTTGCTAATTCCAATTTATTCAATCCTATACTCTCTCTGTATTCGTTTATCACTCTTGCTAATTCAATATCATCTTCAGAATAGTTATAACTAATTTCAGCGATTTTATTTGTCATTGGTATTTCTTCAACAGAAGCGGTAGAACATGATGTTAATGATAATACTAAAGAAACAGAAACCAAAATATTGAAAAAAGATGTTTTCATAACGAAGAGTTTTTTAAATGATTGATTTACAGGGACAATATTAATCGATAAATGTATTATCTCCAAATAAAAATCGTTTAATTGAGAACTTTAACCTTTTTAAAAAAACTAATCCTACAAATTTGTGTTAAAACAATGATTTTCAGTCATTTATATATTTCTTTTAAATACATTTTTAGTCGTTTAACAGCATTGTTTTGTCTGTTTAATTTGTTTTAAATTTATTCAGGACTAAAGTGGTTAAAAATTGAAACAGATAATAAATTGAAATATCTCAAATGCAGATCTTAAATTTAGTTTTAATATTTAATTTAGGAAAAATCTTATAAATATTTAAGCTGAAAATACTGGTAAATATGTTTTCAAAAAAAATCAATTTTATAATTAAGAAATCATGAAATAGAAAAACTCATTTGTCAAAATAAATATATATTTGTGTTTTCTTAATTAAAATCATTATGCAGCATATCATTGACCGTTTTATCAGTTATGTAACAATAGATACTGAGTCGGATCCTAATTCTACAACAACACCTAGTACAGCAAAACAATGGGACTTAGCTAATAAATTGGTAGAAGAATTAAAAGCTATGGGCATGGAAGATGTGACCATAGATGAACATTCTTATATAATGGCGACTTTGCCAAGTAATGTAGAGCACGCTGTGCCTACAATTGGATTTATTTCGCATTTTGATACAACTCCTGATTTTACAGGTGCTAACATTAAACCTCAGGTAGTTTCAAATTATGACGGAAACGATATAATTTTAAATGCATCACAAAACATTGTTTTGTCACCAAAATATTTTGAAGATTTATTGATGTACAAAGGTCAGACTTTGATTACAACTGACGGAACTACATTACTTGGAGCAGACGATAAGGCCGGTATTACCGAAATTATGACTGCAATGGAATTTTTAATCAAAAACCCGCAAATTAAACATGGAAAAATTAGAGTTGGTTTTACACCTGATGAAGAAATTGGTAGAGGCGCTCATAAGTTTGATGTAGCAAAATTTGGTGCCGATTGGGCTTACACTATGGATGGAAGTCAGGTTGGCGAATTGGAATATGAAAATTTCAATGCAGCCGGTGTAAAAGTTGTTTTCAAAGGAAAAAGCGTTCACCCGGGTTATGCCAAAGGAAAAATGATTAATTCGATGCTGATTGCAAATGATTTTATCAATCAGTTGCCAAAGGGAGAAACTCCTCAGGAAACAGCTGGATATGAAGGTTTTTTCCATGTTCATAATCTAAATGGAACTTTAGAAGAAACTACTTTAGAGTTGATTATTCGTGACCATAGTATGGAAGAATACAACAAACGTAAAGAATTAATCGGGACAATTGTAAATAATATTAATAACCAATATGCAAAACAGTTTGGTGAAAATATTTGTTCTGCCGAAATAAAGGATCAATATTTCAATATGAAAGAAAAGGTAAAACCTGTATTTCATATTGTTGATATAGCCGAACAAGCAATGAAAGATTTAGGTATTCAACCGTTAATTAAACCAATTCGCGGAGGTACTGATGGAAGCCAATTGTCATTTATGGGATTGCCTTGCCCGAATATCTTTGCCGGAGGACACAATTTTCACGGTAAATACGAATATGTTCCTGTAGAAAGTATGCAAAAAGCAACAGAAGTAATTGTTAAAATTGCTGAATTGACTGCTGTTACTGATTTTTCAAAGAACTAAAATTCAAAAAGCAATATAATCAAACACGAATTACACAAATTTTTGCGAATTAATTTGTGTAATTCGTGTTTAAATTATTTACATTTCCACCTTGCAAATTTTTAGTTTACTAAACTAAAGCCTTTTTAAGTCTATAGTGTTTATTTTGCTAAAATTTGTTCTGCGTGAGCTTTGGTTTTTACCTTAATAATTACATCTTCAATTAGACCATTTTCGTCTATGACAAAGGTAGTTCTGTGAATACCGTCAAATTCCCTTCCCATGAATTTCTTTGGTCCCCAAACACCAAAAGCCTCAATAACCGATTTCTCTTCATCAGCCAGTAACGGAAAAGGAAAACTGTATTTATCTTTAAATTTTGTTTGGGCAGCTTTAGAATCGGCACTTACTCCCAATAAAGCATAATTTAAAGATTCAAAACGTTCAAAATTATCTCTTAAATCACAGGCTTCGGCTGTACATCCCGGAGTATTAGCCTTTGGATAAAAGAAAACTACTAATTTTTTTCCTTTATAATCCGAAAGTTTATGTGTATTTCCGTCTTGGTCAACACCTGAAAATTCGGGTGCTTTATCTCCTTTTTGTAATGTGGTCATATTTTAATTTGTTGTTAGTAGGTGCTAATTTAACGATTTAAACAAAACTTTATAAAAGCAATCTAATTTTAAGTTTACAACAATATAATTTATTCTAATTTTACATCCGAAAGTTTACATAAAAACAATGACAAAACAGGAACGAGCACAGTTTATCATAGATAAATTAAACGAATTATACCCTTCAATACCAACTCCTTTAGATCACAAAGATCCTTATACTTTATTGATTGCCGTTTTACTTTCGGCTCAATGTACTGATGTTCGGGTAAATCAAATCACTCCCCTCCTATTTGCAAAGGCCGATAATCCTTATGATATGGTAAAAATGTCGGTTGAAGAAATCAGGGAAATTATTAAACCTTGCGGATTGTCTCCAATGAAATCAAAAGGAATTTATGGTTTATCTGAAATTTTAATAGAAAAATACAACGGAGAAGTTCCGCAGAGTTTTGAAGCTTTAGAATCGCTTCCGGCCGTGGGACACAAAACCGCCAGTGTGGTAATGTCTCAGGCTTTTGGTGTTCCGGCATTTCCGGTTGATACACATATTCACCGGTTGATGTATCGTTGGAATATGACTAACGGAAAAAGCGTAGTTCAAACCGAAAAAGACGCTAAACGTATTTTCCCGGAAGAATGTTGGAATGATCTGCATCTTCAGATTATTTGGTACGGGCGCGAATATTCGCCAGCCAGAGGTTGGAATATGGAAAAAGATATTATTACCAAAACCATCGGCCGAAAATCAGTTCTTCAGGAATATTACAAAAAAAATCCCATTATGATTTAATGAAAGTTGTAAAGCCGAAAGTTTTAAAACCTGTTTATGACTTTAAAACTTTCGACTTTACAATTTAATTAGTTACTGATAATTTCCATCGAAATTTTTCCGCTTTTCACGATGGTCAGGGCTTTTGAATAATTTAGTAAAAAAGAAATGGTTTCTTTTTTCGGATTTTCTTTCAAAATCTGTTTTCTTTTTTTAGAGTAAAGTTTTGCCATAATTGTAGTTTATATCTCTACAACGCAACAGATTTTAAAATAGTATTTAAAGAGTTAAAGTTATTTGATATTTATCAATTACTTTTCTCATATTTATAAGTGCATAACGCATTCTGCCTAGAGCTGTATTGATACTTACTCCTGTCAATTCCGAAATTTCTTTAAAACTTAAATCCTGATAATAGCGCATTTCCAGCACTTGTCTTTGATCTTCGGGCAATTCATTTATGATTCGTTTCAAATCATCGATAATCTGTTCGGAAATAATTTCATTTTCTATCGTCAAAGAATTATCAGAAATTATTGAGAATATTGAAAAGGCTTTATTTTCTCTTAACAATGGCATTTTCTTATTTTTTCTGAAATAATCAATTACCAGATTATGGGCAATGCGCATTACCCAAGGCAGAAATTTTCCTTCTTCATTATATGAATCCGATTTCAGTGTTTTTATAACTTTTATAAAAGTATCCTGAAAAATATCATTAGACACGTCCGAATCCTGAATTTTAGAATTAATGAAATTGTAAATTCTGGATTGATGTCTATTAATTAATATAGCTAATGCACTTTCGTCTCCTGCTACATAATTCTTTACCAATAAGGCATCTGTGATTTGGGTAATAGCCATAGTATCACTTTTTAGTTTGTGGTTATATTTAATTTTCTAAAAAGTAATTGTTTTTCTATAGGCTTATTGGAGGTTTAAAAGTTAATTAAAAACCAAATGTAATAAAAATTACCAGAAAGTTTATTAATAAAATAAAAAAAGAATTTTCTTCTTTTTTAGAATAAAAAAATACTTCAATCTCTAATGGCTTTGAACAATATAGATTTAATTATCTTTGCTCAAATTCAATTTTCCCTATGAATACTGATATTTCACAACTTGATCCTAAGAAAAATATAATTATAAAAGGTGCTCAGGTACACAATCTGAAAAACCTTGATGTAGCTATACCTCGCAATAAATTAGTTGTTATCACAGGACTTTCCGGTTCCGGAAAATCTAGTTTGGCGTTTGATACTTTGTATGCCGAAGGTCAAAGAAGATATGTAGAAAGTTTGTCTTCTTATGCCCGACAATTTTTAGGGAGATTTGATAAACCAAAAGTGGAATACATAAAAGGAATTGCTCCGGCAATTGCTATTGAACAAAAGGTAAATACTACTAATGCCCGTTCTACTGTTGGGACTTCAACCGAAATATATGATTATCTGAAATTGCTTTATGCCCGTATCGGAAGAACTTTTTCGCCGGTTTCGGATCAGGAAGTCAAGAAAAATACCGTTACCGATGTAGTTAATGAAGTAAAAACTTTTGAGCAGGGAAGTAAATGGTTGCTGCTCGCTCCTGTTTTTACGGAAGCCAACAGAACTATCGAAGAAAAACTCGGAGTGCTGCTTCAACAGGGGTTTGCCCGAATTTTGGTTGATAACGAAATGATTCGTCTGGACGAAATCCAAAATATTTCATTGAAAGACAAAGAAGTTTTTCTAATCATTGACCGAATTGTAGTTAATCCCGAAACTTCGGGAGAGGAAGAATTCTATAATCGTCTGTCTGATGCGGTTCAGACTGCTTTTTTTGAAGGAAAAGGAATTTGCTATTTGCAGGAATTATCTAGCAATAAAAGATTGACTTTCAGTAACAATTTTGAATTAGACGGAATTTCTTTTTTTGAACCCAATATTCATCTTTTTAGTTTCAATAATCCGTACGGAGCCTGTCCGGTTTGTGAAGGTTACGGAAATATTATCGGAATAGACCCTGATTTGGTAATTCCAAATACCGCTTTATCTATTTATGAAAATGCGGTTTATGCCTGGCGAGGCGAAAGCATGAGTTGGTACAGAGATGAATTGGTCAATAATGCTTACAAATTTGACTTTCCTATTCATAAGCCTTATTTCCAATTGAGCGATGAACAAAAAGAAGTGCTTTGGAACGGAAATAAATACTTTACCGGTCTGAATGATTTTTTTAAATCATTGGAGGATCAAAGTTATAAAATTCAAAATCGTGTCTTACTTTCACGCTATAGAGGCAAAACCAAATGCAATGCTTGTAAAGGAAAACGTCTTCGTCCGGAATCTTCTTATGTGAAAATATCAGGTAAAACTATTTCTGATTTGGTTGATTTGCCAATTAAAAATTTGGCTGATTTCTTCAAAAATCTGGAGCTTTCAGAATACGAACAACAGGTAGGAAAACGATTACTTTTGGAAATCAATAACCGATTGAATTTTCTGGTTCAGGTGGGGTTAAATTATCTGACACTTAACCGAAACTCTTCTACACTTTCAGGTGGAGAATCGCAAAGAATCAATTTGGCAACTTCTCTCGGAAGCAGTTTGGTTGGTTCTATGTATATTCTGGACGAGCCGAGTATTGGTTTGCATCCAAAAGACACCGAAAAACTAATACAAGTATTACTTTCCCTTAGAGATTTAGGAAATACCGTTATTGTGGTAGAACACGACGAAGATATTATGAAAGCCGCCGATATGATTATCGATATTGGCCCCGAAGCAGGAACTCATGGTGGTGAATTGGTTGCTCAGGGAACATTTGATGAAATTTTGAAATCAACTTCTTTGACTTCTCTTTATTTGAATGGAAAATTAGAAATAGAAGTTCCTAAGAAAAGAAGAACTTCAAAGACATTTGTTGAAATATTGGGAGTTCGCGAAAACAATCTACAAAATGTAGATGTGAAATTTCCTTTGGATATGCTTACCGTGATCACAGGAGTTTCGGGAAGCGGAAAGAGTACTTTGGTAAAGAAAATTCTTTTCCCGGCTATTCAGAAAAAACTCGAAGTTGTAGCCGAAAAAGCCGGGCAATTCACAGAAATTAAGGGTGATTTTAAACATATAAAACACATTGAATACGTTGATCAAAACCCTATAGGCAGAAGTTCCCGTTCTAATCCGGTGACCTATATTAAGGCTTATGATGATATTCGTGATTTGTATGCCAAAGAAAAACTATCAAAAATAAGAGGGTATCAACCCAAACATTTCTCTTTTAATGTAGAAGGTGGCCGTTGCGAAACCTGTAAAGGAGAAGGAACCATCAATGTAGAAATGGTTTTTATGGCCGATGTGCAGCTTCCTTGCGAAACCTGTAATGGCAAGCGTTTCAAAAAAGAAATTCTTGAAATTACTTTTGACGGAAAAAACATCAATGATATTCTTACCATGACCATTGACGATTCGATTGCCTTTTTTGAAGCAAACAAACAAACCAAAATTACTCAAAAATTACAGCCTTTACAGGATGTTGGATTAGGATATGTACAATTGGGGCAGTCCTCCTCTACCCTTTCAGGTGGTGAAGCACAGCGTATCAAGTTAGCTTCTTTCTTGGTAAAAGGGCACACCAAAGAAAAAGCTTTGTTTGTTTTTGACGAACCAACTACCGGTTTGCATTTCCACGATATTAAGAAATTACTGACTTCTTTTGATGCTTTGATTGAAAAAGGGCATTCAATAATCGTAATTGAACACAATCTTGATTTAATAAAATGTGCCGACTGGGTTATAGATTTAGGTCCCGAAGGTGGAGAAAACGGCGGTCAACTGCTTGCTGTAGGAACTCCGGAAGAGATTGTAAAAAATAATAAATCTATTACAGGTAAATATTTGAAGGATAAACTTTAGAGTATTCCTGATTTTGAAAACACATCCATACAAAACAACGAAGCTTTTACAAATACCCTAAATATTAGTGAAGCCCTGCCATATTAATAATTTAATACCAAATATTTATGGGACTTTTATTCGCAAGGATAAATTAATTCTCTTTCAGTAATCCGGCCAATTTCTCAGTCAGATTTTTTCTTGAATATTGTTGTAATCCTACCGGATAGGTTTTTAGTTTCCCTTCCAAAAAGTGTAAATAACAAGATAGGATTGTGTCTTTTAGTTTTGCTTTTTCAGAATAATCTGTAAACACTCCCGTATTGGTATTTCGGATGATTTCAGCAAAATCAGAACCCAAGGGGCCAATACCAATGATTGGTCTGTCTGAAACCATATACTCAAATAATTTCCCGGGAAGTATGCTTTTGGTTTCCTCCGAATTGATTTCAATCAATAATAAAACCTGAGATTTTCTTTGATGTGCTACTGCTTCTTTATGAGATACATAACCAATATTATTTAAATAAGAATCTAGTTTGTAATTTTCAATAGAAGCAAGTACTTCCATGCTTACCGTACCGATTAATTTTAGTTCCAAATGTGTCTTAAAATCCGGAATTTCATCCAACAATTCAGATAATGATTCCCATAAAATCCTTGGGTTTCTGTCGGACAAAAAGGAACCGATATGCGCCAAACTGAACTTTTTGTCCAATGTTTGTTTCTCTATTTTTTCAACATCATAACCGTTGGTAATAACTTCAATAGGTTTTGAAGTCAAAGCTTCAAATTCAGATTTAGTTGTCTTGCTGGTCACAATAATAGTGTCGGCTGAATTCAGCACCTGAGATTCGAGTTGTTTGTGTTTTTTCTCGGCATAAGCCGACAATTTCATGGCTTTATGATAACCAATTGTTGTCCATGGATCGCGGAAATCGGCAAACCATTTTATATTTAATTTCTGTTTTAATTCCAATCCAATCAAATGCAAACTGTGTGGCGGACCAGAAGTGATAATGGTGTCAATTTGGTTTTCCTGTATGTATTTTTCCAGGTAAGTAACAGAAGGTTTTACCCACATAAACCGTGCATCGGGAATAAAAATATTACCACGAATCCAAAGCAGCGTTTTCTCTAAAAAAGATTGTTTCTTGCTTGCAGGAATAATTCCCGAACTGATTTTCTTGGTTTTATTTTTAGAAAAAAAAGAAGCCAATTGATAAGGTTCAAAAATCTTGTGTTTTAATACAATTGCTTTTTCGGAAACTTCAGACAATAAGCCTTTATCAACAATCGGATAAGTAGGATTTTCGGGCACATAAACCACCGGCTGAATGCCGAAATCCGGCAAATATTTGACAAACTTTAACCAACGTTGTACTCCAGGCCCTCCTGCAGGAGGCCAATAATAAGTAATAATCAGGATTTTTTTAGCTTCCAAAATAATGCATTTAATTCAGGCTTCAAAGATACTTTTTAATACCAAAAAGTGAACCTGTTTAAAAATTAAATCAGAAACTTTAAACTTTACTTTTGAGAGTTTAATCTTTAATAAATTTTAAAGGGAAAACATTAAATGGAGCTTAATTTCTAAATAGACAAATAATGAGGACAAGGGTTGGAAATTATAATTAATTTATTGTAAATGTCGCTCCGATGGAGCAAAATATTTATAGAAAAAACACCTGTAATCATGAAAAAGCGCAATTCCTATTATCTTTGTCTTTCAAAAAAAATAAGTTCATGAAAAAAACAGTTTTTCTTTTGGCTGTTTCAGCCACTTTTGCCGGTTGTGCAGAATTGAAACAAATAGCAACTCAATTGCCTGCAACAATGCAGCAACAAAAAAGTGTCAATATTTCGGCCGGTTTAAAAGAAGCCTTGAATAACGGAGTTAATAAACAGGTTTCAAAACTGACTGCTACCGATGGTTTTTATAAAAATGAAGCTGTAAAAATTCTTTTGCCTGAAGAATTACGAAAAGTAGATAGTGGTTTGAGAAAAATTGGTTTGGGAAGTCTTGCCGATGATGGTTTGAGAGCAATCAACCGTACAGCGGAAGATGCTGTAAAACAAGCAACTCCTATTTTTATCGATGCTGTAAAAAATATGTCTTTTACAGATGCCCGTAATATATTGATGGGTAATCAAAATGCTGCTACCGTTTATTTACAAAAAACTACTTCTTCGGCTTTGTACAATAAATTCAATCCGGTTATTAGAAATTCATATTCTAAAGTTGGTGCTGATAAAATATGGGCAAATATTATCACGAAATACAATGCTATTCCGTTAGTAACAAAAGTAAATCCCGATTTAACAGATTATACGACTAATAAAGCAATGGAAGGTGTTTTTAAAATGATTGCCATCGAAGAGAAAAATATCCGTACAGATGTGAATGCAAGAACATCAGGATTGTTACGTCAGGTGTTTGCATTACAGGACAAAAAGTAAATCTATTAAAAAGAGGCTTTTATTGAATGCCAATACGTTTTTATAAAGTATTTCAAAAACTATAATAATTTCAAAAAGAATGAAACAAATAATCAATTCTAAAAAAGCTCCTGCTCCAATAGGCCCGTACAATCAAGCCGTTTTATCAGGAAATACACTTTATATTTCAGGTCAGATTCCGTTGAATCCGGTAACAATGGAACTGGTTATGGATAGTATTGAAGCTGAAACCAAACAAGTTATGGAGAATCTGAATGCTGTTTTGGAAGCTGCGGGAATGACTTTTGACAATGTGGTAAAAACATCTATTTTTATTATGGATATGAATGATTTTGCCAAAATTAATTCAGTTTACGGAAGTTATTTCAGTGAAGAAAACGCTCCGGCAAGAGAAACCGTTCAGGTTACTTGTTTGCCAAAAAATGTCAATGTTGAAATTTCTATGATTGCAGTGAAATAATTCAGAAATTCAATTAAAAATTCAATTTTTAGAAGGCTAACCTCAAATGAGTGTTAGCCTTTTTTATGTTTTATATTTTTCAATAAGTCAGAATCTGGCTTTTATTTTGAATGAATTTTCTTATACTTAACAAAATACCTGTTTTTTCTAAAGATTTCTACTGTTATTACCTTTCATTTTATACTAAAAAATCTTCTTGTTTTAAAAATAAGGATCATATATCTAATTTCATGCTGTTCAACGATTAAAAATGTATTTGAAAGCATTTAAAATATACTGATTATCAGTATATTAACATAAATTAATAAGATTTTTTTTTTTTAAAAGGTTAAAGTTCTCAATTAAACGATTTTTATTTGGAGGTTATACATTTATCGATTAATATTGCTCCTGTAAATCAATCATTTATAAAATTATTCGCTATGAGAACATCTTTTTTCAGAATTTTGGTTTCAGTTTCTTTAGTATTCACATTAATATCTTGTTCAGCTACAGAAGAAGATACTTTAACTACAAAAAAAGCCGTTGAAATTAGCTATAACTATTCTGAAGACGATATTGAATTAGCAAGAGTAATAAATGAGTACAGAGAAAGTATCGGATTGAATAAATTGGAATTGGCTAATTATGTTTCTTTAAAATCAGAACAACACGATGATTATATGATTAAAGCAAACGAAGCGAGTCATGCTAATTTCCCGGAAAGAGCTGAAGCTATTACAAATGCTTTAGGAGCAAAAAGAGTAAATGAAAATGTTGCTTACAATTTTGCAACTGCAAAATCTGTTTTAAACGCCTGGTTGGCTAGTCCTAGTCACAGAGCAAATATTGAAGGAGATTTTACTCATTTTGGAATTGCTATCAAAGCAAGTCCTACTACAGGTAAAAAATATTACACTAATATTTTTATAAAAATATAAGTTCAAAATCATTTGATAATAAAAAGGCTAACCTCAGAAATGAGTGTTAGCCTTTTTTACTTTATACTTCTATTGTTATTTATGGATTCTCTATTTTTGTGAACGATCAAATTATATTTCCAAATTCAAATTTTGAATGTCACTAAAAATCATCCATACTTCCGACTGGCATCTGGGGCAAACTTTTCAGCAAAAATCACGAATTGAAGAACATCAATCTTTTATAGATTGGCTTTTACAAACTTCCGAAATTGAAATGGTTGACGTAATCATTGTGGCAGGAGATGTTTTTGATGTTTCCAATCCGTCAATTGAGGCTCTCAATATGTATCATAATTTCCTGACGGAATCCTATAAAAAAGGTATTCAGGTAATTATAGTTGGAGGAAATCACGATTCCGGTTCGCGTTTGAATTCCTATAAAGAATTATTCAAAATCCTCAATGTAACGGTTGTTGGAGGTGAACAAAATAATGTTGGAGAAATTATTTCATTGTTCAAAAAAAATAAAAATGAGCCTTCGGCGGTTATAGTTGCCGTTCCGTATTTGAGAGATGGTGATATTCGCCGAATTTCTACAGGAGAAACATTGAATGAAGCACACGGACTTTTTACTGCCGAAGTAAAAAAACATTATGACCAATTATTAGAAGAAACCAAGACTAAATATCCAAACTTACCAGTAATTGCAACAGCTCATTTGTATATTAATGGTTGTATTTTGAGTGAACCTGCCGAAAAACGAATGCACACTTTGGTAGGAACGCTCGGACAAATTCCGTCAACAGTTTTTTCAAAAGGATATGATTATGTGGCTTTGGGTCACATTCACAAGCCACAAGATATTTTACATCCTGACCAATTGAAAATTCGATATTCAGGCTCCCCTATTCCGCTTAGTTTTAACGAGAGAAACGATAAGAAAGAAGTAACACTTTTGACAGTTGAAGGAAATCAATTGGAATATAATTCTATCGAAATTCCTCTCAAAAGAAGTCTGATTCGTTTTGAAGGAAAAGGCGAAGAAATTAAAGAGAAAATTAAAGCTTTTGATAATTCTTCGGAATTAACAAGCTGGGGAGAACTCATCATAACCGATAAATTGAATTATATTGAATTCAATCAGGAAATTAATGATTTGTGTCTCGAAAAAAATATAGAAATCCTGAGTCGAAGCACCCGAATTCCTAATCAGGAATACCAATCTGTTCGGGAAGCGTTTACTGCCGGAACAGACAATAATCCTCTGGAAAATGTGCCAGAAATCTTTAGACTTCGTTGTGAAAAAAAAGGAATTGATAAAGAAGGAATAAATGAAATAATGCCTTTGCTTTTGGAAATTCTGGAGGAAGTGAAATTAAAATAAGCATCAAAAAATGAAAATCTTAAAAATAAACATCAATAATATTCATTCGCTCAAAGGCATTCAACCGGAAATTAATTTTATAGATGGTATTTTGGGAAATTCCGGGCTTTATGCTATAACCGGGCAAACCGGTTCCGGAAAATCGACTATTTTGGATGCGATTACGTTGGCTTTGTACGGAAAAACCAATCGTCACGGAAATGATAAACCTTCTGAAGAAATTATTACCAGAAATCAAAAAGAAGCATATTCGGAAGTGACTTTTGAAGTAAATGATGCGATTTACATGGCAAAATGGAATGCTGCTTTTACCAAAAACAGAACTATCAAAAGCGATGTGCGTCAATTGTATAAAGTTGAAAATGGAGAATTGAATTTATTGGCCGATAAAATCAAGGATGTCGATCAGAAAATTGAAGAAATCATTGGACTTAAATACGAGCAGTTTACCAAATCGATTCTTTTGGCGCAAAACAATTTCTCCGCTTTTTTAAAAGCAAGACCCGATGAACGTGCAGAAATGCTCAGTAAAATAACCGGAACCGAAATCTATGAAATGATTTCCAAAAAGGTTTTTGAGAAAACAAAGGTTTTGGAAAATGAAATAAGTGCACTTCGAACTACACTTAGCAGCAACGTCTTAAATGAAGAAAAACTGGATGAAATCAAAAGATTGGTTGTTGAAAAAGAACAATTAGCTAATGAGTCAGAAATTCGATTGAATACGGTTTTAGGTGAAATTGCCTGGCTTGAAGCCGTAGAAATAACCCAAAATGAGATTCAAAAATATAAAAACGAGATTCAAAAATCAGAAGAACATTTTAAGGTTTTTTCCAAAGAATATGAGCAATTGGAAAAATTTGAAAAAGCCAAAAGCATAGAAAAAGATTGGATTTCGTTTGAAAATAATAAAAATAATTTTGAAAGAAACATTTCGGAAACTGAAAAAGCAAATGCTGAAATTCAGGATTTAACGAAGAAATTGGAGGAAATTGAACCCAAATTAGTTTTAGCAGAATCTGATTTATCGAAGATTCAGAATGAACAAATTCTGAAAAAACCGTTGATTGAAAAAGCGAAATTGACTTTGATGGAAATTCAGTCGAATGAACAAAATTTAGATAAACAAAATCAGGAATCAGAGTACAAAATTGCTGAATTGGATGAAAATCTAATAGTTGAAAAATCAGAAAACGAGAAAAAAAATACGATTGTAAAAGCCATTTCTGAAAGTGAAAACGAAATATCAACTTTAAAAATCTACGAGAATTGGATTGTTGAAAAGGAAAATGTGCAAAATGCTTTCAAGCAAATTCAACAAACTGAAAAAGAAATCGAGAATCTGAATATTAAGGATTTAGAAAATCAAATTTCAGATTTAGACAGTGAAAAAACAGGAATTGAGAATTTGGTTTCTTCTTTGAAAAACGATTGTAAATTACTCAAAAGTGAAGTTGAAAGATTAGAAAATAAAAAATCGGAATTTTTAACTCAGGAACAATTGAATTTAGAACGGGAATCTGCTAAAATTGCCATTGAAAAATGGAAGTTGTTGAAAGATTTGGCCGGAAAATTGTCGAATGAAAAACAATTTTTATCAGAAAATGAGATTTTTTTGATAAAAGAAAATCAACAAAAAGAGGAAGTTGAAAGTATATTGAAAG
Organism: uncultured Flavobacterium sp.; assembly: GCA_964631795.1. GTDB lineage: Bacteria > Bacteroidota > Bacteroidia > Flavobacteriales > Flavobacteriaceae > Flavobacterium. The sequence goes on along the minus strand of CAZWAF010000002.1, from coordinate 93,538 downwards.
ACAAAACCGATTTGGTAAAATCGTTGAATGAAGTCTTGATTTTGAAGAAAACCGTTGCCAACTTGGAAACACATCGTCAGAATTTGAAAGATGGTGAAGCTTGTCCGCTTTGTGGAGCAACAGAACATCCTTTTTCTGAAAATCTGCCAAAAGAATTAAAAGAGGACGATTCTGAACAAAAAATAAATAGTATCAATGATGTTATTTCTGATTTGATAAAGAAAAGAGAAGCTCAAATCAGTACTATTTCGGCTTTGGAAAATCAAATTCAGATATATCAAAAAAACAGCGTTGAATTTGAAAATCAGATTCAAAAACTAAAATCAGAATTGAAAGTTGTTTCTGAAATTTCTGAAGAATTTTTAGAAGAAAACATTCAGATTTCATTTGGTTTTTTGACAAAAACAGAAAACCAAATCAAAGAATTATCGGATTTGATTTTGCAATTGGATACAAAAAATAAATTGTATTTGACTTGTAATGAAAAGCTGAATCGGGTTGAACAGCTCAATATTAATTATCAAAATTCAGTTAAACAATTAAATGAGAAAAAATCAGTTATTGAACTTAATTTCAATGATATAAAAAATAAATTTTCAATTTTTGAATTGGAATTAAAAGAAGAAAATCTTAATGAGATTGCTGATTTAGGCAAACAGCTCAACGAAAAATTTAAAAAGTTAGAAGACGAAAAAGTTAGGTTGAAAAAACATAAGGAAGATTTGGTTCAGATCAACAACAAGCTTACCGAAATTGAAACGAAGAAAGTGAGTTATCTTTTTGAAATTGAAAAATTGAAGAAAGAAATTACCGGTTTAATGAATCAGAAATTAAAATTTGAAAGTGTATTGGTAGAACAAACGAATACTTTCGAATTAAAAAATCCTCATGAAGAAGAAAAGCGATTACTGGAAAAAATAAAATCAGCACAAGAATTCTTTTCAGAATTAAAGACAGAAAGCACGACTGTTTCTACAAATGTGAATTCAAAAAAGGAATTGATTCATAATCTTATTTCCGAAAAATCGTCTCTTGAACAAAGACTAAAAATAACGGAAGAAACATTCAAAGACCGACTTTCGGAGAATCAATTTGAATCGGTTTTAGCATTTAAAACAGCTTTAGAATTAGAAAACAGTGAGTTTCTGATTTTGCAAAAACAACAAAATAGCAGTCAAAAACAACAGGCCGAAGGTGCTTTACAAGCCGCAATTCAAAAATGGAATGAGTTGATTTTTGATCCAAAAACAGAACAAACCAAAGAAGAATTAATTTTAATTAAAACTGAAATAGAAGTCATTAAAAATGCTTTACATCAGGAAATTGGACAATTAAAAGAACAACTTGAAAGCGACAATCGATTGAAAGCCGAAAATCAACAGAAATTAGAAACTATCAGAGCCAAACAAAAAGTTTTTGATAAATGGGATTTACTTAACAAAACAGTGGGTTCGGCTGATGGAAAGGCTTTCAAAAAATTTGCTCAGGATTTCACGCTTTCGTTGTTAATTCAATATGCGAACCAGCATTTAAAAAATATGTTCGATCGTTACGAATTGCATAAAGACGATAATTCTGCCGAAATGGAATTGCAGATAAAGGATAATAATTTTTATGGCGAAATTCGTAATATCAACTCGCTTTCGGGCGGAGAAACATTTTTGGTGAGCTTGTCTCTGGCGCTCGGACTTTCGGATTTGGCAAGTAAAAACACTAAAATTCGTTCGCTGTTTATTGATGAAGGATTTGGAAGTCTTGATCCTGAAAATCTCAATAATGCGCTTGATACACTTGAAATGTTGCGTCAAACTGATGAAAGACAAATAGGAATTATTTCGCACATAGACGAACTTAAAAAGAGAATTACGACTCAGATTCAGGTGAATAAATATTCCGGGGAATTTAGCAGAATTGAGATTGTGGAGTAACTATATAACTCAGGAAGATGCATAATCCTGATGTTTTAGGATTACAAAATAAAACACGAATTTCACCAATTTTCACTAAATCTATATAAGGTAAATTATAATTTATTTACCTGTTGGGTGTAAGTTCTCGATACAATTTTCAGAAAATGCTGTTCGCTTTTTCTGAAAATTTACTCGAACTGACGAGAATTTATCTTCGGCAACTTTTAGGTTAAAATGTAATTAAATTTCATTTTCCTCAAAATCTTTGTTTTCTTTGTGAAAATTGTTCCGAGATATGATTCAAGCCAAAAAATTACATAAATATTACGATAAATTCCATGTTTTAAAGGGAGTGGATTTGCATATTCAACAAGGAGAAATAGTTTCGATTGTTGGGGCTTCGGGAGCCGGAAAAACAACGCTTTTGCAGATTTTAGGAACTTTGGATCATCCTTCGGTTGAAAACGGAACTGAATTAATTATCAATGGTCAGGATATTTTAAAAATGAAAGATAAAAGTCTTTCTAAATTCAGAAATCTTAATTTGGGATTTATTTTTCAGTTTCATCAGTTATTGCCTGAATTTACGGCTTTGGAAAATGTTTGTATTCCGGCATTTATTGCCAATAAATCTAAAAATGAAACTGAAATCGAAGCTAAAAAATTATTGGAATATTTAGGTCTTTCGCACAGAATTAATCATAAACCAAATGAGCTTTCGGGCGGAGAACAACAGCGGGTTGCTGTTGCCAGAGCTTTGATAAATAAACCGGCAATCATTTTTGCAGATGAACCTTCAGGAAATCTGGACACTCATTCGGCTGAGAATTTGCATCAATTGTTTTTTAAATTACGTGATGAATTTGGGCAAACTTTTGTTATCGTCACTCATAATGAAGAATTAGCCAATATGGCCGACAGAAAATTAGTCATGATTGACGGTTTAATAAGCTGAGTTCGATTATTAGTCGTTATTTAATCTATTTAATAGTAGTTTTATAATTTTAAGATTTTCCTGCAAGGTCTTTTTTTGACCTTGTAGGTATTTAAATACACAAAGAACAATACCTACAAGGTTTTTTAAACCTTGCAGGAATCCAAACCACTTTGTAAATCAATTATCTAAATAATCGAACTGAGGTTAATAAGTTAATATTTAAAACTTCTCAAAAATTCCCAAACCAAACAGGGCAAAATCATATTTTACAGGATCATTAGGGTCTAATAAACGAAGTTGAGTATCGAGTTCAGTAAGTGCTTTTATATCATTTTGTTTTCGATTTAACAAACCTAATTTTCTGGCCACATTTCCGGAATGAACATCGAGCGGACAACTTAATTTTGAAGGAGAAATATCCCAAATTCCTAAATCTACACCAGCAGTATCTTTTCGGATCATCCATCTTAGATACATATTAATTCTTTTTGCAACAGAACCTTTTTGTGGATTTGCCACGTGTTTTTTGGTTCTTTCAGGATGAACAATTTCAAAAAAAATATTGTGTAGCTCGTGAATTGCCGGTTGAAGTGAAGTTTCTGATTGATTTTCTATAAAAATAGATTCCAGTCCTCCTCTGTTTGTGTAAATATGCTGAAGTGCTTTTATGAAATATTTAAAATCTTCTGAATTGAAAGTTCTGTGAACAAATCCTTCGAGTCGCTCCAACTGGTATTCTTCATGGCTCATCACAAAATCATAAGGAGAATTTCCCAGTAAATCCATCATTTTATGAGCATTTTTGGTAATCATTTTACGGTTTCCCCAAGCAATGCTAGATGCTAAAAATCCGGATATTTCAATATCTTCTTTCAACGAATAGCGGTGTGGGACACTTATAGGGTCTGGTTCAATAAAATCTACAGTATTGTATTTTATTACTTTTGAGTCTAAAAAGTCTTTTAATTCGGTTTTGTTAATATTCATTTATCTGTTTTTGTTTGTATTTTTTTAACAGTTTGGATAAAAAATGTATTTTAGTCAAAAATAAATTTTTTGCAAAAGGAGGGAAAATGATTTTTTAAATTTTTATCGAGCAAAATAAAAGAAAATAGTTAATATTACGATAAAGAATAAGTAAATAAATATAAAATTACTAGATTTGCACGTTGAATTTTAAGAAGTTCTTATTCTTATGAAATGTTTCATTTTCTTTAAAAATTAGAATAAATAATTCTCTGAAATGTCAAATTGTAAATCTACCTAAATCTGATTTTAGATAATGAGTGATGTTAAAAAAATTGTTCTGGCAGAAGATAATTCAGTACTTGCACTGTTGCTTAAATTCAAATTAGAGAAAGAAGGTTACCAGATTCTTGATGCTGAAGATGGTAAAAAAGCAATGGAATTGATAGATACCCAATCTCCTGATTTAGTTTTAACCGATATTATGATGCCTTATGTAAGCGGTCTTGAATTGGTTAGTCATGTAAGAAATAATTTGCAATCAAAAATGCCCATTATAGTGTTTTCATCGGCCGGTCAGGAGGAGATGGTTCTAAAAGCATTTGATATGGGAGCTTCTGATTTTATGAGTAAACCTTTTAGTCCTAATGAATTAATCATTAGAATTAAAAGATTGTTGCGATAAAATCATACTATTTACAAGAACAATCTATGCCAATTTTTCAATTTTTGACAGATTATTTTAATCATTTACCTCAAATTATTCAAATTTCTTTTGGATTGTCTGTTGTTTTTTTTATTCTCACCTTGTTTTCAATTATTTTTTTGAAAATATTAAGAGGACGTTTGAGAATAATAAGCAGCGTTGAAAATAAATACAAGAAACAATATGAACAAGATTTGGTCAATTACTTATTTTCTTTGGGAGATGAAGACAGTAAGGAATTATTGACTGAGACAATAGAAAAGTTCAAAAAGGTAAACAAAAGTTCTTTTAGAAGAAGGATTTTAATAGACGTTCTTTTAAAACTAAAGGGAGAAATTTCGGGAGAAATGGCCGTTGCTATTGATGATCTTTATATAAAAAGTGAACTTATCAAAACTGCTTTGACGAATTTGAGAAGCAAAAAATGGTATAAAATCGCTAATTCTATAAGAGAATTCAATCATTTTAAAGTAACAAAAGTTCGTAATGTTCTTATTGCAAATTATAATTATCCAAGAAAGGAAATTCGCATAGAGATGGAACTTTATATGGTGAATCTTTTTAATTTCAAAGGACTTCGGTTTTTGGATAATATGAAAACCCAAATGTCACGTTGGGAGCAAATTCAAATTCTGGAAATTTTAAAAAACAAAGAAAATCACGAACCATCTGACGTTACTCCCTGGTTAAGATCTGAAAACGATTCTGTAGTTATATTTGCTTTGAGTCTGGTTAAAATATATAATCTTATTGAAACCAAAGATGAATTGTTAAAACTCATTTATCATGCTTCAGAAGCTATACGGATTGAAGCTATAAATGTTTTAGGTTTTTTGAATATATCCGAAATCAAGGACATTATAATAGCAGATTTCAGCCAGCGAAGTTTAGAAGAGCAATTAGCTGTTTTTAATATTTTAGAAGATTTATACGATAGCAGTGACGAAGATTTTTTCAAAGAGCAATTAAATCATCCGGTTTTTGATATTAGAGTGCTTTCAAGACAAATAATAAAAGATATTAACGTAAATAAATATCAATTCCCTAAACCAAAATATATTAAATTGGTTAACCATCAGGTAAGTTGTAGTGTATGAGTGAAACAATACTGACTATTTTTAATGTCTTGTTTTATGTTTATTCAATTATCGCAATTGCGTCTTATCTGTTTTTGGCTATTATTTCATTAATTGAGAACAATTCATATCTCAATAAGAATAAATTTGTTAATTACAAGGAAATATTAGCTTCCGATGTTTCTCCTTCTATTTCAATTATTGCTCCTGCTTATAACGAAAGTCTTAATATAGTTGAAAATGTTCGTTCGCTTATTTCAAATCACTATGTAAATTATGATGTTATTATTGTTAATGATGGCAGTAGTGATGATACATTAGAAAAGTTAATTGAAGTTTATGACCTTATTAAAGTTGAAGACTGCATAATTAATGAACAATTAAAAACAAAACCTCTGCGATCCGGAATTTTCAAATCGACCAATCCTGCATTTGAAAAAATAACCGTTGTTGACAAAGAAAACGGAGGAAAAGCAGATGCTTTGAATCTGGGTTTAAATATTAGTAAAAACAAATATGTTGCCTGTATTGATGTAGATTGTTTATTGCTTGAAGACTCTCTTCAAAAGATGATAAAACCCTTTCTTGAATTGACTGATGTAAAAGTTATTGCCTCCGGTGGTGTGGTAAGAATTGCCAATTCGTGTGTTATCAAAAACGGAAAATTATTGGAAATACATTTACCAAAAACATTTCTCGAAAAAGCCCAGGTGCTGGAATACCTGAGAGCTTTTCTTTTAGGAAGAATGGCCTGGAGCCGTTTGAACGATATTTTGATTATTTCAGGAGCTTTCGGAATGTTTGATAAAAAAACAGTAATAGAAGTAGGTGGCTACAATACCAAAACAGTTGGAGAAGATATGGAACTCATTGTAAGAATGAGAAAATATATGGAATCTAAAAAAATTAAATACAAAGTGGCTTTTATCCCCGATCCGTTATGTTGGACAGAAGCTCCTGCTAATTACAAAACATTTATTTCCCAAAGAAACAGATGGACACGAGGCACCATAGAAACAATAAAAATGCATCGGAATTTAATTTTCAATCCCAAATATCGCTCTTTAGGTATGGTTAGTTTTCCATACCATTTGTTTTTTGAAAGACTTTCTCCGGTAGTTGAAGTTCTTGGACTTTTGTATTTTTTTACTTTGGCAGCATTTGGCCGTTTAAACTGGGAATATGGGGTCTCTTTTATTTTTATGGCTTATTTATTTTCGACCCTGTTTTCTATAATGGCATTAATAACAGAAGAAATTACTTACAATCAATATACAAAAAAAGGAGAAGGCAATAAACTTGTCTGGGTAGTGCTTTTTGAGTCTTTTGTTTACCACCCTGTTATTTTGTATGCTGCTATAAAAGGCAATTGGGATTATTTTTTCAATAAAAATAAAAAATGGGGTAAAATGGTTAGAAAAGGAATGGGGAATTAATATTTTATAGCTAATAAAAAAATAATGACATCACGATTACTTATATATATATCGATTTTATTTTCAATATTTTTAGCAAATGAATCATTTGGTCAGGAAAAAAAATACAATGGAGATCCTGATATTTCTTTCAAAAATGCCCGGGATTTAGCTAATAATAACAATAGAAAGCAGGCTCAGGACACATTACTTTTTGTATTATCTGAATATCCCGATTATCATGAAGTCAGATCTTATTTGGCTACTACTTATTCTTGGGACGGAGAATATAAACGTGCTGAAAAAGAATTTGAATATGTTTTAGATAAAGAAAAAAAGAACAAAGAAATTTGGATTGCGGCAATAAAAAACCAAATTTGGGCCAATTTCCCTATAAAAGCTCTTGACTTAATTTCTCTGGCATTAATTGAATTCCCTAATGATTCAGAACTTTTGCTTTTAAAAGCAACTGCCGAACAAAATAATAATAAACTTTATGATGCATCTAATACAATTGAAGATGTTCTGAAACAAGATGCTAATAACAAAGAAGCAATTACTTTTAAAAGTAATTTAAATGCTAAAATGTTTAAAAATATGACTGGAGTCATAGCATCAGTCGATTTGCATTCGATAGATATAAAACCTATTCAATATTACAGTTTGAGATACGCAAGGTTTTCAAAATACGGAAGTTTTTTTGCTAAAGTAAATCTAAATCACAATTTCAATCAAAACGGTATTCAATATGAATTGGAAGCATATCCTAAAATAACAAAAGATCTATATGCTTATGCAAATATTGCCTATTCCGACTCTCCCCTTTTTCCTGAATTCAAATATGGAGCAGAACTTTTTAAAACAATAAATAAAAAATTTGAAGCTTCCCTTGGTATTCGTACTCTTCAATACAGTAAAATCACCAATTTTTATACAGGATCTTTTAGTTGGTATAACGGTAATAATTTATGGTCTTTTAGAACCTATGTTACACCAAAAGATGAAGGAACAAGTTTATCGGGAGTATTTATTTACCGAAAATACAGAAAAGATGCCGATAATTATTTTGGTGCTGTTATAGGATTTGGTTATTCTCCCGAAGTAAATCAACTTAATTTCAACAATCCTGTAATTTTTAACGTAAAATCACAAAAGCTGAATCTTAATTATTATTTTACTTCTTCAAATAATAAACACGCATTTGGAACCCAATTAGGAGTTACTCATCAGGAAAAAGTCCAAACACCAGGCGAATATTACTTGGTTTATTTCATCGCATTTTCCTGGGATTTAAGGTTTAAATAATTCATTTTTTAACAAGAACCCTTTATTTCACATTAGTTTCAAATAACGTATCTTTACCCAAAATATAAGCAAATGACAAACTTTGAGCAATTCAATCTTCCTAAATCCCTTCAAAAAGCAATTGACGATTTAGGTTTTACTACCCCTACTCCTATTCAGGAAAAATCTTTTTCCGTAATAATGTCAGGACGAGATATGATGGGAATTGCACAAACCGGTACCGGTAAAACTTTTGCCTATCTTTTACCTCTGTTGAAACAATATAAATTTACTCTTACCAATACTCCAAAAATAGTAATTCTGGTTCCTACCCGTGAATTGGTGGTTCAGGTTGTTGAAGAAGTTGAAAAGCTAACAAAATATATGTCGGTTCAAACCTTAGGGATTTTTGGAGGAGTAAACATCAATACTCAAAAGAAAGCCGTTTATGAGGGAGTCGATATTTTAGTAGGAACTCCCGGAAGAGTTATGGATTTGGCTTTAGACAGTGTAATTCGCTTTGATGAGACTCAAAAATTGGTTATTGATGAGTTTGATGAAATGCTTAATTTAGGATTCCGTGCTCAGCTAACTTCCATATTGGCAATGATGCGCAAAAAGCGTCAGAATATTCTTTTCTCTGCTACTATGACCGATGAAGTAGATGACGTCCTAAATGATTATTTCGATTTTCCGGAAGAAGTGACTTTAGCAGCTTCAGGGACACCTCTTGAAAATATCCAACAATCAATATACAAAGTTCCAAATTTCAATACCAAAATAAATCTTCTGAAATATCTTTTAGAAAACGATGAAACTATGAGTCGCGTTCTGGTTTTTGTCAATAATAAGAAGATTTCAGATATGCTTCATACTCGAATGGAAGAGCTTTTTGAAGGACAATTTGGAGTTATTCACTCTAATAAATCTCAGAATTACCGTTTGAGTACCATGGCTTCTTTTCAGGAAGGAAATCTGAGAGGAATTATCACTACCGATATTATGGCCAGAGGTTTGGATATTTCGGATATTACTCATGTAATCAACTTTGAAATCCCTGAATATCCTGAACTTTATATGCACCGTATAGGGCGTACCGGTCGTGCCGATGCTACCGGAACGGCTATTAGTTTTGTAACTCCTCGTGAAGAAGAGTTTATGATTGAAGCCGAATTGTTGATGGAAATGGAATTGAATGTGGAAGATTTTCCTGAAACTGTTGAAATTTCTACAAAGTTAATTGAGCCTGAAAAAGACAAGCAACCGGTAAAATTCCTGCTTAAAAAGGTAAAATTGGATGGTGATGGTGCTTTTCACGAAAAATCTAAAAAGAATAAAAAAGTCAATCTTGGAGGTCCTTCAAAAACCAAGAAGAAAACTCATGGTTCTGTCAACAGAAATATGTTGAAAACAAGAGATAAAAAACGCAAAGACAATAAGAAGTAAGATAACTTCCGTGAATTGTATTTAACCACAAATTTTACTAATTAACACTAATTTCTGAATTCGTGCAAATTTGTGAAATTTGTGTTTGAAAAAATGGTTTATTGCTTCGCGGAATTTTCTATAAATACCTTTCCTTAAAAATTTTCTGATGATGTTTCATGTGGCCTATAATAATGAAACCAATTGCTCTGACGGAAAAATCATATCCAACTGCATTTCCAATATTTAAAAGTTGTTCTTCTTTAAAACTCTTGAACAGATAAAGAGTTGAATGTCTCACGGCTGATAATTCAGTTAAAAGATCCTGAATACTTCTCGTATTAGAATTGGCATTCTTTACATATTCATTTTGATCGAAACCGTGTAAAACAGTTTTGTCGTTTCGGGCAATTCTAAGTGTACGATAACTCAAAATACGTTCGGTATCAATTAAATGTTGGATAATTTCTTTGATGGTCCATTTCTCTTCAGAATAACGGAAATCAAATTTATCCAATGGAATATTTTGCACAAAACGGATGAAATCATGAAGAGATATTTCCAGTTCTTCTATCAAATGTGCATTGGGCATTAAATCGATATAAATCGAATAAATATCCGGATATTCGTTTTTTGATAACAGATTTGAAGTCATTAGCTATTATTTTCGTTTTTACTTTCCCAATCGCCTACTACCGAAGTAGCCAAAGCGTTTCCTAAAACATTTGTAGCACTTCTGAACATATCGCAAAAGTGGTCTATCGGAAGAATCAAAGCAATTCCTTCAACCGGAATTTTAAACATTCCGCAAGTTGCTGCAACTACTACCAAACTCGCCCTTGGTACACCGGCAATTCCTTTACTGGTAAGCATCAATACAAAAAGCATTGTTAATTGAGTTGGTAAATCTAGCGGAATTCCGTAGGCCTGTGCGATAAAAATACTGGCAAATGTCATATACATCATACTTCCGTCAAGGTTGAAAGAATACCCCAAAGGCAACATAAAAGATACAATTTTATCTTTTACTCCAAAACGTTCTAATTCTTCTGTCAATTTTGGAAAAACAGCTTCACTACTGGTGGTTCCAAAAGCAATAATTAAAGGAGTAACTATTCTTTTTAATAATTTGGTCATTCTGCTTTTCAGAAAAACATATCCTACAAAAATAAGAACAACCCATAAAGAAGAAATTCCAACAAGAAATGATCCGAAAAACTTGAAATAAGTTAGTATCAATTCCTGAAAATCTCTTACGGCAAATACTCCTGCAATGGCTCCAAAAACACCAAGAGGAGCAAATTTCATCACATAATTTACCATTTTTAAGATTATATGCGATGTTTTGTCCAAAGCATTTATAACCGGTTTTACTTCTTTTCCAAGAGATGCTCCTGCTAATCCGAAAAAGATGGAGAAAATTACAATCTGAAGAATTTCATTTGTTGCCAAAGCTTCGAAAAGACTTTTAGGAATAATGTGTTCTATGAAATTTTGAGCCGAAAAAGAATCTGTTTTTGCAGCAACTTCTGAAGCAGCGGCCATATCGATGTTAGATAAATTAAGTCCTTCACCAGGGGCAAGAATATTTACAAAAAACATTCCTATAAGTAGTGAAACAAAGGAAGCTGTAAAAAACCAGGCTAAGGCTTTCCCGCCTACTCTTCCTACAGATTTAATGTCTCCAAGTTTTGCAATCCCAACAACAAGTGTTGTAAATACAAGCGGAGCGATAATCATTTGCACCAATCGGATGAAGATAGTTGCCAGAATTTTGATTAAATTACTGAATTCTGTTGCAGATTCAATTGAATAATTGGTGTGAACATAGATACCCAATGCGGCACCAATAAACATAGCAAGCAAAATTTGAGTTGTAAGGTTTCCTAATATAGACTTTTTGGTAGTTTTTGTTTCAGACATTGTGAATTATAGGTATTAAAAAGTATTTTATTAAAGTTAGAAATTATTTATAAATTTTATTCAGAAGATAAAAATCAGCCAAAACGATTGCTGCCATAGCTTCAACTATTGGAACGGCACGAGGAACTACACAAGGATCATGACGGCCTTTTCCGTGTACTTCAACAATTTCACCATCGTTATTTAGTACATTTTGCTTTTGAATTAAAGTTGCCACAGGCTTAAATGCAACTCGAAAATAAATATCCATTCCGTTTGAAATACCTCCCTGAATTCCACCGGAAAGATTGGTTTTTGTGGTTCCGTCAGGATTATGGAGATCATTGTGTTCGCTTCCTTTCATTTTTGCTCCGCAAAAACCACTGCCATATTCAAAACCTTTGACCGCGTTTATTGATAACATTGCTTTTCCTAATTCGGCATGAAGTTTATCAAAAACAGGTTCTCCCAGACCAATAGGTACATTTTGAATGACGCAGGTAACAGTTCCACCAACGGTATCGCCTTGCTTTCTGATTTTTTTTATATATTCTTCCATTTTCAGGGCAACGATTTCATCCGGGCAACGAACCACATTGGATTCAATTTTTGAAAAATCGAGTTCCTGATAAGGTTTGTCTATAAAAATTTCTCCAACGGAAGAAACAAAAGCATTGATCTTTATATCAGGAATTATTTGTTTAGCAACAGCACCTGCCACTACTCTGCTTGCGGTTTCTCTTGCTGAACTTCTGCCTCCTCCTCTGTAATCGCGAAAACCATATTTTTTGTCATAAACATAATCGGCATGACTCGGACGATAAGTATCTTTAATATCAGAATAATCGTCTGATTTTTGATTGGTATTCGGAATAATAAAACCTATGGAAGTTCCGGTTGTTTTTCCTTCAAAAATTCCGGATAGAAATTGAACAGTATCATCTTCTTTTCTTTGAGTAACGATGGATGATTGTCCGGGTTTTCGTCGAATCATTTCTTTTTGAATAGCTTCAAAATCGAGAGCAATACCCGAAGGACATCCTTCTATAATTCCTCCCAGTGCCTCTCCATGAGATTCGCCGAAAGTGGTTATTTTAAAGATATTTCCGTAAGTATTCCCTGCCATTGTAATGATTTTTAACAAATATAGAATTAAAAATCTTAAGTATAAATTTTATGGTTAATTTTAGAACTTATAATAAATACTTGTTAAAATAAATAATAATTAAATTAACATTTATTAGAATTTAAGAAAAAAACAAACTATATTCGTAGGAGGTTTTTATTAGAATTTCATGTGTAAAAAAAATATCATATTTCTATTTTCTGATTTCAGATTGTTTTCATTTGAAAACAAGAATGAATCAATTACTTCTGATTCGGATATTCCGAATTCATTTTTTTCTGAAAAAGCAGAAAATTTTGGACTAAACGAGGTAGAAACCGATAAGAGGAATAAACAGGATTTTTCTCGATTTAACATCCAATTGCCCTTTCCTGTTTCTTTAAATAGAATCCAAAAAGGATTTTTAAAAAATATAAAAATTGAATCTTTATTAACTAACTAAAATTTGTAATTATGAAAAAAATTATTTTATCAGCTGTGATGCTTGTTGCTTTTTCTTTTTCGTCAAAAGCACAGGAAATAGGGGTTCGTTGGGGCGATGTTGCCTTCAATGATTTTGGTATTGATGCTGTATTTTCCAGTGGAAAATTCAACAGAATTCACGCCGATGTTTCGTTTGGTAACCACGGTGTGGGAGCCGATGTTTTATTTGATTTTTTGGTAAAACCTCTTGGAGGTAGCGGACTTAACTGGTATGCGGGTGTTGGACCTTCTGTGAATATCGATGATGATTTTTGGTTAGGAGCCAGTGGAGAGCTTGGTCTTGAATACAAATTTCAAGGAGCTCCTATCGTAATTGGTGCCGATTGGCGACCAACGATTTGGATTATTGAAGATACTCATTGGAATGGAGGAGGTTTTGGGGTAAATCTTAGATATGTTATCAAATAATTAAAAATTGTCTAAAAAAAGGGTTCGACTTTTGAAAGTTGAACCCTTTTTTTATGCTTCTAATTCGGTATATTACTTATTAATTGCTCTGTGATAAAATTTTCATACAATGGCAATACTTTTTTCAAATCAAATTTCTTAGCTATACCCGATTGGATTTGCAATCTGTGTATTATTATCGGTCATTTTCATATTTGTATTACAATGAAAAAACATTAAAAAGATTAGATACTTCATAATTAAAAAGAATTTAATTGGAATTTTGATAGCTTTCTTGTCATAAGTGGCCCCCGCTCGTGCAATGTCATTAAGTTAAGCTCCATTTTTTCTCGCAAAGACGCTAAGTCGCAAAGAGAACTGCTCTAATTAAAATTATTTTTTTCATAACTATCAATTTTAATAATACAAATAACTTGAGTGATAGCTTCCTGAATAAGTATAAGGT
>CAZWAF010000002.1:0-79355 GCA_964631795.1 uncultured Flavobacterium sp. | reverse complement strand
TTTGGAGTTAATTTTCATCATAAATTATAGTCCAATTCATATTTCTCAAATCTTCAATGCTTAAATCAAGTCGTTTTAATATTTTGTAGTGTATGCGTACACTGTCCCACGGCTCGTTTTCATAAATGGCATTATCTATAAAATATACCGATAGCGTATCTGCGGGCAGCTTTTTTATATTCTCCTCCATAGGTGTTCTATAATCAAAATAACAGCTTTTGCCCACGGGGGCTTTCTGTAAAGCCGGTTTTGATGCGGGCAGGGTAGTATCGGGATATTGTTTTGCGGCATGTTCGTCTGCCAGCAAAACACGGATTTCAGCAGATGAATTATTCGTAACCATAACCCCGTAAAATTTTTCTACAAAAGGCGGTTTTTCGCAGGAGTTGGAACACAACACCATAACGCTTAATACTGCAATGATATTTTTCATAATCTTAGGGTTTTCTTAATGGAAATTGAGTTAAATAGGGTTCCTGAATAAGTATAAGGTTTTGGAGTTAATTTTCATCATAAATTATAGTCCAATTCATATTTCTCAAATCTTCGAGTGTTAAATCATATCGTTTTAAAACCAGATTATTGACTTTGATATAATCCCAGCCTTTTTCTTCTAATGTGGGGCCATCAAAAACAAAAACCATCATAAGACCCGACTCTAGCCGTGGAAATGTATATTCAAAACATTCTCCATTATTTCCAATACCATACTTGTTAGATTTATTTGCCTCAGTTTTTGAAGCACCCGAAACTAAGGGATTGCCTATTAGTTTTCTAAAATCTGTTTCTGGAAATCCCCCTCCATAATCGACATATATAGATTTATTAGTGTTGTTTATTACTGTAATGATTTTATGGCAGCTATCTGTATTAACAGCATCGCAAGAGATTAATAAAATAATTGCGTTTAAATAAAATATGGCTTTTTTCATAATAGTTTAATTAGATTTAAATATATAAATACTTAACTGTCAATAATATAATATTAACGACCTCTAATGTTATTTGATAAACCCGATCGCGCGGAAATTATTTCCGTGCCCACAAATTGTGAAATCCGACATGTAATCCAGATTCAGGAATACAGAACACGCACCAAACCTTTAGTTCTTAAAAATCAAAAAGATGCAATATAAAACAACCTTAACTTAATGACATTGTGCTCGCACTAGTGGGGGAACACTTCGCAGAGCGGGGTGTTCATACTATTTCATCAATCCATTTTTCACCCCGAATAACAGGCATCAAATACGTTTGAATAAAATCTGCCTGTGATTTCAGTGTGTAATTTCGACCTTGTACCATTCCTGAACCAAGAAGTTCATAATAATCACTAATATCAAAGGCTACAGTGTCTTTACCAAAAACAAAAAGTTTCTTTCTTTGAATTACAACAGTCCAAGATTGACTTTCATCTCCAATTATTTTTACGACTATATCTTTAATCCAGTTGTGATAAATAACTGACGGATTATCCCTCCCTCCAAGACTCACCTCTTTCTCAGTATAATTTTCTTGATGTAAAAAACTAAATGTCCTCAATATTTCTATCAGTCCGCGTTCCTTATAATTCAATTCATTTACTTCCATCTATCGTTTTACTATTTTATCAATCCATTTTTCACCCCGAATAACAGGCATCAAATATGTTTGAATAAAATCTGCCTGTGATATTAAAGAATAATTTTCATTTTTAATCATACCAGAATTGAAAAACTGATAATAATCACTGATGTCAAAACCAACCTCATTCTTTTTACATGCAAACAATTTCTTTCTATGAATGACAACTACCCATGATGCGTTTTCAGTACCGAGTACTTTCACTGTTATTTTTTTAACCGAATTATAATAAGATAGAGACGGATAGCCTCTCCCTGCATAAAACAACTTATCCGTTTGATAACCTTCATTAAATAAGAAATTAAATGCTCTGAATATCTCTATAAAATTTTGCTCTTGCCACCCCAAACCTTCAATATACTCCATTTTACTTTCTAATTAAATGAATACGAATTGTTTGACTTTGATTGTAATAGGACTTTACATTGTATGTGTTTTGGTAATTCATGGTTCGTCCTAGCTCCATATTATAATACTGACTATTATCCCGCACGAGCAAGATGCTCGCACGAGCGGGGGGCTTTGCCACTTATCTTTTCGCCTTTTTTTGCTCTGCAAATCCCACTAAGAAAATTTCAGATTATTCCTTTTTAACTTTAACTGTGTATAGATAAGTCAAATACTTTTTACCTATAAATGATTCAATAGAAATAATTTTATCAGTTTTATTTGATAGGTTTTCTCTAATTCTGCTTTCACTAAATCCAAACGTTTTTCTTTATCACCGATTAAATCAAATTTGACTTTAGCACTATATGTGGTTGAAATAGAATCTTCTTTCAATTTTTTGAAATCAAACGATTTAATCATTTGTGCTTTTGATGTATTATTTAAGAATAAAACGATAATAATAAGAATAAAATTTTTCATCTCTATTTGGTAATGGAAAGGTGATATGAATTTTGAATGTCTAGTCCTAAAAAAACGATACACAAAAAAACGTTATAGCAGAAAACACTAATTCGGTATATTACTTATTAATTGCTCTGTGATATAAATCTTCATACAATGGCAATACTTTTTTCAAATCAAATTTCTTAGCTATTTCAAAAGCATTTTCTTTGAATTTGTTCAAAGTAGTATTGTCTTTCAAAATTGAAATTGCATTTTGAGCCATTTCATCAACATTCCCTACATCGCTCAAATAACCGGAGATTCCGTGAATATTTACTTCCGGAATACCTCCAGAATTACTTGAAATCACCGGAACATGAAAAGCCATGGCTTCAAGAGCTGCCAAACCGAAACTTTCGGTTTCTGAAGGTAAGAGAAACAAATCGGAATTTTTTAGAATACTATTGATTTCATTACTGTTTCCAAAGAAAATTACTTTGTCGGAAATGCCCAATTCTTCACATAATAATTCTGCCGGTTCTTTTTCAGGACCATCGCCTACCATCATTAATTTGGAAGGGATTTCTTTCTGAATTTTATAAAAAATATTTATAATGTCAGGAATACATTTTACTTTTCTGAAATTACTGATATGTGTGATGATTCTTTCTTCAGGTTTGGCCAAAACAGAACGATTACATGAAACTTCAGACACCGCTTCATCGAGTTCAATGAAGTTTGGAATTACATTTATTTCCCTGGTAATATTGAAAAGTTTATTAGTGTCGTCTTTCAGGCTTTGAGAAACCGAAGTCACAAAATCAGATTGATTGATGGTAAAAGTCACAGCCGGTTTGTAAAAAGGATGATTTCCCACCAAAGTAATATCCGTTCCGTGAAGAGTGGTAATCATGGGCAAATCTATACCTTCTTCTTTCAGCATTTGTTTTGCCATATAACCGGCATAAGCATGCGGAATAGCATAGTGAACGTGCAGAAGTTCAATTTTATGCAGTTTTACCATATCGACCAGTTTACTGGATAAAGCCAGTTCATAAGGTTGATAATGAAATAAAGGATATTCGGGAACAATTACTTCGTGATAGTGGACATTGGCATTCAGCAAAGCTAAACGTACCGGTTGTCTATAGGTAATAAAATGAATTTCGTGTCCTCTTTTGGCCAGTTCAAGCCCCAATTCGGTAGCTACAACACCGCTTCCACCAAAAGTAGGATAACATACAATTGCTATTTTCATCTCAATTTTTTAGGTTAACGAATTTAGTTAAAATAAATTTTAAACCTTAAAAAATTAAAGACGAATTTATTTTACAGAAAAACACAAAGTCTAAAATCTTTGAGCAACCCCAACCCTTTCAGAATTTTAAACCCTGAAAGAGTTAGAGTATTTAAAATTCAATTGTTCTTTCTTTTATTTCTGAATAGCTTCGTAAATCACTTTCTGAATATTTTCTCTCACATTTCCTTTTGACAATCGATTTTCGGTTGCATCGGGATAAGTTCTGTTAGAAAGAAAAATATAGATAATTTCATTTTCGGGATCGGCCCAGGCAATAGTTCCGGTAAATCCGGTGTGACCAAAACTACTCATTGGCACACACCCGCAAGTAGGACCTTCTTTTCCTAATTGTGGTTTGTCAAAACCAAGTCCTCTTCGATTTCCTTCTTTGCAAAAATGACAAGTATTGAAATCATCAAAGGTTTTAGCCGAAAAAAACTGACGGTTTCCGTAATTTCCTTTTTGAAGGAACATTTGCATCATTTTGGCCAAATCCATCGAATTAGAGAAAACACCTGCATGTCCGGCAACTCCGCCTTCCATAGCTGCTGTCATATCATGAACGTGTCCCTGAATAGTCTGGTTTCTGAAATAATGATCTTCTTCTGTAGGAGGAATAGTGCATTTATCTAATTTTGTCATCGGATTGTACATTGTATTATTCATTCCCAAAGGAGCAAAAAAGTTTTCCTGACACAAAACATCAATTGTTTTTCCGGTAGTTTTTTCTAAATATTCTTTCAGGATAATGAAAGTATAATCGCTGTATTTATACGTTTTTGCAGGCAATAATTTACTATCTGCAATAAATTTCATTATAGTATCGTGATAATCGTTTCGGATGTAAAGATTATCGGCAACCTCTTTTGAAAATTCTTCGTTGGGAGTATAACTGTAATATTTACTCAACGGCATATTTTGGTTATCGATGGTTCTCTTGTAAAAAGGTTCCCAAGATTGCAAACGGGCATAATGCGATAATAAATCTTTGAAAGGAATATTTTGTTTGTCACTACTAGCAAACATAGGAAGCATTTCGCCCAGTGTGGTTTGCAAATTCACTTTTTTCTGATCGTACATTTTCATAACATTTGGCAATGTGGCAACCATTTTTGTGACAGAAGCGATGTCGTAAATATCAGAATTCAAAACTTTTACATCTTTCAAATACGTTTGATATCCAAATGCTTTGTGATAAATAACTTTTCCTTTTCGGGCAACCAAAATTTGTGCTCCGGGAGTCATTTTATCATCAATTGCTTTTTGAGCTATCTGATCAATTTTAGACAAAATTTCAGGATTCATACCTACATTTTGAGGTGCTGCAAATCCAAGACGATTTAGTTTTTCTGTAAAAATACCGTCATTTATCTTGAAATTTTTATTGACAGAAACCGGCAATTTTCCTTTTGAATCTATAGCCCCAAAAATCAATTCGGCAGAAACTTCCTGAGCAATTGGTGAGTTTTGATATGAAACGATTAATCCTTCTATATCGTCAAAATTAGATATTGGCAAAAGCGCATACGGTTTTGTCATTATATCTAAAATGACATTATTGTTTTTGGCAATTTCCTGTAACCATTGAATTTCTTTTTCGGTAAAATCATATTTTTTCCATGCCTTGTCTGATTTATGGAAACCAACAATTACGGTATTGAATTTCTTTAATTGAACATTTAAACTATCAATGTTTTCATGAGAAACTTCAGTGATTTCGGTATATTTTTTCAATGCCGAAACAAACAGAGTGTTAGAATCGTCACCCAATTTTACATAAGCAATTTTGTTATTTTCAAGATTTTTTATTGGTAAAATATGGTTTTTGTTTTTCAATACGGTTATTGCATTTTCATACAGTTCATATTGCAAAGCATCGTTTGAAGTTGGATTCAAATCTGCAATCAGATTTTTGGTTTCAACAGGTTTTAGTTTGTTTAAATTGGCAAAATATTTATAATTCAAAATCTTTTTTACAGAATAGGCCAATCTTTCTGGGGTAATAATTCCTTTTTCGTATGCCAGACAAATATTTTCGGCTGCTACAGGTACATTTTCTGAAAAAAGTAAAATATCATTTCCGGCGATAAAAGCCTCTAAATCAATATCTCCCGGTTTTTTGAAATTACTTGCACCTTTCATATTCAAGGCATCTGTAAAAATCAAACCGTCAAATCCGAGTTGATCTTGTAAAACATTGGTTACAATATTGTACGAAATAGAAGAAGGTCTGTTGTTTCGTTGTTCTAAACTTGGCACATTCAGGTGAGCCACCATTACCGAAACCAATCCAGCATTGAACATTTTTTTGTAAGGATAAAATTCAACCGAATTAAGTCGATCTTCCGAAAAATTAATAGTAGGAAGCGATAAATGAGAATCGGTTGCCGAGTCTCCATGTCCGGGAAAATGCTTTCCTGTTGCAAAAACTCCCTGACTCTGAATTCCATTCATCAAAGCAATTGCATTTTCAGTTACATTTACTTTGTCTTCACCAAAAGAACGGAAACCAATAATCGGGTTTTTAGGATTGGTATTAATGTCTAAAACCGGAGCAAAATTAAAATGAATTCCCATTCTTTTGCTTTCCTGTCCCATTTGCGCACCCATTTTCTCAATCAGTTTATGATCGCGAATTGCTCCCAAAGTCATATTCCAAGGAAATTTATAGGTTGAATCCAAGCGCATATTCAATCCCCATTCAGCATCGATCCCTATAAATAAAGGAACTTTTGATTTTGCCTGATAACGATTGGTAAGATTGGCTTGCCTAACTGGTCCACCTTGCATGAAAATCAATCCACCAATTTTATTGTTTTTAATCAATTTGTCAATCGATTTGATATGGGCACTATCCTTGTTTGAATAGGCGGCAACCATAAACAATTGTCCTATTTTTTCTTCTAATGAAAGAGAATTATAAACGCTGTCAACCCATTTCTTTTGATTATCGGATGCTTTGAAAAACGGATTCGGTTTTTTATCGATTACAAATTCCTTATTGAAGTCGCGTGGAGGTTCGTTAAAGGTTTTTGGTTTAAAAACAGAACAGCCAATAGCAAATGTTGCAGTTGTAAAAAAGAAGAATAAGCGAATTGAATTGGTTTTCATTAATTAAAATATTGTAGGCGTTAGAGATTAGGCAAAAGGTATTAGTGAGTTATTAACGAAATCTGTACAACTTACAACCTTTGTTCCTTCTGTTTTTTTAGAAAAAACGACTGTGCCAGCTTTCTCTTGCAGGCACTTCCCAAAACTCATTGAATTCACCTATGGTATTTACCAAATTGTTGAAAACAATTGTTTCTCCTGTAACCGATTTGTCTTTTGCCATTTTCTTGAAATCAATCAATGGCTTGTGAGCAATATGTTCTCCTTGTTTGTAAGTTACATTCATTTTGTCAAGCAAATCAACATTGTATTTTTGCTCTAACCCTTGAATAAAATGCACCGAAGCATCTATAGAACAACCCGAAACCGGATGTGTTTCCTGATTTACTGCAAGAATAATGAATCGGTTGTATTTTATCTGGAAAGAAGCATCAAGTCCGGTGCCGTGAGCAGCCCAGTCTTCTACAAATGTTTTTAAAGCAGTTTCTATTTCGGAAACTTCTGTTTCAGAAAATTTTCTGTTTGACTGATATATCCAAATTCTGGAATCTTCCGGTAAATTTTCAAATGGAACGTACATAATTTTCTGTTTAAATTTTTTAACATCAAAAGTCGAAAGACCTGAAAAATGAATATTTTAGGCTTCCGACTTTATCCCGATTTTTATTTTTAGTTATAGATCCTGAGCATTGGCAATTAATTCGGCAATATCAAGGACTTTTACTTCGTTTTCTTTTTCCTTATTTTTCACACCGTCGGTCATCATGGTATTGCAAAACGGACAACCCGTTGCAATAATTTCGGCAGAAGTTTCCATTGCATCTTCCGTTCTTTCTACGTTGATTTCCTTATTTCCGGGTTCGGCATCTTTAAACATTTGAGCTCCTCCTGCTCCACAACACAAACCGTTTGCACGGGAACGTTTCATTTCTACCAATTCGGCATCCAATTTTTCGATTAAATCTCTTGGAGCTTCATAGACTTTATTGGCTCTACCTAAATAGCAAGGATCGTGGAAAGTAATTCTTTTTCCTTTGAACTGACCTCCTTCAATGACCAATTTTCCTTCGTCAAGCAATGATTTCAGCAATTCGGTATGATGAACCACTTCATATTTTCCTCCTAATTCAGGATATTCATTTTTGATAGTATTGAAACAGTGCGGACAGGCAGTAACGATTTTCTTTACTTCGTATGCGTTCAAAACTTCAATATTCATCATGGCCTGCATTTGAAATAAAAATTCGTTTCCGGCACGTTTTGCAGGATCTCCGGTACAACTTTCCTCGGTTCCTAAAACGGCAAAACTTACATTGGCACGATTTAGAATTCTTACAAAAGCCTTAGTAATTCTCTTTGCTCTGTCGTCGAAACTTCCTGAACATCCTACCCAAAACAACACTTCGGGTTGTTTTCCTTGAGCCATCATTTCGGCCATTGTTGGCACAACTATATTTTCTGACATTGTATATTTCTTTAAAATCTAAAAAAATTAAAATCTATTTTATTCGTTTTTACCATCATCAAAAACCTGAATGGTAACTTTTTTTTCAACTAATTCTGTAAACTGCCCGTTGTATCGGGTTGCTTTTACTTTTTGATTGTCTATCCAATGGTAGTTTCCTCCTCTTGGTTTTCCCATTAGCAATCCGTGGTATTTAAAACCGTTTTTTTTCAGCCAGCGTTCAGTATATTCGCGGTGATCTTCGGTTCGGGAAGTGAAGAAATAAATTATATGTCCTTCATCATACCACTTATTCAAAATATTCAAAGAATCGGGAAATACTTTTGCGGTCAACATTCTTTCGGGTGCTTCATTTGGAATATCTTCACAAATGGTTCCGTCTATGTCAATCAGATAATTTTTAATTCCTTCAGGAAGAACCGGAATTTTTGAAATTCTTTCTTCTGAATCAGAAATTAATTTATTAGCTGAATTTTCCTTTTTCATTTTAAATATAAAAAGCCATTTAAGCTTCGTTTTTCCAGTTCAAACGGTCTTGTTGATTGTATTGCCAAGGTGCACCGTTGTTTTCAATATTGGTCATCATACTGTTCAAAGACATTGGAGCAGCACTTTGTTCCATCACCAGATATCTTCTCATATCAACAATAATAGAAAGCGGACTGATATTTACCGGACATTCTTCAACACAAGCATTACAAGAAGTACAAGCCCAAAGTTCTTCGGGAGTAATATAATCGTTTAATAATGATTTGTTATCAGGAATAAAAACCCCTTTGTTAGCATCAATATTTTTACCTACTTCTTCCAAACGGTCTCTGGTGTCCATCATAATTTTACGAGGAGATAATTTTTTTCCTGTAATATTTGCCGGACAAGAAGAAGTACAACGGCCACACTCAGTACAGGTATAAGCATTTAACAATTGTACCCAGTTCAAATCCTGTACATCACTTACACCAAATTTTGCAGGGACAGCATTTTCATCAACCGGAGCGGCAGCAAACGGATCGGCATTTGGATCCATCATCAATTTTACTTCTTTAGTAACCGATTCTAAATTGTTTAATTTTCCTTTAGCATTCAAATCGGCAAAATAAGTATTTGGGAAAGCCAACAAAATATGTAAATGTTTTGAGAAATAAAGATAATTCAGGAATACCAAAATCCCAATAATGTGCAACCACCAGGCGGCTCTTTCGATTAAAGCTACTGCTCCGGCCGACATTCCGTTAAAAATTGGTTTGATATACTGGCTGATTGGAAAAGATCCTACTTCATTATAATGTGTGTATCCCATTTGTTGCAACCACAAATCGGCAGCATTCATAATAAGAAATAATGACATTAAAGTGATTTCAAAATAAAGAATGTAATTAGCATCACTTTTTGGCCACCCTTTTAAATCAGAATGTATGAAACGTTTTAGTTTAATAACATTTCTTCGGATTAAGAAAATGATTACCGAAACCAAAACCAAGAAAGCTAAAACTTCGAATGATCCGATTAAAACATCATAAAGTCCGCCCATGAAAGACAGAACACGGTGAGTTCCGAAAAGTCCGTCAATGATAATTTCAATTACTTCGATATTGATAATTACGAATCCTATATAAACAAAAATGTGTAAAATTCCGGCTACGGGACGTTTTACCATTTTTGACTGACCTAAGGCAATCATAGCCATGTTTTTCCAACGTTCAGAAGGATTGTCAGAACGATTAATATCCTGACCTAACTTAATGTTTCGGATAATTTTCTTGATGTTTTTTACAAAAAATCCAAGTCCAAGTCCAAGGATAAGGGCGAAAAATATATTGTCTAAATAACTCATAGATTTTTAGATTTTATCTTTTGTTGAAATTGTATCTTTTACAGGAGCCACATAAGGTTTGTTTTTCTTTCCAAAAACCGAAACATTTACATATCTGGTTGGATTTAAACGAACATCTTCTAATAATAATTCTAATTCTTTAGAAGTTTTAGCCATATTATTATAAAGAGTTTCGTCTTTCATTAATTTACCCATAGAACCTTTTCCGCTTTGTACATCGGCCATGATTTTATCGACACTAGCCAATGATTGTTCTAAATTTTTAACTGTTTGAGCCAAATTTACTTTTGATAAAGAATCGGATATTTTACTGAAATCAGACGAAACTTTATTCATATTGGCGAGAGTTCCGTTGATTTTTGCTTTATTATCAGTAAGAAGACTTGTTGTAGCCTGAGAAACTTTGCTCAAATCGGCCAAAGTTTTCTTTAGGTTTTCCAAAATTTGAGCAATATTTTCTTTGTTTTTAGCATCCAACATAGAATTAAGATTGCGTACCAATTCATCTGTGCTTACCAACATTTTTTCTGCTTTTTGTTGCAAAGGAGTCAGTTTTTCTATAACAGCATTTGCCATTCCAAGAACTACTCCTCCATTTAGATGATCTTTGTCTTCTGCCAGATTTTTGTCATTCATATTTGGAACAATCTGAATTTGTTTACCTCCTATTAATCCGGGCTCATAAATATTAGCCAAACTCGATTTTGAAATAGGAAAATCGGTAGTGATTTGCATTTCAACTATAGATTTTCCGGTGGTATTTTCAAGTTTTATATCGGTAATTTTTCCTATTACAAGACCATTCAAAGTAACAGGAGCGGCTTTTGCCAATCCTTCTACATTGTCATATTGAACATAAAATGTTTTATAATTGCTTAATAAGTCTTTTCCTTTTAAGAAATTGTATCCCCACACAAACAGGCAAATAGATGTTATTACAAGAATTGCCGTTTTAATTTCTTTACTGATTTTAATTTCCAATTTTAATTGTTTTTAACTTAGTTATGAATTACTTATTTTTTTTTATTGCTTCCTGAACACTTATTTTTTCACCGCCTCTGAAAGCTACTATATAGGCCGATGTATAACCTTTTTCTTTTGCTTCACTTAAATTTTCTTTGGCAACAGCATAATCAGAAGTTTCTCCATACATATATTTATTAATGGAATTTTCATTAATAACAGAAATGTTTTTCAAACCGTTGAAGTTTTTTGGACTTAAATCTAATTTTTTAGTTCCGGCTGAAATCTGAACTTTAAATACAACATCTGAATTTTCAGTTTTTATTTCCTTTTTTTCTTCTTTTATAACTTCTTTTGGAGTTTCATTTTTAGCAATCGCCGAACTATTTTTGATTATTGTTTTTTCTGATTCCTTTTTGGTAGTGTCTTTTTTGATTTCTTTTAAAACAGTTGTTTTTTGAGAATCCTTTTCAATTTGTTTTGTAACCTGAGTATCAGCTACTTTTTCAATTGTTTTCGATTTTGATTTCTTTTCAATAAAAGTATCACTGGCTCCGGCACCAAAATATTCTTTTTTATAACTGACTATAGCATTGGCAATATCTTCGGCAAGGTCTTGTTGGCCTTCTTCAGAATCAAGAAATTTCCCTTCAGATGGATTTGAAATGAATCCTAATTCAATCAAAATTCTGGGCATGGCAATTTTTCTCAAAACCAAAAACCCGGCCTGTCTTACACCTCTGTTTTTTCTGCCTTTATTTGCATCAAAATTGTCCTGAATTTTACTGGCAAGTGCAATACTGTATTCAAGAAATTCTTCTTGTTGCATCATAATTCCAATGGCCGATTCAGGCGAATTTGGATTATAACCTTCATATACCTGTTGATAATCTTTTTCAAGAGTAATAACACCATTCTCTTTTTTGGCAACTTCAAGATTCGAGGCATTTCGGGCAACCCCCATAACATAAGTTTCGAATCCTTCTCCTACAGGAGATTGATTTGCATTACAGTGTACCGATACAAATATAGAAGCGTCTTCACGGTTTGCAATATTGGCTCTTTCGTCTAATTCAATAAAAATGTCTGATTTTCGGGTATAAACAACCTCTATATTTGGGTTTTTTTCAAGGATTTTTCCGGCCTTAAGTACAACAGCAAGAGCAATGTTCTTTTCAATATGTCCGTTGTGAACAGCCCCAAAGTCTTTTCCTCCATGACCTGCATCCAAGACTACTTTAAATTTATTAGATTGAGCCGATGTATTAAGTGTAACAAAACACAAAACAAAAAGGGAAATAAAATAAGAAATCGGGTGCTTATAATTCATATTAGTGTTCAAAATTTATCTAAAATTTTGCGTGTTATTTTAATTTTTAAAAGTGTTTATTTTGGTCAAAAATTATGTGTAAGTTTGGCCTCTCAAACGAATAAGCCATAATTTTACAAAAATAGTATTTAAACCTTTGCGCACAAACTTATTTCATATCGTTTTATTAGCAACTTTCTTAACAGCAGGAACCAATTTAATTTATTCTCAAAAAAGTATAGTTAAAACTGCTGAAAAACAAGATTCTAAAGCGATTGTAAAGGCTACAGATTTAGATGATAAAGCGGGTCAAAAAAGCTCAGATACCATTAAAAAGAAGAAATCGGCACTAACCGGAATTGTGCGCAGAAAAGCGCAGGATTATGAAAGAATAGATCAAAAAAATAAGACAATTACCTTATATAATAATGCCGAATTGTACTATGAAGATATAGAACTAAAGGCCGGAATTATTGTTTTTGATTACGGAAAGAACGAAGTTTATGCCGGAAGAATTAAAGATGAGAAAGGAAATTATACTCAATTGCCCCGTTTTAAACAAGGAGTAAGTGAAGTTAAACCTGATTCTATCCGATTTAATTACAACACAAAAAGAGCTTTGGTTTGGAATTCAAGAACCAAACAACAAGATTTGAATATTATAGCAGAAATTTCTAAAAAAGAAAATGATTCGGTTTATTTTATGAAAAATGCCAAAATCACTACTGCTGTTGATATTGATGATCCCGAATATTATTTTCTTGCCCGAAAAGCCAAATTTGTTCCCGGAAAAAAAGTAGTTGTAGGATTTACTAATATGTATGTTGCCAACGTGCCTACTCCACTAGCCTTGCCGTTTGCTTTTTTCCCAATGATGCAGCAAAGTCAGTCCGGAATTATTATCCCAACATTTCAGGATACACAAAACAGAGGATATTCTATTCAAAACGGAGGTTATTATTTTGCTTTAAGTGATAAATATGATTTATCTGTTTTAGGAGATTATTACACCAACGGAAGTTATGGTTTAAGAATGCAGTCTTCTTATGCGCAGCGATATAAATTCAGAGGAAGTACCAATTTTAGATATGAAAATCAAATTATAAGCGAAAAAGGATTTCCGGATTATTCCCGTACTAAAATTTACAATATTCAATGGAATCATTCACAAGATGCCAAAGCGAGTCCTAATTCTACTTTCTCGGCCTCTGTCAATTTAGGAAGTAGTAATTATTATCAAAATTCCCTAAATATTGTCAATGCAGGTTCTCAATTGAATAATACTATGAGTTCTTCGGTTTCCTATTCCAAAACTTTTCAATCAGTTCCTTTAGTTAATACATCGTTCACGGCAACGCATTCCCAAAATACACAGACAAAAGAAATTAATCTGACTTTACCAACATTCCAGACAAGTGTGGATCGTATTTTTCCTTTTGCACCAAAAGATGGTTCAAAGAAAGGTCTTATTAAAAATGTCAACTTACAATATAGTGTAAGAGGAGAAAACAGACTTAAAACCACCGATGCTGATTTTATGACTTCAAGAATGTTTGAAGATGCTAAATTCGGATTTCAGCACACCATACCTTTGAGTACCAATTTTAAGGTTTTCAAACATTTTAGTGTTACCACGGGAGCCAATTATAATGAGGTTTGGTATTTTAAAACCATTCGTAAAGATTTTGATTCTACAACCAATCAGGTTGCTACTACCGAAGTAAATGGTTTTGATTCTTACAGAACTATTACTTCAAACATTAGTATAGGAACAACTATTTACGGAACTTTCAATTTTGGAAGAGACAAGAAAATTCAGACTATTCGTCACGTTGTTCGTCCTTCTATAACTCATAATTATACGCCAAGTTATGAGAAATATTATGATACTTATGCAACCGATGCCAGTGGAAATATGCAAAGCGATTATTCTCGTTTTGAACAAGGACTTTTCGGAGCACCAAATAAAAATTATTCGAATTTAGTCGGAATTGGATTAAATAACGTTTTTGAAGCCAAAGTTAAGAATAAAGATTCTTCGAAAAAGGAAGCTAAAAAAATCATGTTGTTAAATAATTTGAATTTAGCTACCAGTTATAATTTTGCTGCCGATTCTTTGGCTTGGACACCAATGAGAATAAGCGGAGGTACATTATTATTAAAAGATAAAATGAATGTCAATTTCGCTACTACCTTAGATCCTTATGCTCTTAACAGTAATAATCAACGAATTAATACTTTTAATATAGATAACGGCGGAAGTCTTTTCAGAATGACCAGTGCCAATATGACAGTAAACTATTCATTGACAAGCAATGATTATCAGGGAGGAAAAAAAACGAATACTCAGGGAGCAAAAAATGGTGGTCGTGAAGATGATTTATTTGGTGTTAATGCCGATTTGAGCGACCGTAGAGAAAGTCAGTTTGGAGATGATGAAGACACTTCTGATGATAAAAAAGAAGTAACTGAATTTTTTAATTACAAATTACCTTGGGATTTGACATTGGCTTATGCACTTACTTACAGTAACATGAGCAAAGAAGATAAATTAACAGGAAATTCGTTGATGTTTTCAGGTAATCTGCAAATTTCTCCAAAATGGAAAATAGGAGGTTCCTCAGGATATGATTTTATTCAAAGAGGTGTTACTTATACTCAATTGCGATTTGAAAGAGATTTGATGAGTTGGCGTATGGATTTAAACTGGTCACCTATAGGTCCGAATGCTTATTGGAGTTTCTTTATTGGTGTAAAATCAGGAATCTTGAGCGACATCAAATGGGATAAGAGAAATAATCCTGATCCTGCATTCAGAAGATAATATATTTAGTGTTCAGTCCCGGTTTTCAGTTATCTGCGTTTAAAATGAATTTTTGATATTGATTAATGATAAAAATTAAAAATCTTGGAAGCTTCATTATAAGCGCTTTCAAAACTCATAGGGCTGGTATTGGTATTTTCTTTTTTGGCTGTGAAATAAGACAACAATTTTTCAGTAGGCATATTTCCTGTTAAAACATCTGTTGCCATTGGGCAACCACCAAATCCCTGAATGGCTCCGTCAAAACGACGACAACCCGATTGGTAAGCAGCATCAATTTTTTCAAACCATTTGTTGGGTGTGGTATGCAAATGAGCTCCAAATTCTATAGCCGGATATTTTGGAATTAAATTAGAAAATAAATAAGAAATCACTTCAGGAGTAGAACTTCCCACGGTATCAGAAAGAGAGAGGATTTTTACGCCCAAATTCGACATTTTTTCAGTCCACTCCCCTACTATTTCCACATTCCAGGGATCTCCATAAGGATTTCCGAAACCCATAGAAAGATAAGCGACTACTTCTTTATTACTTTTATAGGCAATTTCCAGAATTTCCTGTAAAGTAATTAATGATTCGGCAATGGTTTTATGGGTATTCCTCATTTGGAAATTTTCTGAAATAGAAAAAGGAAATCCCAAATATTGAATTGCCTGATGTTGTGAAGCCATTTGAGCACCCTGAGTGTTGGCAATAATTGCCAATAATTTGCTTTTGGTTTGGCTTAAATCGAGTTGTGCCAAAACTTCGGCTGTATCCTGCATTTGAGGAATGGCTTTGGCCGAAACAAAACTGCCAAAATCTATAGTATCAAAACCTACACGCAATAAAGATTGGATATAAGCTACTTTTTTTTCGGTAGGAATAAACATCTTTACGCCTTGCATGGCATCACGAGGGCATTCTATTATTTTTATTGGTTCCATAGATTTTTTCTAAGTTGCAAAGTAACAAAGTTTCAGCTTCGAAACGTCGTAACAAAAGTAACGAGTCTGTAAAAAGACTTCCAATATATAAAATATTCTCTTTACTACTTTATAACTTTACCACTTAACTACTTTTTTAAACGACTTTTTAAAATAGCTTTATTGATTTTCTTAATTAAAGCAGGGCCTTCATAAATAAATCCGGTATAAAGTTGGATTAAACTAGCTCCAGCATCCAGTTTTTCCAAAGCATCTTCGGCAGTGTGGATTCCTCCCACACCAATAATAGGGAATGCTTTGTTGCTTTTTTCCGAAAGAAAACGAATTACTTCGGTAGAACGTTTTCTTAATGGTTTGCCCGACATTCCTCCCATTTCTTCTTTGTTTTCAGAAATAAGTCCTTCACGAGAAAGAGTGGTATTGGTTGCAATAACTCCGGCAATTTTGGTTTCTTTTACAATATCAATAATATCTAATAATTGGTCATCGGTCAAATCGGGAGCAATTTTAAGCAGAATTGGTTTTTGTTTTGGTTTGGCCAAATTCTTATTCTGCAAAGTCTGCAATAATTGTGTCAAAGGTTCTTTGTCCTGCAAAGCACGAAGATTTGGAGTATTTGGAGAACTTACATTTACCACAAAATAATCAACATAATTGTATAAAGCATCAAAGCAAATTTCGTAATCAAGAGTTGCTTCTTCGTTTGGCGTAACTTTGTTTTTTCCAATATTTCCGCCAATTAAAACGTCTTTGTTTTTCTTCAACCTTTCAACAGCAGCTTCTACCCCACCGTTATTGAACCCCATGCGGTTGATAAGCGCACTATCGGAAGTAAGCCTGAATATTCGTTTTTTAGGATTTCCGTCCTGTCCTTTTGGAGTCAGGGTTCCAATTTCGATAAATCCAAAACCTAAATTGGATAATTCTTTATACAATTTGGCATCTTTATCGAATCCGGCGGCCAATCCAACCGGGTTTTTGAATTTAAGTCCAAAAACTTCCGTTTCCAATCTCGGGTCTTTTACTTCAAGAATAGCATTTGAAATTGCCGAATATCCCGGAATTTTATTCAAAACTTTTAACATTGAAAATGTAAAATGATGAATTTTTTCGGGATCGAAAGAGAAAAATATAGGACGAATAATTTGTTTGTACATATTTAAGTCAAAAGTTGTAAAGTCGAAAGTCGAAAGAATCGATGTGGCGACAATGGATTTTAAAAATAAAAGTTAGTTGTTTGCAAAAATAAAAATCTAAACTGTTTTAAGGCGATAATCGATCCATTTTCCATGAATAATCTTCCTGTAATTTATATCTGATCCGGTCGTGCAATCGGTTGGGTCTTCCTTGCCAGAATTCTACTTCTACAGGTTTTACCAGAAAACCACCCCAAAAATCAGGTCTTTTGATTTCTTTTCCTTCAAAATCTTTTTCCAATTGTTTTAAATTGTCTTCCAAAAAGTTTCTGGAAGGAATTACCTCACTTTGATTAGAAACAATGGCTCCCAGCTTACTTCCGTCTGGTCTTGATTCAAAATAACCGTCTGAAATATTCTCGGATGTTTTTTCGGCTACACCTTTAATAATTACCTGACGCTCCATGGTATGCCAGAAAAATGAAAGACAAAGATTCGGATTATTGGCAATTGCTTTTCCTTTTTCAGAATTATAATTGGTATAAAATATAAATCCTTCGTAAGTATATTGTTTCATCAATACCACGCGGGCTTTGGGAAAACCATCCAATCCAATAGTAGAAACGGTCATGGCATTGACTTCTTCCTCTCTTCCCAAATCTTCGGCTTCGTGAAACCAACGATTGAAAAGATTAATTGGATCTTCGGGAATATTGGTTTCCCAAAGTTCTCCTTTTTCGTATGATTTTCTGTAATCGTTTAAATCTTTCATTGTTTTCGATTGTTTGATTGTTCGAATCATCGAATAATCCTAAAAGTTAAAATTCAAATGATTTTCCGTCATCAGCTAATATTATTTCCGGAAAAATTGTCTCGGCTTCTGACTTAAATAATTTAATATTATCATATCGTGTAGAATAATGTCCCAAAACCAGTTGTTTTACATTGGCTTTCAATGCAATTTTGGCAGCTTGCTTTGCCGTAGTATGCATTGTTTTTTCGGCCAAACTACTTTCTGATTCCAGAAAAGTAGATTCGTGGTACAAAATATCTACATCTTTTATGATTGGGATAATAGCTTCGTTATAAACCGTATCTGAACAAAATGCATAACTCATGGGAGCTGGTGGATCAAAACTGAGTTTTTCATTTGCAATGATTCGGCCGTCTTCGAGTGTAATGTCTTTTCCGTTTTTGATATTTTGAAAATAACATTTATCTATTTCATATTCTTGAACGGCATCAAAATTCAGTTTTCGTTCTGCCGGTTTCTCCTGAAATAAATAGCCGTTGGTATAAATTCGATGCTTTAGCGGAATGGTTTTTACAATTACTTTGCTATCTTCATAAACCACTTCGCTTTCTTTTGATTCCAAAATATGAAAAAACAAACCGTAGCTGGTCCAGGAATTCGAAAGACGAAGCTGTAATTTCACAATCTCTTCTATTCCTTTTGGTCCATAAATATGTAAATCAGTCGTTCGGTTAAGCAACATAAAAGTCGAAATTAAACCAATCAATCCATAGAAATGATCTCCGTGTAAATGGGAAATAAAAATATGATTGATTTTTGAAAACTTGACTTTGTTTTTTCGCAACTGAACCTGAGTTCCTTCTCCGCAATCAATCAGAAAATACCTGTTTTTAATCTCCAAAACCTGAGAGGTAGGATTAGTAATAGTTCTGGGAGTTGCGGCATAACAGCCAAGAATGGTTAATTTCATTTTGTTTGTTTAACTGTTTAATCGTTTAACCAATTAAACAGTTAAACAAATAAACACTTTTTTAAAACCCTAAATCGCGTTCAATTTCTTCCATTTCAATGATGTCATGTGCTTCCAAAACTGTAGGAACCACAGTCAAATATTCAGGAATAGCATTAAAATCTACGTCTTCGGCTACAATGACAAAGGATTTTTTTCCCTTTTTGTGTTTTTTAGATAAATCGGCAAAAGTTTTAATCGCTTTTATATCTACGTTTTTGTCGTGCGTAAGGTCTAAAATAAGATTTGAATCTTTGAAAGTAGCGTGTTGACTACTTACTTTTTCCAAAAAAGAAACCATGTCTGCTTCTGTTTCTTTTATAATTGTTGTGTGTCCTTTAGTATCTACTTTCATTTGAATTAAGGATTTTAAAGACTAATTGCAGAAATTCTCACAAATTTCATTTAGAAATAAAATTAAGAATTAGTGTAATTAGTGTAATTAGTGATTCGTTTTTTATTTAATTTTTGAAGCCAAAAGATAAATTACTGCCATTCTGGTTGCCACTCCGTTTTCTACCTGATCTAAGATTACTGATTGTTGAGAATCGGCCACATCCGAAGTAATTTCTACTCCTCGATTGATAGGTCCCGGGTGCATAATTACTATTTCTTTGTTCAAAGAATCAAGCAAAGCCTTATCTACTCCGTATTGCTGTGCGTATTCTCTGGTTGAAGGGAAATAGTTCACATCCAAACGTTCATTTTGCACACGAAGCATATTGGCTACATCACACCATTCTAATGCTTTACGTAAATTTGGTTCAACTTTTACTCCAAGTGATTCTATATATCTTGGAATAAGAGTTTTTGGTCCGCAAACTTTGACTTCGGCACCCAACATTTGCAAAGCATAAATATTAGAAAGTGCTACTCTTGAATGTAAAATATCACCTACAATCACTACTTTTTTTCCGGCTACTTCACCCAGTTTTTCTCTGATAGAATAACAATCAAGCAAGGCCTGAGTGGGATGTTCGTGAGCTCCGTCACCAGCATTTACAATACTTGCTTTTACATTTTTAGAAAGGAAATAAGCTGCTCCCGGATTAGAATGACGCATTACCACCATATCTACTTTCATTGCCAAAATATTGTTTACAGTATCAATCAGCGTTTCTCCTTTTTTAACAGAAGATTGTGCGGCTGAGAAACTCATCACATCGGCCGACAAACGTTTTTCGGCCAATTCGAATGAAAGCTTGGTTCTGGTACTGTTTTCAAAAAATATATTGGCAATAGTAATGTCACGAAGTGAAGGCACTTTTTTTATCGGACGGTTGATAACTTCTTTAAAATGATCGGCAGTTTCAAAAATAAGGTCAATATCCTGTTTGTTGATATATTTTATGCCTAATAAATGATTTACACTTAATTCGCTCATTTCTATTCTTGTTGATTATTATTGATTAAAAAAACGCCGTCTTCGCCATCTTGTGCCATCCAGCTCACTTTTACTCTTTCATTATTGATAGCATCTACCTGACGACCTCTGTAATCGGGTTGAATAGGCAAATCACGACTGAAACGACGATCAATCAGAGTTAAAAGTTCGATTCCCGAAGGTCGTCCAAAAGATTGTATAGCTGTCAAAGCCGCACGAATACTGCGTCCGGTATATAATACATCGTCAATGAAAATTACTTTTTTGTTTTCTACCAAGAAATCTATTTTAGTTCTGTTGGCTTCAAGAGGTTTTTCTTTTCTGCGGAAATCATCTCTAAAGAACGTAATATCAAGATAGCCCAATGAAATATTAGGAACTTTATACTCATTTTCTAATAAATCTTTAATTCTTTCGGCAAGGAAAGCCCCTCGGGGTTGAATACCTATTAAAACCGTATCTGAAAAATCAAGATGTTTTTCTATCAGCTGGCAAGCCAAACGGTGTAGTATAATATTGACTTCTTTTGAAGTGAGCAGTACTTTTTGACTCATGTTAAAGTATTGTTTGGAGCGTAAAAGTAATGTTTTTTGTTGAGTTGAAAAAGAGTGATTAGCAAATCGTGATTAGTAACCAGCCAAAAGTAATGAGTGAGAAGTTCTTAGTTGTGAATTTTAAGTTCTGGGTTCAATCCCGAAACTTTAGAATGAATGTTCAATACAAACAATCAATGTTAAACAAAAAACTCCTGCATTTGCAGGAGTTTTTTTGATTTTATATATTTTGGAATTATAATGTATCCAGTTTTAAAACTTTTGCTGTATAAGCTCTGATTTCATCAGCTAAGGCAGTGTTTTCATTAAGTGATTGACCATAAGAAGGTATCATTTTTTTAAATTTCGATTGCCATTCTGATGATTGAACCTGTTCAGGGAAACAACGGTTAATTAAATCCAACATGATTGAAACTGTGGTAGATGCACCGGGAGAAGCTCCAAGCAATACTGCCAAAGATCCGTCGGCTGAGTTAATTACCTCGGTACCAAATTCTAAAATACCTTTTCCTGCTTTGTTTTTCTTGATAACCTGCACACGCTGACCGGCATTTTCTAATACCCAATCTTCTTTTTTTGCATCCGGCAAATATTCCTTTAAAGCTCTCATTCTGTCATCCTGCGACTGAATTACCTGCTCAATAAGATATTTGGTTAACGGAATATTGTTCATACCGGCTGAAAGCATTGGTTTGATATTCCCCATTTTAATAGATTTTGGTAAATCTAAATAAGATCCCGTTTTAAGGAATTTGGTACTGAATCCGGCATAAGGTCCAAATAATAAAGCCTTTTGACCGTCAATCATACGGGTATCAATGTGAGGAACCGACATAGGTGGCGCACCAACAGCTGCTTTTCCGTAAACTTTGGCCTGGTGTTTTTCAATGATTTCAGGATTAATACATTTTAACCACTGACCACTCACCGGAAATCCGCCATAACCGGCAGCTTCCGGAATTTTAGCTTTTTTAAGTAGTAGTAATGATCCTCCACCGGCACCAATAAAAACAAATTTGGTTTTAATATTTCTTTTGGATTTAGTGTTAAGGTCTTTAACCTTAATTCTCCAACGATTGTCTTCTTCTTTTTTTAATTTTTTAACTTCGTGGTTAAAGTGGATCTCCACTCCGTCAAGTGAAGCTAAATAATGAAACATGCTGCGTGTTAATGCTCCAAAGTTAACATCGGTACCAATTTTCATATTGGTAGCAGCAACTTTTTTAGCATCTTTTCGTCCATCCATAATCAGTGGAGCCCATTTGCGGATTGTTTCCGGATCTTCGGTATATTCCATTCCTTTGAATAAATGGAATTTTTGTAACGCTTCGTAACGTTTTTTAAGGTATTTTGAGTTTTTATCGCCCCAAACAAAACTTAAATGCGGAATGCTTTTGATAAAATTTTCAGGATTATTTAATAATCCTTTTTCTACCAAATAAGCCCAAAACTGACGAGATACTTCAAAAGCTTCAACGATTTTTTCTGCTTTATGAGTTTCGATAGTCCCGTTTGGCAATTCAGGTGTATAATTCAATTCACAAAAAGCGGCATGTCCTGTTCCTGCATTATTCCATGCATCTGAACTTTCAGCTGCAGCGATATCTAAACGTTCAAAAATCTGGATTTTAATATCAGGTTGTAATTCTTTCAAAAGTAGCCCAAGAGTGGCACTCATGATTCCGGCACCAATCAAAACTACATCGGCTTCTGTATTTGTCATTTTGGATGTCATTCAACGAATTTTTTAAAGGCGCAAATTTACAGTTTATTTAAAATAAATCTACCTGAAAAAGAGTCTTCTGTTTAAAATATTGTTTTTGAATTTATTGATGTGAAAAACATTATTTTTATTAAAAAAAGACATAAAAAAAATACAATAGCACATTTAATTTTATTTTTTAATAGTGTATTATTAATTCTAAAATATTTTTATTTTGAATTCCCCTGAAACTTTATTGAGAAAATATACAAATGAGTAAAAATATTAAGTAATAATCTTTGTAAAAACGCTTATTTAAAGTGTTTACGGCTGAATTTCAAGTTTTATCTATTGGTAATTGTTTTTTTGTTAAATTTGATATAATATCATCTATTAAGCTTTAATTTAAATAGTTATAAAGCTGAATTTTCAAATAAAAACAGATTCATTTTTTAGTTCTTAAATAAGGTCAAATTAAAAATTAGATCGTCTCATAAATAATCATAGTTTATGTCAAAAATTACATCTCACTATATAAGTCCTGTCAAAAAGAAGAAAAGTATTAATCAGGTAGCTTTTTTTGTTTTTTTTGCTCTCATTTCCTTTTTTTCGGTTGCTTCTCAAAATACAAAAAAGAAAGCCGATACCATAATAGATAAAGTAGCAATTAAAAATAAAATTGCTGCGATTTCTCTTGAAAATATAGCAAAAGATGAAAAGAAAGAGAAACAGGATAAATATATCAATCATCAAAATATTCAAAAGCAAAATAAAATTTTCGGTTTAATTAAACTGGAAGTTCAAAATGCTAAGTTTCTTTTAAACAGAAGATTTGATTATAAAGATATTACTGAAGAAATCCATCAATTGAAAGCATGGGAAGAATTTGCTGTTAAAGGAATTGTTGGGGAAAAATTCAGAGTAATGACCGACAGAAATCTTAGCTCTATTTCTATTCTTCTTGACGAATTACTGAAACGTTCTAATAATCGTTTGAAAAATATTAATATTGAAAACCAGGATCTTAGCAGAACACGGGAAAAAATAGATTCGCTGGTTGCCGAAAAAAATCTATATTATGTACCAATCGATTCGGCTTCGCGGGAAATTTACCGTCTGCAAACCCTGAAGATGAATACAGACATTGATCAGGTTTCTGAAAGATTAAAAAATGCGATTGACAGTATTCAAACATTGGAAATTTTAGGAGATCAGCTGAAATACAAAATTGAATCGGATATAATAGAGAATAACAAACTTAGAAAACTAGAATCACGTCAATTATTTACTAAAAAAGTAACAGTTTTTGAACGTCCTGACATCAAAAAAATAATGACAGAAGATACTTTGGATTTTTCTGTAAAAACAAATAATCTGGTACTTTATTTTTATCTGATAAATAATATAAATTCGATCCTGACCATGCTGGTTCTTATTATAGGAACAGCAATATATTTAATATTACAAAAGCGAAAATTCCAGAATCTGGGCTACAAAAAGGATATGTTAATTGGCATTAATATCCTGAACAGTCCTGTAGCATCGGCGGTTTTATTAGTCTTGAATTTATATCAATTCATACTTCCTATGCCTCCGCTTATTTTTTCTATACTTCTTTGGACAATTTCAACCATTGCCTTGACAGTAATGATGTGGAAATCGATAAATATATTTGTCTGGAAAATTTGGACAGCTATTTTTCTTTTGAATTTAATAGCTCTTTTAGACATTATAATCCTGATTCACTTTCCAGGAGAATCCTTTTTGATTTTGGCTATAAATTGTTTTGGTATTGCAATAGGAGTTTATGCATTTTATAACAGGTCAAAAATTCAAAGAAAAATTTATTTATGGTATATTGTTTTAGGTACGGTACTTCAAATTTTATCATTCTATTTTTTAATAAACGGACATTATAATTTAGGTAAATTTTTAATGACCAAAGGGGTTCATACCATTATAGTGGTTTTTTCTCTTTATACTACTTTCATTGCAATCAAGGAAATTAATATGATTTCCACTTTTTTGAAAGAAACCGATGAAGATGATCCAAAAAATATTATAAGTGGTATTCCGCATCAATTTACTATTGGTTTTTACCTGATTATTTTTGCATGTTGGTTTTTTCTAATGACGAGAAACACTTATACTTTTCAAAATTTGGTTGAACCTTTAAAAAATTCTATATCTGAATCCCGAAGTCTGGGAAATATAACATTTACGTTCGAAAGTATTATAATATTCATTCTTGTAATTTTATTATCAGGATTTGTTTCGAGAGTTGTTTCTTTTTTGGCTTCCGACAGTCAAATTATTGGTAGTAAAGACAAAACTAAAAGTATTGGAAGCTGGTTGTTTTTATCCCGAATAGCCATTGTAACCATAGGAATACTGGTTGCTTTTGGTTCAGCCGGTATTCCATTGGATAAAATAACCTTAATAATTAGTGCATTGGGAGTTGGTATTGGATTTGGTATGCAAAATTTAGTCAATAATTTAATTAGCGGATTAATTATCGCTTTTGAGAAGCCTGTGAGTTTAGACGATATTATTGAAGTGGGAGGACAATCAGGAAAAATGAAATCAATCGGAATCAGAAGCAGTGTGGTTACAACTTTTGACGGAGCAGATGTAGTTATTCCGAATGGAGAATTATTGAACCAAAATTTAACCAATTGGACTTTAGGAAGCAGTAGTCGAAGAGCAGAAATCAGATTTGGAGTAGCCTACGGAACTGATTTAGAATTGACTAAAAAATTACTTTTTGAAATTATAAATAAAAATAAAGATATATTGAAAAAACCACAGCCGGGAATTTGGTTTACCAAATTTAACGACAGTTCAATTGATATAGTTATAAAATATTGGATCAGACATTTTGATTTGGATCACGATGTAAGAAGCGAACTTATAATTGCCATTGACAAAACTTTAAAAAAAAATAAAATTGTGATTCCATTTCAGCAACATGAAATACATGTGGTAAATAAAGAATCAAAATCTGACTCTGATTCTGAGCCTGAAACTTTATAGAATTTACTCCTTAAATAGGAGATTTTAACAAAGATTACGCATAGATACGGTTTTGCGGATTAAATTGATTTTATACAAATCAGAATCTATATCATAATTTATTGCAATCTGTGTTGGAAATTATAGAATAATAAAAAAACTGCCTCTAAAAAGGTTTAAACTTTTTGGAGGCAGTTTTAAAAACAACTATTTTCTTTTATTGTTTATTAAGAATTATAGTTTGTTTTCTGTATCTGTGTAAGTTCCGATATAACTACAATATTATCGTTTAAAAGCTTTTTTTTCAAAAATAAAAAAGACCTATCTGACTTTAAAACAGATAGGTCTTTAATTTTTTAAATTAATCTTAATTTAAGAATACATTTTTGTTCTCAATTCCTGAACTTTTTCATCGTCAAGGTAATCGTCAAATGTCATATAACGGTCAATAGCACCTTTTGGAGTTAATTCAACTACACGGGTACCTACTGTTTGTGCAAATTCGTGGTCATGAGTAGTAAAAATAACAGAACCTTTATAATTTTTTAATGAGTTGTTGAAAGCCGTAATCGATTCCAAATCCAGGTGGTTGGTAGGTTCATCAATCATCAAAACGTTAGCACGCTCCATCATCATACGAGACAGCATGCAACGTACTTTTTCTCCTCCCGAAAGTACACGGCTCGTTTTCAAAGCTTCTTCACCAGAGAAAATCATTTTTCCAAGGAAACCACGGATGTTTACTTCATCACGCTCTTCTTCGGTTTTGGTCCACTGACGCAACCAGTCAACCAATGACAAATCATTTTCAAAAAAAGAATGATTATCTACCGGCAAATAAGCTTGGTTAGTGGTAATTCCCCAATCAAAAGTACCTGAATCGGCTTTTTGTAATCCGTTCAAAATATCATAGAAAGCAGTTGTAGCACGGGCATCTTTAGAAAATAAAACAATTTTATCTCCTTTGGCCATATTCAAATCTACTCCGCTAAATAAAATCTCTCCATCTACAGAAGCACTCAAATTCTGAACATTCAAAATCTGATCACCTGCTTCACGCTCCTGATCAAAAATAATTGCCGGATAACGGCGGCTAGAAGGTTTGATCTCAGAAATATTCAATTTGCTGATCATTTTTTTACGGGAAGTAGCCTGTTTCGATTTAGCCACGTTGGCACTGAAACGACGGATGAATTCTTCTAATTCCTGTTTCTTTTCTTCTGCTTTTTTGTTTTGTTGTGCACGTTGTTTAGCTGCTAACTGACTAGATTCGTACCAAAAGGTATAGTTTCCTGAGTAATGATTTATTTTTCCGAAATCGATATCAGAAATATGAGTACAAACCGCATCAAGAAAGTGACGGTCGTGAGAAACTACAATTACCGTATTTTCATAATTTGCAAGGAAATTCTCTAACCAACCTATTGTTTCAAAATCCAAATCATTGGTAGGCTCATCCATAATCAACAAATCAGGATTTCCAAAAAGCGCTTGTGCCAAAAGCACACGAACTTTCAGTTTTCCTTCCAAATCGGCCATCAAAGTATAATGATTGTCTTCTGAAATCCCCAAACTTGAAAGCAATGAGGCAGCATCAGAATCTGCATTCCAACCATTCATTTCTTCAAATTGTACCTGCAACTCCCCTATTCTGTCGGCATTTGCATCGTTATAATCAGCATACAATTCGTCCATTTCTTTTTTAACAGCATACAGGATTTTGTTCCCCATCATTACTGTTTCAAGCACCGTATGTTCGTCAAACATATTGTGGTTTTGGTTTAAAACCGACATACGTTTTCCGGCTTCCAAATGAACATGACCGGAAGTAGGATCCATTTCTCCGGAAATAATTTTCAGGAAAGTTGATTTTCCGGCACCGTTGGCACCAATTACGCCATATACGTTACCATGAGTAAATACTGTATTTACTTCATCAAACAATATTCGTTTGCCAAACTGAACCGATAAATTATTGATAGTTAACATGAAATGTAGATTTATTAAATTTTGCGCAAAAGTACAAAAAATAGAAGAATTTTATACACTTAAATAAGATTTATAAAATTGAAAAGACTTATATAAAGAAAAAACGCAAAGTTTTGAAAATCTTGTGTTTAATTTATAATGATAATCTGTAGTTCGAATAAAATTATCGGGGATTATACTCTTCTCTTAGTTATTTCGGCAAATTATTGACTTATAGAATCTCCATTCCGTTAAAAGCTCTTATTTATAAAATCTTAATTATATTTGTGAAAAATTCTAACTATGTTTTCAAAAACATGTGAGTACGCAATCCGGGCAACTATTTTTATAGCATCGGAATCTTATCAGGATAATAGAACCGGCCTTAAAGATATTGCCAAAAAAATTGACTCTCCTGAAGCTTTTACGGCAAAAATTCTGCAAATTTTGTCCAGAAACAATATTATTGATTCTATTAAGGGAGTTGGCGGTGGCTTTGAAATTCCTAGACAGAGAATGAGTCAGATTAAATTAGCTGAAATCGTAACTGCTATTGATGGAGATTCTGTTTTTACCGGTTGCGGTTTGGGACTTAGTCAATGTTCTGAAGAACATCCTTGTCCGGTGCACGAAAAATTCAAATCAATCAGAAATGAATTGGCTTATATGCTCGAAAATACCAATCTCGAAGAATTAGCTCTGGGTATAAAATCAGGAGATACCTTCTTGAGATACTAAGAAAAATTTAAGATTAAAATAAAAATCGGCTTGAAAACACAGAATTTCAAGCCGATTTTTTTATTTGTTTTGATTTCCGCAAAAAGAATCCTCAATAAAGAATATTATTAACCCGTTGGGGGAATTATACGAATCGTCAGTTCGAGTAAATTTTCAGAAAATGCTGTTCGCTTTTTCTGAAAATTTACTCGAACTGACGAGAATTTATCTTCGGCAACTTACACCCAACGGATTATTATTATTTATCACTAAATCTCTTATAACTGATAAATGTCATACTATATCGATTTTGTATAAAAGATATTTGTGTTCTTTAAAATAATATACCTTGGTCCTGATTTGACCAATACTTATTCAGACAAAACCAAAGGGCCAGAGTACATCAAGGCTTTCCTAAATAGTGGAATTAAAGCAATGCCCGAATTTCATTTTTCGGAAAAAGAGAAAGAAGCTCTGGTTATTTTTTTGAAAGAAGTAGATCAATCAGGTTATTATCCTAATCACAATGCCTCCATTAAACCTAATGGTTGGGTTGAAATACAGTATAAAAATGAAGAATAAAACAGCTTTATTATTTGTTATCACTGCTCTT
Source organism: uncultured Flavobacterium sp. (assembly GCA_964631795.1). GTDB lineage: Bacteria > Bacteroidota > Bacteroidia > Flavobacteriales > Flavobacteriaceae > Flavobacterium. The sequence goes on along the minus strand of CAZWAF010000002.1, from coordinate 50,317 downwards.
TTTGCATTATTAACGGGGGTTTTCTTCGGTATTCTGTCCGGAATGCAATATTTGCTCCCTGAGTTTATCAAAGAAATACTTCCCTTTTCTGCTTTGAGGCCGCTTCACGTGACCACCGTAATTTCTTGGATTATTCTGTGCGCAACGGGTGGTATTTATTTTTATGTTTCCAATACAGAATCCTTGCACATATTTTCAAAAAAAATAACCAAAGCGCATTTTTTGATTTTTATGATTACAGGAATCGGAATTTATATTTCCTATTTCTCCGGAAATTTTGGCGGAAAAGAATATCTGGAATTCCCTCCTATGCTTATTTTTCCAATCTTAATCGGGTGGTTGCTTTTCGGGATCAATTATTTAAAAACCATGGTTGGCAAAGTGGTCAACTGGCCTGTATATTATTGGATGTGGGGAACCGGAATTGTCTTTATGACCTATCATTTAAGCGAAGCTTATTTTTGGCTTATGCCCTATTTTAAAGAAAATTTCATTAAAACACTAGCCATTCAATGGAAAGCCGGAGGTTCTTTTGTAGGTTCCTGGAATATGCTGGTTTATGGAACTGCTGTTTTTTTAATGGCAAAAATAAAAGGAGACGATTCTATCGGAAGACAAAGAGAATCTTTCTTTTTCTATTTTTTGGGATTAACCAATCTGATGTTCGGTTGGGCACACCATGTTTATATTATTCCAACCGAACCTTGGGTACGAATTGTCGCTTACGGCATCAGTATGACCGAATGGATAATTCTTTTTCACATGATTTATTCCTGGAGAAAATCTTTGACCGAATCTAATAAAAAAGACTATTTCCTTGCTTACAAGTTTCTGGTAACGGCCGATATTTGGGTTTTCCTGAATCTGATTCTCGCTTTGTTGTTCAGTATTCCTTCAATTAATTTTTTTACACACGGCACGCATATTACCGTGGCGCATTCAATGGGAACTACCATCGGAATCAACACCACTATTTTACTGGCATCGGTCTTATTTATAGTTTCAAAAGTGAATCCGAATTTTAATTTTCAAATGAATCGATTGAGAATAGGATATTCCATTTTCAATATTTCATTATTAGGATTTTGGATTAGTTTGTTATTGGCCGGTATTAAAAAAAGCAACTGGATGTATTTTACCAGAGATATTCCTTTTTCCGAAATGCAAACCTCACTTCATTGGTATTATATTTCGTTTTTATTTTTCGGTATAGGGATTTTCGTAGGATTATGGTTGATTGTTATTCCGTTGATCCGAGAATTGGTAAAAGCATATTGTACAAAAGAAGTATCAGAAAAAAAGCATTTGAATTTTAAGGTTATAAAAAATGAAGAATCTTAAAGAGCAAATATTATAACTAAAGGATCATTCGGATATGTGCTAGCTTACCGCTGACATATCCGCGACATTTTGGGATCAATTTTACCTAAGATAAAATATATTTTATACAAGAAAAACATTAGACTTTAAAAAAAAGTCAGATGAAAATTAAAATAATAGGTAAGGTTATTAAAACCAAAATAAACAAAAGGCTGATTTTCCAAAAGATATTAGCCTTTTTTAATTCCATAAACTGAAATGAAACCAATATGAATTTGATTGCCGAAATTGCCATTATTAAGCCAATTGCAAATTCGGTAAATTTTGAAGTATTAGAAATCAATGCTGTAATAAATGTCAGCAAAATCAATAATCCGAAGCTAAGGTTGAGTGTTTTTTTCATTTTTTAAAAGATTAAGTACAATACAGGAAACAAAAGCAGCCAGATCAAATCGCACATGTGCCAGAACGCAGCGCAGGCTTCAATGTCTTCTACTTCGGTATCTGAATCGTTTTTCATCATTCCGTAATTGGTCCAGACTAAAATCACCAAACCTATGATAACGTGGATAAGATGAAAAGCTGTCAGCATCCAATAGAAACTGAAAAATATATTGGTTTCCAATGAAATCCCCGCCTGAATTTTATGGTAATATTCAAAGCTTTTTACAATCAGAAACAAAATTCCTCCAAACATGGTCAGCTTGAAATACAAAGACGATTTTTTACGATTATTGTCTTTAAATTCATGAACGGCATTGGCCATAAAGTAACCGCTTGTAAGCAGAAACACGGTATTAATGGCTCCCATTGTGGTGTTGAGTTGTAGTCGGGAATTGTGAAACAATTCAGGCTGTTCTTTTCCGTAAAAGACAAATGCGACCAATGCCATCCCAAAGGTGATGAGTTCAAGAAATATGATTATCCACATCAGGATTCCCCCCGGCGGATAATAAAAGTTTTTATAATCTATTTGTGTTGTTTGCATTTATTATTATTTTTTTATTCCACGAAGATTTACAAAGAATCCACGGAGATTCTCAAAGTAAAAAATGAATATTTAAACCTTAAAAATTTCGTGTAACTCTGCGAATTCTTTGCGAATCTCTGTGAAAAATATTTAGGCTTAATTCCAATTCAATAATCGGTTTTCGCCTTCAATTGTTTTTATCTCAGTAATATCCTGCGACATTTCGATTACTCCCCTATACTTTTTCTCAGCATCTCTCACGGCAAAATAGCGGATGTAAATCAGTCTTTCTTTATAGTTAATCCAGAAAGAAGCTTCGTTTTTGGTTCCTTTTCTGAATTCTTCCAAAATCTGAAGAACCGTTCCAACACTTTTTGGCGGATGACAGAATTTAACTTCGCGCCCAATAATACCGGCGCTTCTCGGGAACACGCGATCTTCTCCCCTATTATAAAAAATCACCTTATCGTTCTCATCAACATAAGTCAAATCGACCGGCATGGTTCTGAAAAGAAGATTCACCTGCTCCACCGTCATATAACCCTCGTCATAGTGCGAAGTGTTTTCGGTAGAAAACGTAAGTTCCCTTTTGGTAAAATCCTGACTTGGGTGAATGTATTCCTCCGTTGGGTAAGCCGCAGGATTTTCTGTGTGCATCCAGCCGATTTCTTCTTCGCCTTTGCGCATTGCTATCCAATCATTTTCTTCCAATAAGTCCAAAGAATTCGGAAACAAAATGTTTTCCTCAACGCCCAACAGCCTTATAATTCCTTCAACCAGATAAACCGTGTTATTGGTAATCTTTTCGGTGTTTTGTGTTTTAATATAGTAACGAATCAGTCTTATTTGCTCTCTCAGGTTGTCATGAAACGACCACATTCCCTGTGATGGCCCGTTCCAACCTTTCTTTTCCAGAAATGGAAATAATTGGTTCTCTTTTCGGGCAAATCTTTTTTCAATAGTCCCCAATTGGTTGAAAACATTGATGTATTTCTGTATGTCTTCGGCCGGATTGGTCGCAGATAATTCTATTAATAGCTTTTCAATTAATTCTCTTTCCTGAAAATAAATTTGTACCGGATGACCCTCAGCTAGAGTCGTTGCATTTAAAATCTCGTTCATTTTTTTCTAATTAGTGATTGGTAATTAGTAACTAGTGATTAGCAAAAGGTAATAGAATGATAACTGTTAAAAGCTAATCACTAATTACTGGTCACTAACCACTTTTCACTAACTACTTCTGATATTTAATTTTTTCATATAGTTTTACCAGCGATTTCAGCAACTCCACTGGAGTAGTCAAAATCTCATAGTGGTTTTGTCCGAACATTTGAGGCAAATAATACTTTGCCTGCGCTTCGATGGCAAGCCCGTAGGAATTAATGTTTCTGCTGTTGAGTTCACGCAGCGCCTGTTTCACGTCATTGATTCCGTATTTGCCTTCATATTTGTCGTAATCATTGGGTTTTCCGTCAGAAATCACAATGATCCATTTGTTTTTGGTGTTTCTTTTGTCGAGTCGGGCGCCGGCGTGACGCAAAGCCGCGCCAATTCGGGTGTAGCCGCTTGGCTCGACCGCACCCACTTTATGTTTGGCAGTATTCCAGTTTTCGTCAAAATCCTTGATCGTTAAATAGGTCGAGAAATTGCGGGTCTTGGAATAAAAACTGTCAATTGAAAAATCGATGCTAAACTCATTAAGTATTTCCCCGAAAAGAATCGAAACCTTTTTCTCCACATCAATTACTCTGTTGCCGGCGGCATATCCATCGCTAGAAAGACTTACATCAAGCAAAATCAGAATCGACAAATCTTTTTCTTTCTTTCTGTTTGAAATGTATAGATTCTCCGACGGTGTGCGTTTAGAATGCACATCCACAAACAAATCGGTTATGGCATCTATGTCAAACTCATCGCCTTGGGTCATGCGTTTTTGCTGCTGCATTTTATTGTTGACATTGGTCAGCATTTTGCGCAATCCAAGCAAAGTCGAAGCATTCTGGGCAATCGTGTTTTTATAATAATTCGGATCGGTTTTCAGAAGCGATTTAGGGTACACTTTGCAGAAGTTTTCCCTGTACATGCGTTTACTGAAATCCCATTCGTCATAGGTTAAGTGAAATCCTTTCGAATCAATTTGCGTACTCTCGGATATGGTGGTGTTCTCGATAAAATCGGCCTGATAAACCGAATGTGCCGTATCATCGACACGCACAGTATTCTTCAGATTCAAATCTTCCAGAGCATCCTGATGGTCTTCGAGTTCATCGGAACCGTCGAAATCACGCCAGGTACCGTTGAATTCGTCGGCGGTCTCAACCTTTTCAAAATTGTGCAGCAAGACGTAATCTTCCTGTTGTTTTTTGTCTAGTTCAACCGTTTTTACTTCTTCAACTGCTTTCGATTTTAATGTGGTTGTGGGCTGGTTTTCGTTGGCTTCCTTGGTTTTATCCGAAAAATTCTCAAGTACGCCATCCGAATTTTGTTCCAAATCATTCAGCATCCATTTTCCGTAAAGCCATGAAAAATCAGGAGCCTTTTTTTCATCTGATTTTACAATGAAATGTAGTCTGGCATCGTCATGAAATTCTTTATCCAGCGAAAATTCATTAAACAATACAGTCAGAATTTCTTCGGATGACTCCAATGCTTTTTGCTGCGAAAGTTCCAGAGTCGGTTCGTCTCCCATAGCCGTCCAATTCAGGTTTAAACGATGCTGAACGCTTAAATATAAAATCCTGAAAAGATAAAAAGTGTGATTCTCCTCTTTCGTTGGCAATTCGGCAAAGGAAACCGGAAGGAAAAAGTTATTGTTTTTGTAACCGCCTTCTCGCTCGGCCGGGAAAATCTCGATGGCTTCACCGGTTAAGGCTCTGGCCAAAATGGTAAGCTTGGGTTTTATTTCGCTAAGAGTAACCGTTCTGGCTATTACTTCGGGACTTACTTTTTTGGCCTTTTTCAATTGCTTGAAAAACTTCCCAACCAAATATTCGTCTATTTCGAATCCCATTTTCTTTATTGTTTGTGGTTAGTGGTTAGTGGTTGATGGTTGTTTGCGCTAAAACCACAAACTATCAACAAACAACCTATCATATCATCAAATCACACAAATTCTTCAATGCTTCCAATGTTTGTAAGTCATCTGTCAGTGGTTCCACGACTGCCACGTGAACCGATAATCTTTTTGGCAATCCGCTGTGAATTAATCGGGCGGCATCAACCAAAAGTCGGGTCGAAACGGTTTCTGTCAATCCCAATTCGGTCAGGTTTCTGATTTTATTTCCGATGGCAACCAGTTTTTTGGCATTGTCAGAATCAATATTGGTTTCATTAATCAGGATTTCGGCTTCGATTTTAGCTTCGGGATATTCGAAAGAAACCGCAATGAAACGCTGACGTGTCGAGGGTTTTAACTCTTTAAATCCACGCTGATAACCAGGATTGAAAGAAGCCACCAACATAAAATTATCGTGAGCCTTTACTCTTTCGCCCAATTTATCGATGAACAGTTCGCGGCGGTGATCGGTGAGCGAGTGAATCGCCACAATAACATCGGGACGAGCCTCGGCAACTTCGTCAAGATAAATAATCGCCCCTTCCTTTACGGCAGTGGTAAGCGGACCATCGAGCCAAATGGTTTCGGCACCTTTGATGATAAACCGGCCAATCAAATCGGTAGAAGAAGTTTCTTCATGACAACTGATTGTGATGATTTTTTTATCCAATTTATGCGCCATGTGTTCAATGAAACGGGATTTTCCGGTTCCGGTAGGGCCTTTCAAGAGAAACGGTAATTTGTTTTTATGTGCGTGTTCAAAGACTTCTTTTTCTTTGCCCACAGCGTGGTAGTATGGTGCGTTTTGTGACATTTTTTTAAGTTTTAGCTTAGAAGTTTAACCGCAAGGACCGCAAAGATTCTTGCGTGCTTAAAGCATCAGTTTTCATAAAGAAAAACCTTGCGAACCTTGAGGTTAAATCCTAAGGTTTAATAAAACCCAAACGCCTTAACTTTTGTTTTTTGGAAATGCAATTCTAAAAAACAGTTATCAAAGCGTTCAGGTAAAAAAGAACAGATTGGATTTATTTTATAATTAACGCTTCATCTGAAGGTTGACCATGTTTGAAGAAATCATAGATAAACATTGCAATTCCTACGGTAAACATGGTGGCGCAAATGAGCAATACAACAAAGTGAATGCTGATTTCGTTTTGAACATCCATGAAGTCCATTTTCATTTTTCGTTCCAAATACACCTGAGCAACACCGGCAACACCAAAGGCAACCGTCATTCCTAAAATTCCAATATTAGACAACCAAAATGAAGCCATACCTACAGAACTTTCATAACGTTTACGCCCGGTTAAATTTGGCAAAGAATAACTAATCATTGCCAAAACAATCATGGCGTAAGCTCCCCAGAAAGCATAATGTCCGTGCGAAGCAGTAACCAAAGTTCCGTGAGTATAAAGATTGGTTTGAGGCAAAGTATGTGCAAAACCTAACAATCCTGCTCCGATGAATGAAACGATAGCCGAACCGATAGTCCAGAACAGAGCGGTTTTGTTTGGATGATTTTTTTCGCCTTTTCTGTACATATTAACTGCAAACAATGCCATAGCAAGAAAAGCAAGTGGCTCTAATGCTGAGAAAATACCACCAACAACCAACCAGATTTTATTTACTCCAATGTAATAATAGTGATGTCCTGTTCCTAAAACTCCCGAAAGGAAAGTAAGTCCAATAATTACATACAACCATTTTTCGATAACCTCTCTGTCAACACCTGTCAATTTAATTAATAAGAATGAAAGAATACCTCCCATGATTAATTCCCAAACACCTTCAACCCAAAGGTGAACTACCCACCAACGGAAGAAAGAATCTGTTACCTGACTGTCGAACCAAATCATTCCAGGTAAATACAATAAGGCTGCAAACAGCAATCCCATTGATAAAACCAGAGCGGTGGTGGTTTTGCGTTTTCCTGTAAAGAGTGTTCCTAAAATTAGTCCAAGGAAAAGCAATACATTAATTACCACAAGGAAATCTAATTCTCTGGGAATTTCAAGGAATTTTCGTCCTTCCCAATGATTAAAGTGAAAGCCAACTATGGCAATAACTCCTACAACAGCTAATGATATTAACTGGATATAAGCCCATTTAACGCTGATTAATTCTCGTTGTGCTTCTTCGGGTATAATGTAATAGGCGGCTCCCATAAAACCGGTGAGCAACCAAACTACCAGTAAATTAGTATGTACTGCTCTTGCTGTATTGAAAGGAATTATATCGTGTAATCCCTGGATTCCGATGCGGTCAAAGCCCATGATAAATCCGTAAATGATTTGCAGTGAAAACAAAAGCATACACAGACCAAAGAACCAATAGGCTATTTTTTGTGATTTGTATTTCATGATTTTTTTAATTTTTTAATGTGAAAATGTAACAATTGATCAATGTAATAATTGGTACATCGGTAAATTAGTTCATTGATTAATTATTCATCTTTGGCTAAAGGTGAAACAACACGGTCAAATCCGTTTAAGTCGATTTTACCTATCCATTTAAGGTAAGCCACAACTGCATCGGCATCTTTTTCGTTCATGTTGTAAACTACCATTTTTCGTCCCTTTGGAGCCCAAGGAATTGGCGACATTAAAACGGCTTTAATATAGCCTTCGCCACGGCGATCAACTACCTTAGTCAGCTCGGGAGCATAATATCCTCCTTCTCCCATGATGGTATGGCAGCCCATGCAGTTGTTTGATTCCCAAATTTCTTTTCCCCTTACTACTTGTTTGTCAATCTTACCATAATTGGTCTGATCGTTTGAAGGCATGAATGAGTAAATCGTCAGTCCTATAAATATTAAGAATGTGACCAGCGTTCCTCCCAAAAAAAATGCCCTTGCCTGAGATTTTGAAAGCATAATTGTTTGTTTTTGATTGTTAGATAATTGAGTGATTTTTAAATAAAGGATAAAAATATCTTTTATTTGTTTGTGACAAATTTAGAATCAATAAAAAGTTTAAAACATGATAAAAATCATTTTACACAAAATCATTTTTGAAGTTCTTTAATAAATATAAAATGGACAAAGAATGAGAGAAAAAAATAATTTTAATCATTTTTTTATTAACGCTTTAGGGTTAATAATTTAATTCGGATAATTTTGTCTTTTATTTAAAAAATAATGATTAGTTTTGTTTCAAAAATTTAATTATTTAAAAATAAAACATATGGAAACTTTAGAGAGAATGACAATAGGAGAATTAGTAGCACAGGATTTCAGAACAGCAGCTGTTTTTTCAAAACACGGAATAGATTTTTGTTGCAAAGGAAACAGAACAATTGAGGAAGCTTGTGAGAAAAAGGATGTTGATGCTACTGATTTGAAACAGGAATTGGAAACCGTTTTGTTATTAAAAAACGATAACGGAATTGATTTTAAATCCTGGCCTCTGGATTTATTAGCCGATTACATAGAGAAAACGCACCATAGATATGTGGAAGAAAAAATCCCGGTTTTATTGCAGTTTTTAGATAAATTATGCAAAGTTCATGGGGCTTCACATCCGGAATTGTTTGAAATTAATGATCTATTCAGAGGTTGTGCAGGAGAACTTACTCAGCACATGAAAAAAGAAGAGTTAATTTTGTTTCCGTTTATCAAAAAAATGGCAAAAGCAATTTTGACTTCAGAAGCCATTACAATGCCTCCGTTTGGCAGTGTTGAAAATCCGATTCACATGATGAAAGAAGAGCATGAAAACGAAGGGGAACGTTTTAGAAAAATTGCTTTATTAACAAATGATTATACCTCTCCTGCTGATGCCTGCAACACCTATCGCGTGACTTTTGCCATGTTGAATGATTTTGAACAGGATTTGCACAAACACATCCACTTAGAAAACAATATTTTGTTTCCTAAAGCTATAAAAATGGAAGCAAAATTTCAATCAGAATACTAAATGTAATTAAAAACATAAATAATCAGATGCGATGGAAAAATACGTAATCAAAAGAAATGGAGAATACAAGCCATTTGAATGTTTTAAGATAAAAGATGCTATTGCAAAAAGCTTTACAAGTGTAAACATTGCATTTGATGAGAGTGTTTTTGAAAATATTATTGAAAAATTACAGGAAAAAGAAACCTGGTCTGTAGAGGAAATACAGGATTTGATTGAGAAAAATCTCTTTGAAAAACAATATTTCGAAGTGATGCGTTCTTTTATGTTGTACCGACATACCCGAAAATTGCAACGAGAACACGTAAACGGTTTGAACGAGGATACAACCTATGTGGACAGCACACAAACTATACAAGAATATATCTCTCAAACCGATTGGCGCATTAATGCCAATGCCAATACCTCCTACTCCAATGCCGGTTTGGTCAACAATGTTGCCGGAAAAATCATTGCCAATTATTGGCTGGACAAAGTCTATTCAAAAGAAGAAGGTTATGCGCACCGAAATGGTGATATTCATATTCATGATCTGGATTGTCTGACCGGATATTGTGCCGGTTGGAGTTTGCGCGTTTTGCTCAACGAAGGTTTCAACGGTGTTCGCGGAAGAGTCGAAAGCAAAGCTCCCTCCCATTTCAGGGAAGCTTTGGGACAAATGGCTAATTTTCTCGGAATTTTGCAAAGCGAATGGGCCGGTGCTCAGGCATTCAGTTCGTTTGATACTTATCTGGCTCCTTATGTTTTCAAAGATAATTTGTCTTTTGAAGACGTATTGAAAGCCGTTCGCAGTTTTGTTTATAATCTTAATGTACCGGCTCGTTGGGGGCAATCGCCTTTTACCAATATTACTTTGGATTGGGTTGTGCCCGATGATTTAAAAGAACAGATTCCGACCAAAAATGACCTGCATCTTTTTGAGAGTAATTTCCAACACGATCTTCTGCAAAGAGCCAAACTTCGAGGCGTAGAAAAAGTTACCGATTTGAGGTATGAACATTTTCAAACAGAAATGAATCTGATAAATAAGGCGTATTACACCATAATGACCGAAGGCGATGCCAACGGACAACCTTTTACATTTCCGATTCCTACGGTAAATATTACCGAAGCATTTGATTGGAATGGAGAAAATACCGATTTGCTTTTTGAAAATACGGCCAAAATAGGTTCCTCCTATTTTCAGAATTTTGTAGGAAGCCAATATAATTTGGACGAAAACGGTAATAAAGTTGAAAACCCGAATGCTTATAAACCCAACGCTGTGCGATCTATGTGTTGCCGTTTGCAACTCGATTTACGAGAATTATTAAAACGCGGAAACGGACTCTTTGGAAGTGCCGAAATGACCGGAAGCATTGGTGTGGTTACCATCAATATGGCACGTTTGGGCTATTTATTCAAAGGAAATAAAGCCGAATTATATCGACAATTAGATCGATTATTGCTGATTTCCAAATCGACTTTGGAAAAGAAAAGAGTTTTTATTCAGGAAATGTACGATAGAGGATTGTATCCTTATACCAAAAGATATTTACCTCATTTCAGAAACCATTTTTCTACCATCGGGGTTAATGGGATGAATGAAATGATTATCAATTTTACAAAAGATCAGGAAGATATTACTTCATCTTCAGGAATTGAATTTGCTTCAGAAATTTTGGATTACATCCGAAACCGCATGAAAGAATTTCAGGAAGAAACCGGAAATTTATATAATCTGGAAGCTACTCCTGCCGAAGGAACTACTTATCGTTTTGCCAAAGAAGATAAGAAACGTTTTCCTGAAATTCTTCAGGCCGGACAGGAAGAAAATATTTATTATACCAACAGTTCTCAGATTCCTGTAAATCATACTGAAGATCCATTTGAAGCTTTGATTTTACAGGATGAATTGCAATGCAAATATACCGGTGGAACTGTTTTGCATTTGTATATGAGTGAAAGAATAAGTTCGCCTGAAGCCTGTAAACAGTTTGTAAAGAAAGTGTTATCGAATTTCAAATTACCTTACATAACAGTAACACCTGTATTTAGCGTATGTCCGGTTCACGGTTATTTGAATGGAGAACACGAATATTGCCCAAAATGTGATGATGCATTAATCGAATCGTTTTAAGTTTTGATACCCTATTTGAAGATCTAATCTTTTTCAATATCAATTTAACAGATTACTTACAACTTAGAACCTAAAATAATCCACAACTAACAAAAACTTAAAAAACATGAAAACAACTAATCCTATTTTAGAACAAAATGCCCATTTAAGAACAAAATGTCTGGTATATACCCGGGTAATGGGATATCATCGTCCGGTTGAAAGTTTCAATATTGGCAAAAAAGGAGAACACAAACAACGTACTCATTTCCGGGAAATGAAATGCGTTAAACCTGATTGATCTTAACCATTATGAATGCAACCGAACCTAAAGTTCCAAAAACAACTTATAGAAATTCTGTTTATGGAATAACTCCTTTTACTTTATTGGATTATCCGCATCATTCGGCCTGCATTCTTTGGTTTGCAGGCTGCAATATGCGGTGTTTGTATTGTTATAATCCTGAAATTGTATTGGGAAAAGGAACAATTTCTTTCGAAAAAGCACTTCATTTTTTACAATCCAGAAAAAATTTACTCGATGCAGTGGTTTTCAGCGGAGGAGAATGTTTGTTGCACAAAAACATAATTCAGTTAATTATTGAAGTCAAACACATGGGGTATCTGGTTAAAGTTGATACCAATGGTTCAAAACCTGAGGTTTTACAGGAATTGATTGCTGATAATCTGATTGATTATGTTGCTTTGGATTTCAAAGCAATGCCTTCTGATTTTGAAAAAATCACACAATCTGATTTATTTCAACCTTTCGAAAAATCTTTGAATTTATTAATAAAAAGTCAGATTCCTTTTGAAGTACGAACAACTGTTCATTCTGATTTGATTAATACTGAAAAGTTAAGAACAATGATTCAATATCTGGAAAAATACAATTATCAGGGAAATTATTACATACAACATTTTGTGAACGGAGTTTCAACATTGGGAAATTTAGGGCATTCTACCAATAGATTAAAAAACGAGATGTTTGATACTTCAAAAATTAAAGTTTACTTTCGGGGATAATATTTTTCTGGTTTTCACTAAAACCCCCTATTCTATAAAAACATGAATCATCATTTGCTGTTAGTCATTCATCTTTTGAGTGCAACTATTTGGGTTGGAGGACATTTATTGCTTTCGATTGGATATTTACCAAAAGCGCTGAAAGAAAAAGATCAGAATATTATTTTAAATTTTGAAAAGAAATATGAACCAATTGGGATGACTGCTCTGATTTTGTTAGTGATTTCAGGAGTTTTAATGGCTTATAAATATGGTGTGAATTTTCAGTATTGGTTTCAGTTCAAAACTCCAATAGAACAAGTTATTTCTGCAAAATTACTTTTATTGCTTCTGACGGTAATCTTTGCTTTAAGTGCTCAAATACGTGTCATACCTAAACTTAGAAACGATTCTAACAAATTGCCCGAAATGGCATTTCATATTTTGTCTGTCACAACAATAGGAATTTTGATGTTGGTTTTCGGTTCATTCATCCGCTTTGGTGGATTTTAATTTTATAATAATGAATTCGAATAAACCTTTAAAAAGAGTTCCCGAATTGCAACCTTTGAGTCACGATCACCATCACGGATTGCAATTGTGTTGGAAAATACGAACCGGATTAGCAAAGAATATCGAGCCAAAACGAATCAAAAAATATGCAGATTGGTTTTTTGAAACCCACTTAAAACTACATTTTGAATTAGAAGAAAAATATATTTTTACCATTCTGAATAATGAGGACAAACTCATAAAACAAGCTTTAATTGAGCATCGTCTTTTGGAAAAATTATTCGAACAAACTTCTAATTTGACAGAGAATTTACGCCAAATAGAAAAAATATTAGAAACCCACATTCGTTTTGAAGAGCGGATATTGTTTGGCGAAATCCAAAAGAAAGCAACCACAGAACAATTGAATAAAATAAATAAAATTCATTCCGGAGAAGTTTTTATTGAAAATAATGATGATGTTTTCTGGAGATAAAATTTAATCCAAATTTTACTGCTAGATGAGCTCTTGCGGTTAATAAATAATTTAGAAGAATGAGAAGAAGTTGGTTAGTTAGTTGTCTGATTAATTTTTTTATAGCTTCCCTAATGGGATTGCTGCTTCGATTGATATATATATATCCTGTTTTGGGAATAAATTATCAGTTTTTACTTCACGGTCATTCCCATGTTGCTATGTTGGGTTGGGTTTATCTGATGTTGTACGGACTTATTATTCATTTTTTTATACCTAAAGAAGCACAGCAAAAACCGGTATATAACCGATTATTTTGGATAACACAATTTTCTGTCGTAGGTATGATGTTTCGGTTTCCTTTTGAAGGATATGCCCTATTTTCAATAGCTTTTTCGACCTTACATATTTTTTGCAGTTACTATTTCTGTCGATTGGTCTGGAAAGATGCACGGTCAGAATCGCTTCCTGAGCAAAAGATGCTGAAAACCGCTTTGGTTTTTATGCTTTTGTCAACATTAGGAGTTTGGTGTCTGGGACCGGCAGTAGGAATGTTGGGCAAAGCAAGTAACTTTTATCAAATTGCCATTCAGTTTTTTCTGCATTTTCAATTCAATGGTTGGTTTTTGTTTGCCGTTTTAGCTTTGTTCTTCAAACAAATTAAAGTTAAATTAAATAAAAAACAGTTCCAACTATTTTATAAATTATTGGTTACCGGAACAATTCTTATGTTGGCACTTCCTGTAAGTTGGTATATTCCGAATCTGATTTTCAACCTGATTAACGGAATTGGAGTGCTGTTACAATTCGCTGCTTTTTGGATTTTCATCCAAATGATCAGACCTCATTTTAGACCTTTTTTCGACTCCTTAAAAAATATTGAGAAAATAGTTTATGGTTTTGCATTGTTTTCTTTGACATTAAAAATAATCCTGCAATTGGCGGTATTGGTTCCTGAACTGGCCCAAATTTCCCATCAAATCCGCAATTGGGTTATTGGTTTTATACATTTAACAATGCTTGGAATCATCACGGGATTTTTGTTTGCATTTATTCTTCAAAATCAGTTTTTAAACAAAAAATCTATGTTGGTTCGTTTGGGAATTATTCTGTTTTTAATTGGATATACACTTACCGAGTTATTGCTTTTTGGACAAGGGCTGTTTCAGTATTTTACAAAAGCAGAAATCCCCAATTATTACAACTATTTGTTTTTTATAAGTTGTTGTTTACCAGTAGGATTCTTTTTAATATTACTTTCTAGTATTCGTTCTAATTCTGGTTATAAATTTATGCATTAAAGAATGTTTTACAGAGGCTGCACAGAAAATGAAATTTTGGAACAATAAAAAAGGACTATGGAATGAGTACATAGTCCTTTAAAAAAAAATTAACCTAATATAAATTATTTAATCGAAAATAATCTCGGATTAAAAGAAATCATTACCCAAGCCCAATTATTTGTAATATCTGTATTAGCTCCTTTTACTCTTTCCATTGTTGATGTTCCAAACATTTGAGAATAACCTCCACTTACTGTAATGTCTTTCTGAACTGCATAACTCGCATTAAAGTCAATCTCAGTACCAAGATAATTATCCATTTTTGCACCATTGGCATCCAATACTGTTGCAGCGGCAGCAAAATAATGTGGCATTAAAAGGAAATTCCACTTATTATGAGTGTAATTAAATTTAAGATAAGCATCGTTCAAACCAACTGTATTTTGGTAATTCCCTACATAAAAATAATCCATGTGTCCGTTGAAAGCATGGTTGGTTCCAAATAGTGGGGAGAAAGATTTGTTTTTTCCGCTTGTGTCATCCTGCGCTGTCCCCGAAAGGTGTTCGAATCCAAGACCTGCAGAAAATTTATCTGAAACAGCATATCCTAAATTGAATCCTCCATAAAAAGCACTCACATCCTTATTGTTGTTTTTACCTGTTTGAGCATAAAGCCCCAAATCTCCTGTTAATTTCCCTGCTTTGTAAGTAAGATAAGTCCCAAAAGTTTGTTTGTAATAAGTTTTGGATTCAACCGGAGGTGTAACTGGTGCATTTGGAAAATCATAACCCGTATTCAACGCCAATAAACTGACACCTAATTTCTCCATTTGATTGTGATACCAGGCAAATTGCATGTTTCTGTAAGTAGACACATTATAAGAAATTGGTTGAGGAGTTAAATTGTTTTGTCCCTGTGCATTGAATGCTGCCGTGAAATCCAATTGACTTTTTTGTTTTTTGAAAGTGATCATGGCGGCATCATGGCTTTGTGCTTGTTGTGCCCAATCAATTTCTCCAAATATACGTTGGTTGTCATACGAAATCACCTGACGTCCGATACGTGTACTCCAATTGGCATTGAAATCATATTGTGCCCAAGCTTCAAAAAGACCTATTCCATTTGTATATGCAGAAGGAGTTATAATCATATCTCCCCAAACACGAACGTTTTGAAGAGTAAGTTTTGTCTTTAATTTATCTTGTTTGAAATTGAAGTTCAAACGCGAACGTTGAGATATAAAAGAACCTGGTATTTCTCCTGTTTTGTCATTTATAGGTGACCCAAAACCGTTTCTGTATTCATAACGCGGTCTCAATTGCAGATTTATGTCAAATTCCTGGGCATAAGTTCCCATGCTTATCATTCCTAAAAATGATAAACCAATTTTTGTTATTGCTTTCATAAATTATAATGATTTAGCTTCTGCTGTAATTTTTTTGATGGTTTCGTCTGCATTAGCATTGATACCTTCTTGTTGATATACCAGTTCTCCCTGAGTATTAAAAACACTTATGATATTGGAATGGGAGAAATCTATAGGAGATATTTTTTTGTAATTTACAGCCAAGACTGCTGCAAATTCTCTGGTATTTTCTTCGGTCGAACGCAGGAATGTCCATTGGTCTCCGTCCATTTTATTTTCGATTGAAAATGCTTTTAAGCGTTTTGGGGTATCTACTTCGGGATCAATACTTACTAAAACGAGTTGTACATTTTGCTTAATCTCTTTGGGTAAACGACTTTCAATATTTCGCATATCGGCAACCAGTCTTGGACAGGCAGCTTTACAAGAAGTGTAAATCATGACCATGACAAGTACTTTGCCTTTCATATCTTTCAGTTCAATGTCTTTTCCGTCTTGGTTTGTCCATTTTGATGGAAGATTGTAGATAGATAAATCAGAAATGTTTTTGGATTTAGGGTCTTCCGGAGTGTTTTTTTTGGGATCACAACTTTGCAAAAAGAACAGAATTGACAATATTCCAAAAATTAATTTTCTACCTCCGCTATTTAGAAATTGTATTTTTTGGAATTTATGTATTTTGGGTTTCATTACTTTACTTTTTAATTTGGATAATTCTATTTTGAATCTTTGGCACAACGAAATCCTAAGTTTATTGTTGTGTATTTTGCCTTTAAACTGGCTCTGAATCCATAGCGCATGAAAGCAGCATAGTTCATTAAATCGGAAGCATTTACAGAACCGCTTCCGCAAAATAAATTTTTGTCGGTCTCTTTATCTTTTCTGGATTCTCCCGAAAGGAAAATACTGTTGAAATCAGAAGTCCATTCCCATACCAGTCCGTGCATATCCCAAACTCCCCAATAATTTTTAAATGTTTTTCCTACCGGATTAGCATAGGTTTGTGATTTTTCATACCAGGAAAGTATGTATTTGTTGAATTCTTCTTTTGATCTTGCATCAATACGTTTTTCATCGGCCATGGCCGCATATTCCCATTCATCCATGGTTGGCAATCGCTTTCCCTGACATTCGCAGTATTTTTTTGCTGCAAACCAGGAAATATTTGTTACCGGAGCATTGCTGAGATTCTTTTTTCCGTAACTGTAATTGTTTTCCCAATGAGATAAATAGCTTTTGTCTGCAAATATTCCTTTAATTTTTGATTGGGTATATTCGGGATTTCTTTTTAAAAATTCCAAATACTGAGCGTTGGTCACCGGATAAACATCTAAATAAAAATCGTTTACAGTTACCGGCTTTTTGTCGGTGGTTCCATAAAGGGGAATGTAAGTTCCCCTTTTTATAGAAACCATCCTGGTGTCTTGTGCCCATAAAGATGTTATGATCAGCATTAAAAATACTGACAAATAAATTTTCAGTTTTAGCTTAGCATACATCTTTTTTTGTTTTTAGAATTATTATTTTCTTTGAGCTTTTACCATTGCGGCAGTAACTTTTGTTTTATTGTTACCCCAGTTTGCATAAACATACGTCAATACGTCTGCCACTTGCTGATCGGTTAAGTTTTGAGCAGGCATGGCTCCATTGTATTTTTTTCCGTTTACCACCATTGGTCCCGAAGATCCTTTGATAACTTGTTTGATAGCTCGATTAACATCTTTGTTCAAATAATCAGATTTAGCCAAAGGAGGAAACGCATTTGGAATTCCTTGACCATTAGCCTGATGACAAGCTACACATGTTTGTGTATAAACTGTTTTCCCTTTGTCTTGAGCTGTTGCATTTAAGCTAAAAGCAAATATGAAAGCTGCTAATCCTAAAAATGTTTTTTTCATTTTGTAAAATTTTAAAATTTATTGATTGATATAAAATCGCCACTCTTCAGCTTGAATCATGGCGATTTAATTACTTTTATTTAGTGTTCACCTTCTGTTTTATTTCTTACTGATTTAACCATCGCAGGAGTTACAACTGTTTTATTGTTGCCCCAACTATTATAAACATAAGTCAATACATTTGCAACTTCGTCATCAGTCAGATTTTGACTGGTCATTACATTGTTATATTTTTTACCGTTTACTGTAATTTCTCCACTTAATCCTTTTAAGACCGCTTTAATAGCTCTATTCGGATCTGCATTCAAGAAATCAGATTTAGCTAATGGAGGGAATACTGTTGGAACCCCTTGCCCTTCTGACTGGTGGCAAGCAAAACAAGTTTTTCCATAAATAGATTTACCTGCGGCAATTTGTTGTGGTACTGTTAAGGCTACTTGCGATTTTTCAGTTGCTTTTGCTTTTGGCATAGATTGAATTCCACCTCCTTCAGGTAAATAAACACCTTCCTGAATTGTTCCTGAATAAATTGTTTTGTCTTCCGGACCTTCAACTTTCAGCATACCCAAGGCACCTTTATTGAAAGCTCTAAAAATAGAGTGGTCAACCAAAATAAATGTACCCGGCACATCTACTTTGAAATCAACAATTGCTGATCCTCCGGCAGGAATCAATGTGGTTTGTACGTTTTTATTAACCATATCTCCTCCTTCTATATAAACATCGTCAAAGATTTCACCAATTACGTGAAACGAAGACACCAAGTTTGGTCCACCGTTACCTACAAAAAGACGAACTGTTTCACCTACCTTTGCAGTTAAAGCACCTTCTCCTGTTAATGCTCCTGTTTTTCCATTAAAAACTACATAATCAGGTTGCTCTTTGATGGCTTTATTCATGTCAAATGGCTGTAAACCTTGTTCTCCATTAGCACCTTTAGTGTAGAAATCTCCTTGCATTACGTAGTACTCTCTATCTACTTTAGGTAATCCTCCTTCCGGTTCTACTAAAATTAAACCATACATCCCGTTGGCAATATGCATTCCTACAGGAGCAGTAGCACAATGGTAAACGTAAAGACCCGGATTTAAAACTTTAAAATTGAATATTTTTTCGTGACCAGGTGCTACCAATGATGATGTAGCCCCTCCTCCGGGACCTGTCACAGCATGCAAATCAATATTGTGTGGTAATTTGTTGTCCGGGTGATTTTTTAAGTGAAACTCCACTTCATCCCCCACTCTTGTTCTGATGAAACTTCCGGGAACAGAACCTCCAAATGTCCAATAGGTATATTTTACCCCATCGGCCATTTCGCCTTCCATTTCTTTAATTTCCATGTTTACCACTAATTTTGTGGCAGCTCTGTCTCCTACTGGTTTTGGTACCATCGGTGGTGCCGTTAGTTCGGCAATCATTTCTCCTTTTACAGAATCGTTTTTATTCTTACTCTTATCTGTACATCCGAAGGCAATCAAACCCGCAGATGCTAACAGACTACCGAATAAAGCTATTTTTAACGTCTTACTGTTTTTAAAGATAGTTTTCATAAATAGTGCATTTGATTAGTAAATAAATTATGATGTAAATATAAAAGACATAATAGTCCTTTATTATGATAAATATCATATTTACTTTTTTTATTGGCTTTATAAACAGTTTTATCAGAAAACTATCTACAAAAACATTAATGTAATAAATATTTACTTTTTTAAGATAAATTTATGATTTATATTATAAAAAAGAATATTGCTCACATAGACTTCATAATATAAAATGGCTATTTATTGAAAAAAAAGTCTTAATAAAAAGAGTTTTCTTATAATTTTAATAGTCCATTAATATCATTTTGTAAACTATATCAGATAAAATATGTTTTCTTAGAATCGAAACATAAATAGCAGAAAGAGTTGTAGAATAATTTTCTGTTAATTTAAATAGGCTCCAAAAGTTATTTCCAATTAACATTGAAAAATGAATATCATTAAATGAAATTATTTAATTTTTTGAAAATTTCTGTCTGGAAATGAAGTGTAGAATACAAAGAAAATAATTAACCTTGAATTTATTGATCAACAAATTATTAAAGTGAGTAAATAACTTTGTTTCACTATGAAATCATAAAAATCATACTTGAATTTAAGGTCAAAGTAAAAATTACTTTTTATTTCCTTTTTCAAAATCGGCAATGAACTGAGCCAAACCAATATCAGTCAAAGGATGTTTAAGTAATCCTAAAATAGCATCCAGAGGTGCAGTTATTACATCGGCACCAATTTTGGCACAATTAACTATGTGCATACTATGACGAATAGAAGCGGCTAAAATTTGGGTTTCAAATTCATAATTATCATAAATGATGCGTATTTCGTCAATAAGAGAAAGTCCATCAGTAGAAATATCGTCCAGACGTCCCATGAAAGGAGAAACATAAGTGGCTCCGGCTTTGGCGGCCAGCAATGCCTGACCTGCGGAAAAGACTAAGGTTACATTGGTTTTAATACCTCTTTGCGAAAAATATTTGGTAGCCTTAATGCCGTCTTTGGTCATTGGGAGTTTTACAACAATTTGGTCATGAAGTTCTGATAACTCCTCGCCTTCCCTTATCATACCATCAAAATCTACGGCAATCACTTCGGCACTTACATCACCATCTACTATATTGCATATATCAACATAATGTTTTAAGATATTGTTTTTGCCAACAATTCCTTCTTTTGCCATCAAACTCGGATTGGTTGTTACTCCGTCTAAAATCCCCAAGTCCAGTGCTTCTTTTATCTGAGCCAAATTGGCAGTATCTATAAAAAATCTCATGGCATTAAAATTATAAGTTGTACTTTTCTTTGTAAAGTTTTTTTTGAAAATATACTTTACTCTCAAATATAATAATTCTATTCTTAATAAATCATTTTTTGATTTAGGATTTGATATTGCTCTTGAAATCGATTTTTATATTGAAATTAACCTCAGATTTATAATTCTTATTAAACACAAAAATGTAAATTTGCGAAAACCAAAATATTTAAAATATGGTGCATTTACCTGATTTGATCAGAGATTTAGCTTTGATATTGACGACTGGAGCAATTACTACTATCTTATTCAGAAAAATTAAACAGCCTCTTGTATTGGGTTACATCATTGCAGGTTTTTTAGTTGGTCCCCACATGCATTTTTTACCAACTGTTACCGATATAAAAAACATTGATATACTTGCTGAAATCGGGGTGATTTTTCTTCTGTTTGGGCTTGGGCTTGAGTTTAGTTTTAAAAAGTTAATGCGTGTAGGAGGCTCTGCTTCTATTACGGCTTTGGTTGAAATTGTTTTTATTACGATTGCAGGTTATTTCACAGGAAAACTTTTGGGATGGTCCTTTATGGATAGTTTATTTTTGGGAGGTATGCTGGCAAGCTCCTCTACCACCATTATTATCCGGGCATTTGATGAATTGGGAGTTAAAACATTTCAATATGCACGTGTTGTTTTTGGGGTTTTAATTGTTGAAGATATTGTGGTGATATTACTTATGGTTTTGCTTTCTTCTATAGCAGTAACCATGCAATTTCAAGGGACCGAAATATTATTAACGGTTCTTAAACTTATTTTCTTTCTTTCATTATGGTTCATTGGCGGAATTTTTCTGCTCCCTACATTACTTAAAAAGACAAAACCGCTGCTTGATGAAGAAACATTACTTATTCTTTCGATAGGACTTTGTCTTGGAATGGTTGTCCTTGCAACACAGGTTGGTTTTTCAGCCGAACTGGGGGCATTTATAATGGGATCTATAATAGCAGAAACAACATCGGCCGAAAAAGTAGAACATGTTATAAAACCAATAAAAGATATGTTTGGTGCTGTATTTTTTGTATCGGTAGGGATGTTGATTGATCCAAATGCAATAATAGAATACGGATGGCCGGTAGTTTGTGTAACATTGCTTACCTTATTTGGAAAACTTTTCAGCACAACATTGGGTGCTATTTTATCAGGCCAGTCTCTAAGGCAGTCAGTTCAGGTGGGAATGAGTATGGCACAAATTGGAGAGTTTGCCTTTATCGTTGCAACTCTTGGTCTTTCACTCGGCGTAATATCAGACTTTTTATTTCCTGTGGCTGTAGGAGCTTCGGCAATAACAACTTTTACCACACCTTATCTGATAAGATTATCTGCACCTGTTTCGGAGTTTTTAGAACAAAAGCTTCCTAATAAATGGATTAAAAGAATAAACAGCTATTCACAAAGTACCCAAAGTATCCAGACAGAGGGTAATTGGAAAAAAGTAATCAAAGTTTACTTACTTATCATTATTGTCAATTTTGTTATACTTTCATCATTGATATTTCTTTCCTTGAATTTTTTAATTCCGTTTTTGCATGAAAGAACAAATAATTTGATGCTTTCTAATATTGGAGGACTTATTTTTTTACTTATTATTGCCTCTCCTTTTTTATGGGCTTTAATGGTAAAACGCCCCAATATTATCGAGTACAAAGAACTCTGGCATAATAAAAGGTATAGATTAGGCCCTCTTTTTACAATTGAAATGATAAGAATACTCATAGGAATATCTCTTATTTCTTTTTGGGTATATAGAATTTTTTTACTGCATCCTGCAACTTTTATTATTGTTCCGATAATAATCATTTTGCTTTTTATTTTCGGTGAACGAATTCGTTTTTTTTATCAACATATAGAAGATATGTTTGTAAAGAACCTCAATGCAAGAGAAACAGCAGAATACAATACCTTTTCTGCAAGTGTAAAAAGAAAAAGCGCATTGATGGAATCAGAATTACATCCTTGGGATGCACATATTATTCAGCTGGAGGTTCCCTATGAGGCCGAATACGTGGGTAGAATGTTACAAGAACTTACATGGAGAGAAAAATACGGTATTAATGTGGTGTATATTAAACGAGGAGAACGATTAATTTCATTACCCGATAAGAACAGTCTCCTGCTGCCCTATGACGAGGTTGGAATCCTGGCAACCGATGAGCAAATAAAAATATTTAAACCGATGTTTCATACAGTAACAAAAAGTGAAACAGCCGATGTTAAAGTAGAAGATTTTGTGTTACAGAAATTTATTGTGAATAATCAAATTAATCTAAAAGGGTTAAACATCCGTCAGTCGGGATTGAGAGAACGAACCAATGGTTTGATTATCGGAATTGAGCGAGACCGCCAGCGAATATTGAATCCTGACTCAACTACGGTTTTTGAAATAAATGACGTTGTATGGATCGTTGGAGAAAAGAAAAAAATAGAATGGTTCGTCAATAACAAAAATTGAAATGACGAAAATATATTTATTGACAAATTTTTCAGCAGCAGTTAAATAAAATAATTTCTTGAAACCGACTATCCCCGAGGCAGAGCCATCGGGGTATTTCGCCGGTTTCATTTTGACCTGAAGGTCAAAAACCGAAATTCTTTTATTTTGCCTCACCCGGATTTACTCCGTAAATCCGACCTCTCCCAAGGAGAGGTGGAAGCGGAAACCCCGAGGCAAGGCCTCGAGGAATTATTTAGAGGAAATATCGTTTACACATAATAAAAAAGAGGAAATGAAATAAATTCTTTTCCTCTTTTTTATATTTCGATTGATGTGTGATTAAAATTTTTATAAATATTTCTTGTAATTTTAAATTACAACTTATAATGATTCATTAACATTTTTTCATAAACTTTATCTGGTAAAATACGTTTTAGAACGATAGAAAACTTCTGTAAAAATGCACCTACTTTATAATGAATCTTTGGATTTGGATTTTGAATAATGTTATAGACAGCCTGAGCCATTTCATCAGGATTGCTTCCGTGATCTACATGTTCATCCATCATTTTCAGGGTATTTCCATAAGGAATTTTATAAGCAGAATCTTTTAATAATGGAGCATGAAAACGTCCCGAAGCGATATTGGTTGCAAAATCACCCGGAGCTACATTTGTAATATGGATTCCGAACAATTTTACCTCCATTCGCAAAGCTTCGGTAATAAGTTCCAAAGCTCCTTTAGAAGAAGAATAAACACTTCTATAAGGCAATCCCATATATCCGGCAATCGAAGTAACATTAATTATTAAACCCGATTTTTGTAAACGCATCTGAGGTAAAACCGCTTTCATCATTTCGATAGGACCAAATAAATTGGTTTCAAAATTATTCTTAATTTCCTGAGTTGGAATTTCTTCCAGTGGTCCCGTAATTCCAACTCCCGCATTATTGATTAAAACATCAATTCTTCCGGATAATTTAATTACTTCAGAAACAGCAATTGCAATGCTTTGAGTATTTCTGACATCTAAAGCAATTAAAGGAAAATTGGAATTACTTATTTTTTCAGGATTTCTACTCGTTCCATAAACCGTAAAACCTTTTTTATGAAGAAAATTTCCGATAGATTTTCCGATACCTGAAGAACCTCCGGTAATTAAGACTACTTTACTCATTATATTTTAAAATTAGAAATGTCCTAAAAACAAAAAATCTTCCCAAAGGAAGATTACATAAAATAAAAAAAGGCAAGCGACCTACATCGCACCGCTCAACCACATACCCTTGCTATGTTCCCATCCTGGGGGAGTTTGCAGGAGCTGGTCGTGTAGGACTTGCCGTTGCAAATGTACAATCTTTTTGTATTTTCGCAAATACAAACACAAATTTTTATTTAAAATTATTGACCAAAACAAATTAAAATATATTATGAAAAACTATAATTTACTGTCAGCCATTTTGTTATCAGCAACTATTGTCGGTTGTGGAGGTTCTAAAAAAAATGAAGAAAGTGCCTTTAGCTTCGATAATTCAAAATTTAAAGCCGAATATTATATAGATGATCAGCTTTCGTTGTCTTTATTAAACCCGGAAAACAGCAAAATTGATAGTATTATTTATTATGTAAATGACAAAAAAGTAGCTTCAAAAAAAGATTTAACTGCTGTTTCTTTTGATTTGAAATCACAAAAATTAGGATACCAAAACTTAAAAGCTTTAGTTTATGCCGATGGAAATACTTCCGGAGAAGAGGTTAAAAGTCGTATTGAATTGGTTTCTAATATCCAACCAAAATTAATGAATTACACTATTGTGAATACTTATGCGCATGATGTAAAATCATTTACCGAAGGTTTGGAGTTTTTCAGAGATACCTTATATGAAAGCACCGGAAAAAATGGAGAATCTTATTTTAGAAAGTATGATTACAAAACCGGAAAAGTTTTTAAACAGGTTGATTTGGAACAAAAATATTTTGGAGAAGGAATTACGATTATCAACGGTAAGATTTTTCAATTGACTTGGGAGGAAAAAACAGGTTTTATTTATAATGCAAACACATTGAAACTTGAAAAGACCTTTACTTATGATAAAGATATCGAAGGTTGGGGAATGACAAATGACGGAACTTATATTTATCAGTCAGACGGGACAGAGAAAATCTGGAGAATGGATCCTAAAACTCAAAAAATGGTTGATAATATCAATGTTTATGCAGGAAGCGCTAAAATTAAACAGGTAAACGAATTGGAATTTATCAACGGTAAGATTTACGGAAATGTATGGATGAAAGATGCTTTGGCTGTAATCGATCCGACTTCGGGAGCTGTTGAAGGAATTATAGACCTTTCGGGTTTAAGAAAATTAGTTAGCAATCCGGAAGCTGAAGCTTTGAACGGAATTGCTCATAATCCTAAAACAAAAACCATTTTTGTAACAGGTAAAAACTGGAATAAAATGTTTGAAATAAAAGTTCAGTAATCTTGAACTTTAAATAAAAAATAAAAGCCCGATTGTGTTTATTGCAATCGGGCTTTTATTTTTAGTAGTTCAATACAGAATAAATCGGATGATTTTGGATTTTTTCTCTTCCTTTTAAAAAGTTTAATTCCATCAAAAAATTGCATTGTACAATTTCTCCTCCCAATTTTTCGACCAATTCACAAATGGCTTTAGCTGTTCCTCCGGTTGCCAAAACATCATCGTGTATAAGAACTTTGTCTCCTTTTTGAATGGCATCTATATGGATTTCCAAACTATCGCTGCCATATTCTAACTCATAAGTTGCAGAAATTGTTTCAAAAGGCAATTTGTTTTTCTTTCTAACAGGAACAAATCCAACATTTAACTCTTGTGCTAAAAGAATTCCAAAGAAAAACCCCCGGCTTTCTGCTCCTACTACTTTATCGATTTTAATACCATGTAAGCTATTAATCATCATTTTTAAACAATAAGTTCTGGCTTCTGCATTGCTTAATAATGGAGTTATATCTTTAAATCCTACTCCTTCTTTAGGGAAATCCTGTATATCTCGGATAAAATTTTCAATTTTCATTTAGTTTTTTGTTTTATTTTTTAAATAAGTTTAGCTGAATTGAAAATTAAAAAATTCAATATCAAAGTGTTAAAAAATAACTTTAAAAATACTTTACTTTTATTTTCAAAAACACTTGCAAGTTATAAAATAATCTCTAAATTTGCACTCGTTAAACAATAACAAACAAGGCCTCGTGGCGCAACTGAATAGCGCATCTGATTACGGCTCAGAAGGTTACTGGTTTGAATCCAGTCGAGGTCACAAATAAAATCCTTAAACATACTGAAAATCAGGAGTTTAAGGATTTTTTATTTCTAAATTTGTACGATTATTGTACTGTTGATTAAAAAAACATATTTACATCCACACTTTTTTATTCTTTTATTCCGTTTTCTGTATGTAAAACACAACAGTATTTAAAAACCTTTTTCATTTCGTTTGGTGGGGGTATGGGGCAAAACACACTTCAATCCCTAAACCATCTCTTATGGACATTTAGGAGAGGACTGTATAAGTCATTTTACCCTACCAATATTGATAATAAAATAATACATATACTATATATTTAAAATATGAGATTAAATATTTTGATAATTACCATAAATCAATTTATTATATTATGTCAATTTTCTTTATATATAAAGTGAAGGTTGTTGAAAAAGAAAAATCTACATAATATATTAAATATTTTATTTTGATTCTCAATATTTTTTATTTAATATTTGCAAAGCATCAAGAAGTGATTTATCACGCCAACCGACAACTCAATTGCACGGTGGTTTAGAATGCGGACAGTCGTCAAAATGTATTGAGAATCCACAATCTTATTATCATTTCACGACATAACTAAATTGCAACCTTAATTTATTTATGTATGAATACTTATTCTATTACCTTAAAGTTTGAAAACAAAGCTCAAGGTTTCAATGCAATAGCATTATCAAAAAATCAATCAACAACCGTTGTAAGAAACAATGAAATAGATTTAGAACAAACCTATTTTATTTCAGTTGTACACAATGAGTTAAATTCCTTTATGGATTTGACAGGCATAACTCCCTTTCAACTAATCTTTTTTGACAGCAATCAAAACTTTGCTGGAGCTTCTTTTAGCACTGGTAAGCAAAATCATTTGTTTACGATTCAAACTACCGCAAAGCATATATTATTGATTCCTTTTAAAGAGAAATTGGATTTGGTTGGACTAGAACGTTTTGAAATTTAAATTACTCAGGAATTATGACAATAGGTAAACTAATAAGTCTTCCGTTAGAGGAAAAATTCA
Source organism: uncultured Flavobacterium sp. (assembly GCA_964631795.1). Taxonomy (GTDB): domain Bacteria; phylum Bacteroidota; class Bacteroidia; order Flavobacteriales; family Flavobacteriaceae; genus Flavobacterium. The sequence goes on along the minus strand of CAZWAF010000002.1, from coordinate 22,827 downwards.
ATCGGTTCATTAAAAGCAGGATTACGAATTGTTATGTCAGTACCGAGCATAATTTAATCAATATTTATTCCGCTCATAATTTAATCAACAAAGAGCTTTTAAAGAAAGGAATTGATTATCAGAATAAAACCATAGATGAGATTAGAATGGAGATAAGGTCAAAATATCCGCCTACGCCAAATCCACAAAACCGTGAATATTTAGAGGAGCTTTGGATTTTAGAGGATTGTCTGTTAGAGCTTGCGTTTTATCTATACGATTATGATTACGACAAGATGAATCCGATTTTACAAAATGAATTTAAGAACCTAAAACAATATTCCGACCTTTTAAGAAAACACAAGTTTAATTTTTAATCTTAAAATTTAGTAACTCTTTTGGTTCGATTTCTAAAGCGTTGGCAATCTTTACTAGTGTTTTAATGGTAGTATTCATTTCAGCTCTTTCAATTCGTCCAATAGTTGTTTTAGGTAAATCACATAAGTCAGCAAGATTTTGTTGCGAGATTTTTTTTACCTCCCTAATCTGCCGAATGTGAACACCTAAATTTACTAGAAAATCTTGACCTGAAATCATTTTCAAAGGTCATCAACAAATAAAAATTATTTGAGCGCATATATGCGTCCAATTTTTTATATTTGAAAAAAAAAAATCGTCCAAATGTGGAAAACCGTAAAGATTCTAATTTCAAATTCCTAATTTTTGTAAAATATCTCAAAACAGCTATTAATTACTATTTAAAATCAATACAATCAGTCAAAAAAATATGATTCAAATAGCAAAGAAATTAACATATTAATTGAAATTGTTTGTGTAATTGAACAACTCCTGCCTTATTAAAAATTTAGATTATGAAAGCATTATACATTAAAATACTTCTGTCTTTTTTTCTGCTAAATTCTTGTACGAAAGTAATAGAACCAGAAAAACCTGAGGAGATTTTTGAAAAATATAAAGGCAGTGTTGTTTTAATTGCAAGTCAATATTATTATGAAGTCTATTCAGATAATGCAACTTATTATTATTCCCCAAGTTCAGAAAAAAAAATTTTTTTCACAAAAGAAGAAGTTTTAAATAATTTATCCTTTTCCACGGGAACAGGATTTGTTATCTCTGAAAATGGAGAAATAATAACAAATAATCACGTAGTAAATAATAAGGACGAAAATTATAAAACAGAGCTTGTAAATTTATATGAGAAAGCAAAAATTAAAATCGTTGATGAAGTTAGAATGTACAATGATACTATTGACCAAATAAAATCAACATATAATCTGTACTATGACCAAATGGAATATTACGAGAAGCAGAATTATGAAAATCAATATAAAGGGGTAGTCAGTAAAAAAAATATTTTAGTTGAATTGTATCACGGAATTGAAAATCTAGATTTAAGTAATTCAACTTCAAAATTAATAATCCACAAGTTAGGCATTGCATATAATGATACGCACATAACTGAATTTGATGATTTACAAGAATGCGTTGTGGTAAAAACATCTGAAAATGAAAAAATAGATTTAGCACTTATACAAACAAAAAATAAAGCATTTAACACAAAACCTAATTTCATTTTTAATTTCAAAGACAATAATCCAAACTTGGTTGAAAATCCAGAAAAGTATAAAGAAAGAAATATTAAAAATCCAATCAAAATAAACGAAGATGTTTTTATGATAGGTTTTAACAGAGGTTTTTCTTTGGCGAATACAAAACAAGGAATTAAATCACAATTCACAAGTGGAAAAATCAGTCAAGAAAATGATGGTGAAAGAATTTTATATACAATTCCAACACTTGAGGGTTCAAGTGGCAGTCCAATTATTGATAAATGGGGAAATTTAGTTGGTGTCAATTTTGCAAAAATCACTAACTCTCAAAATTTTAGTTTTGGCGTGCCAGTAAATGAAGTTAAGAAGTTTTATGAAGAATGATGAAGAAAATAAACAGATTCAATACTAAATTAAATAATAATAAATATGAAAAATTTTATCCTTTTAGTAATCTTCTTGATTGCTACAAAATCTTTTTGTCAAATTGACTATCCTCAAAAACTTACATTTTATAAAAAAGATGTGTCAGCACCATATATCAATCAATATGGTAAAACAAGTTATCAAAATATATCTTATGGGTCAGGAGTTTATGAATTCTCTTTCAGCAGAGCAACTGAAGTTAAAAATAGCCCTATTCTTGATATATATGGAGACACTGATGAAAAAGGTTATTACGCTTTTATATCTACACTCGACAACTTTAAAATGGGAGAAAAAGTTTATGAAGGAAATATTTTTTATTCCACTACTTTAGAAACTGGAGTTAACATATATCTGGCTTTTGATAAGTCAAGTCTAATTATAGTGACTAAAAAGAAAGTAATTAGATATTATTAGTTCTTTTAATTATAAGACAAAATTAATACTCTTTGTCAAGGTTAAAAAACAACGCACTACAAATGGAGAGGTATTGTTCTTAACATACTTCAAAATAATCAGTTGCAAATTGACCTTTATATAATTAAATTAGAGAAATCACCAAAAAAGAAATGTTTAACCACAAATAAAGTGCTTGACAATAAACTAATTATATTTATTTAAATAATTTATGGGTACAATTTTAACAATTTTCGGATTAACAATTTTCGGATTACTTATTAGGGGACTTTTTAAAGATAAATCTATAGCTGACAAACCTAAAGATGCTTACTCTTGGATAGTTCAGTTAGGATTCTCATTACTAGTAGGGTTTATTGTTTGGTCTGTAATTCCTACCTCATGTAAAAAAAGTTCTGATAATGACCCTGCGGATGGAATAATTAAGAGTCACTTATAATCAAAAACACAACAATGATAAAAAAATCACTCTTTACACTTGCGATTACAACTTTACTTTCAATTGGAGCTTCGGCACAAAATGAAGTAAACCCTACAGACTTAACCCAACCACCACTCCCAGAAATAAAGTATCAGGGAGTTCCTGATATTCCAAATAATGACCGAAGAGCAGATAGGAGTGGTATTTCTGTATTGCCCCAAAATCAAATTAGAAGTACATCAGGAACAAACGAAGACGGTGCATTAACTCAGGATTTGTTTTCAAATCTAGGAACTAAAAAACCGAAACAAAGATTTGAAACATATACTACTTATAAGGGGGCAGATTTATATACTACAACATCAAGTGGAAAGCGTGTAGCAAAGCAAAAGAATTATATCCCAGGAAAAGAGATTAGAACAAAAGAAAACCCAAAAAGGAAAAAGGCTATTTCTAAATCCCCTAAAAAGAATTTAGATAATGACCCTGCTGATAGAATAATTAAATCTCACTTATAATCAAGAGACTAATAAAATATAACACTTTAACAAATCATAAACAATTATGAAAAGACTATTATTAATTTTAAGCTTAGTGACTATATTATCCTGTTCAAAATCTGATGATAGCCCAACTAAGAATGACAATACAACACCTCCAAATAATAACAATACGACATCATCTTTATCTGAATATGAAAGTGCAGAATGTGTTGATTTTGTTAAGTTTAATGTAACTGGTAATTTTTTAAACTTTTTAATCTCTAGAGGTTATGATTTAAATAATGATTCTAAAATATCTTGTTATGAAGCCTCATTAATAACTGAATTAAATCTTGGTTCAAGTGCTTTTGTTCGTGATTTCAAGGGTATAGAGCAATTAATAAACTTGAAGACTATAACTGGATGTGTGTATTTATGGAATGGTGATATTACAAATGGGGGAACTCTAAATCTTTATAATAATAAAAAATTAGAAACTATTAATTTTAATGTGGGTTGGGTTGTCGGCAATGGGCAAACAAAAGGTTATATAGGAAAATTGGTTTTACCAAAGAGCAATACTTTAAAAACATTAAATTCTCCAGAAAATACAGTTGCTAATCTTCTAAATACTGCCATGCAATCAAATTTAGAAATTTTAAACTTACGTGATTCGGATTTAGGAGGAGCACTTGACCTCTCTGGTTGTAACAAATTAACAACAATTGATTTAACTTCAAACCGATTGACATCTATAAAATTTTCAAATTTTACAAATCCATATTTGCAAACTTTAAAGATTGGTAGGATAAGTATTAATGACCAATGGAATGAATTATCCACTATAACACTTACTACATTTCCAAATCTTGAATGGTTAGATGTTTCAGGTAATAGGTTTACTACTATTGATATTTCACAAAACACAAAATTAAAATGGATAGATTTAAGATATAACCAGTTGTTAAATCTTAATGTATCTAATAACAATTTAATCGAAACTCTAATTGCTACCAATAATAAAATTTCGATTTTTAATGCAAGTAATTTAACTAATTTGCAAAATATATATTTGGATAATAATATTTTAGTGACTCTCAATTTACAAAATGGGAAAAACAAATCCATTAATTATATGCACACACAGCAAAATAACGAACTAAAATGTATCAAAATTGATAATGGTTTTACTCCCACTTCAAAAAATTGGATTAAAGATTCTCAAACAAGTTATTGTAATTAAATACCGCAAATTATAATAGAAAGAATGTAGCGCAACAAATAACCATCTAACCTACTATTTGTTAGTCTTTAATATCGAAAATATAATTCAACAAAACCCACCTTGTAGTGGGTTTGTTCATTGTCTTATAGTTGACATTTAATCCCTATCCTACTTCTCTATATTCTGAATCACTACAATCGGAGTTTAGTAATTCTATAAATTTAGATTCTAGCTTCTCCCTCAATTCATTCTTGGTCTTTAGTAAATCGTGTTTGTTTAATAGGTTATTAAAGTCCTTTTTTAACCTAGAAATTACTTTTGGAGACTTCTCTTTAATACTAATCCAATAATTAGGATTTGTATATCTAGTTATTAACTGGGTTATCAGTAGAGCATCTTTGAGAAAATTAATCTTCCTGACTTAGGATTCTGCATTTTTCATTCAGGTAATAAAATGGGGTAAAATTTGATATTACAATGATAATTACCCCTATCGTTACCCCTCTTTAAAATTTACTGCTCTAAACCCTTGTAAATAAAGGGATATTTAACTTAAGTTACGACCCAGTCGAGGTCACTTCTCAGGTCAAAAAACCAATTAAAACCCCTTAGAAATAAGGGGTTTTTCTTTTATGTATCAAAAACACAGCCGACCATTAGCCGACATCTATACTGTAAAAAATTACAACAGTGGCAAAAGAACATAAAAAAGCCTCTTATTGAGAGGCTAAATTGTAAAATAAAATTAAAACGTCAAATAATACTAAAGTTCTACAGCTAAAAGTTCTTTACCTAATTTATGTAAGGCATTTTCTATTTTTTGGCGTTGTTCTGGTCTCGGTTTACGATAACCAGTTGCATAGTGTTGTATTTGTTTTTGATTTATTCCTGTGATTTTTTCTAAGGCAGAATTTGTAAAAATACCTTTGTAATAATTTAAAAAACTAACCGCATCAAATTTATATGTTATTACATATTCTCCTTTTAATTCTTTAGGACAATTATCCAATTCTTTTAATGTGTCTATAGCATCTAAAACGGATTGTTTACATTCATCGGCTGTATCTCCAGCCCCGTAAATTCCTTGTATATTTTCGGAATATGCTCCAAATGAATCTGTACTTTTCTCAATTATAATTTTTATTTCTTTCATAATATTATTTATTAAAATAAGACTATAATCCCATTTCCTTTTTTAAACTTTTTTCTAATCCTTTTGGCATTTCTTTTGAACCATGGTTTGGAATTACTACTGTTTTATCATCTTTAATCCAAATCTCATGACTCCCCTTTCCTTGCCTTAAAAATTGCCAATCATTTTTCTTGGCTAGCTTAAAAAATTCGCTATATTTCATAGACCTTGTTATTATTTAACTTTTCAAAGATAGTAAAATTACTATCATAAAAACAAACCGTTTAACTTTTTCTCTTAAAAAAACATTCGATTGGGTCACTTGAAGTTTATTTTTTAAAGCTACAGCTTGATTTCCAATATTTTAAACACCTAAATCTTATTGTGTTTTGAATATAATTTTATGATTTTTAATCAAAATAATTTAAATTTTAAATAAAAATTGTGAGTGAATGTAATATTATTTAATTTGCAGATAATAAATTCCTGCTAAAAATGAAAAATATTACACGAATATTCGACTTTCCTTATTATCAACTTGAAAAATATCCTTTATCAGATGCTTTTGTTTTAAAAACAAAAGGCAATTGGATGAAAACTTCAACTCAAGAATATATTGATAAGGCCAATACTATTTCGAGAGCTCTTTTGCGAATGAATATCCAAAAGAATGATAAAATTGCGGTTATTTCGACCACAAACAGAACCGAATGGAATATTCTGGATATAGGTGTATTGCAGGTTGGTGCTCAAAATGTACCTATTTATCCGACTATTTCTGCGGAAGATTATGAATATATCCTGAATCATTCTGATGCAAAATATTGTTTTGTTTCGGATGCAGAGGTTTTTGCTAAGATAAATTCTATTAAAAAAAATGTTCCAAATCTTATCGAGATTTATTCTTTTGATGAAATAGAAAACTGTAAAAACTGGAATGAATTACTCAATTTAGGCAAAGATACCGCTAATCAAACTGAGGTTGAAGAACGGAAAAACTCCGTAAATACCGAAGATCTGGCTACAATTATATATACTTCCGGAACTACAGGCCGCCCAAAAGGAGTTATGCTTTCTCACAAAAACCTAATTTCAAATGTATTAAACTCAGCTTCCAGAATTCCATTTCAGGCAGGAAATACCAGAGCATTAAGTTTTTTACCTGTATGTCATGTTTTTGAACGAATGGTTCTCTATCTCTATCAATATTATGGAGTTTCTATCTATTTTGCCGAATCTATCGAAAAACTCAGCGACAACCTAAAAGAAGTTTCACCGGAAGTTATAACTGTGGTTCCAAGACTAATTGAAAAAGTATATGCAAAAATTTATGAAAAAGGAGCCGAATTAACCGGAATTAAAAGAAACTTATTTTTCTGGGCATTAAATTTAGGAATAAAATACGAGCCTTATGGAGCCAATGGATTTTGGTATGAATTACAATTAAAAATTGCCCGAAAACTAATTTTCAGTAAATGGAAAGAAGGTTTAGGAGGAAAATTAGACCTTATGGTTTCAGGAAGTGCAGCACTGCAACCAAGATTATCTAAGATTTTTGCGGCAGCTGAAATTCCGGTTATGGAAGGTTACGGATTGACCGAAACATCGCCGGTAATTGCAGTTAATGATATGCGAAATCGTGGTTTTAGAGCCGGAACTGTTGGAAAACCTATAGAAAATGTAGAAGTTAAAATCGCATCCGACGGTGAAATCCTTTTCAAAGGTCCGAATTTGATGATGGGATATTATAAAGATGAAGAACTTACCAATCAGGTAATTGAAAACGGGTATTTTCATACCGGAGACATCGGGCATATTGATAAAGATGGTTTCCTGAAAATTACTGATCGTAAAAAAGAAATGTTTAAAACCTCCGGAGGAAAATACATTGCTCCTCAGATAATTGAAAATGCAATGAAACAATCTCCTTTTATTGAGCAAATTATGGTAATTGGTGATGGAGAAAAAATGCCGGCAGCTTTTATACAACCTTCTTTTGAATATTTGGCGAATTGGTCTAAGAAAAAAAAGATTGATATAGGAACTTCTCCTAAGGAGATTATTGCAAATCCAAAAGTAATTGAGAGAATTGCCAGTGAAGTTGAAAAAATAAATCTAAAATTCGGGAACTGGGAAAAAATAAAACAATTTGAATTGACTCCTGAAGTTTGGAATGTTGAAAGCGGTCATTTGACTCCAACAATGAAACTAAAAAGAAAAATTATTTTAGAAAAATACAAAGATCTGTACGCTAAAATTTATACTCATACAGAAGCATAATTTTGCAATAACAAAACCACCAAACCAAAATAAATGAAACGTATTATAAAGAAAGTTGCAGTTATAGGTTCCGGAATCATGGGTTCCGGAATTGCCTGCCATTTTGCCAATATTGGTGTTGAAGTACTTTTGCTCGACATACTTCCAAACGAATTAAATGAAACTGAAAGTAAAAAAGGACTGAGTTTAGAAAATAAAATTGTAAGAAACAGAATTGCAAATGAACATTTGGCAAATGCTTTAAAATCGAACCCCTCACCTATTTATAATCAAAAGTTTGCCAGCCGAATTACAACCGGAAATACCACTGACGACATGGCTAAAATTGCTTATGTCGATTGGATTATTGAAGTGGTTGTAGAACGATTGGATATCAAAAAGTTGGTTTTTGAACAAATTGAAAATTATCGAAAACCCGGAACATTGATTACTTCAAATACTTCGGGAATTCCAATAAAATTCATGAGTGAAGGACGAAGTGAAGATTTTCAGAAGCATTTCTGCGGAACTCATTTTTTTAATCCGGCTCGTTATCTGAAATTATTTGAAATCATTCCCGGACCACAAACTTCAACTGAAGTTTTGGATTTTCTAACAGAATACGGAGAGCAATTTTTAGGAAAAACTTCGGTTGTAGCCAAAGATACTCCAGCTTTTATTGGGAACAGAATTGGTGTTTTCGGAATTCAGAGTTTGTTTCATTTAGTCAAAGAAATGAATCTGACTGTAGAAGAAGTCGATAAATTGACAGGACCGGTTATTGGCAGACCAAAATCGGCTACTTTCAGAACGGTTGATGTTGTAGGATTGGATACATTGGTTCATGTTGCCAACGGATTGGCGGCTAATTGTCCGAACGATGAAGCCAAAGATTTGTTTACTCTTCCCGATTTTATCAGTAAAATGGTAGAAAATAAATGGTTTGGCAGTAAATCAGGACAAGGATTTTATAAGAAAGTAGATAAAGAAATTTTGAGTCTCGATTTAAATACTTTCGAATATCGTACACAACAAAAAGCATCTTTTGCAACTTTGGAACAAACCAAAACGATAGAAAAGTCAATTGACCGATTCAAAATTTTGGTAAAAGGAACCGACAAAGCTGGAGAATTTTACAGAAAGAATTTTACGTCTCTTTTTGCGTATGTTTCAAACAGAATTCCGGAAATTTCGGATGAATTATACAAAATTGACGATGCGATGAAAGCCGGCTTTGGTTGGGAAAACGGACCATTTGAAATTTGGGATGCTATTGGTATTGAGAATGGAATTGAATTGATGAAAGCAGAAAATCTGCAACCTGCCAATTGGGTTACAGAAATGCTTAATTCCGGAAATAAAAGTTTTTATACTGTAAAAGAAGGCGCAACTTATTTCTATGATATTTCAACAAAATCACAGAAAAAAGTACCGGGGCAAGATGCTTTTATTATTCTGAATAACATTCGCGAAAGCAAAAAAGTATGGAGTAATAACGGTGCCATAATTCAGGATTTGGGAGATGGTATTCTTAATGTTGAATTCCGCTCCAAAATGAATACACTTGGAGGTGATGTGATTCAGGGAATTAACAAAGCCATTGATTTGGCAGAAAAAGAATTTCAGGGACTTGTTATTGGAAATCAAGGGCCAAATTTCTCAGTAGGTGCCAATATTGCTTTGATTTACATGATGGCAATTGAGCAGGATTATGACGAACTAAATATGGCAATCAAACAGTTTCAGGATACGGTTATGCGAGTTCGTTATTCCGGAATTCCGGTTGTGGTTGCTCCGCACGGAATGACTTTTGGAGGAGGTTGCGAAATGAGTTTACACGCCGACAAAATTGTAGCTGCTGCCGAAACATATATCGGTTTGGTAGAATTTGGAATCGGAGTTATTCCGGGAGGTGCCGGAACAAAAGAGATGACATTGAGAGCTTCCGATTTGTATCGTAAAAACGATGTTGAATTAAATACTTTACAAGAACAATTCCTTACAATTGCTATGGCAAAAGTTTCGACTTCGGCATACGAAGCTTTTGATTTGGGAATTCTTCAAAAAGGAAAGGATATAGTAGTGGTAAACAAAGACCGACAAATTGCAGAAGCTAAAAAACACGCTTTATTAATGGCAGAAGCCGGATACACTCAACCCATTCGCAGAAATGACATTAAAGTTCTTGGAAAACAAGCATTAGGAATGTTTTTAGTTGGAACCGACCAAATGCTTGCCGGAAAATTCATTTCGGAACACGACAAGAAAATTGCTAACAAACTCGCTTATGTTATGGCTGGAGGCGATTTATCGGAAGCAACTTTGGTTTCAGAACAATATTTATTGGATTTGGAGAGAGAAGCCTTTTTGAGTTTGTGTACCGAAAGAAAGACATTAGAACGAATTCAATATATGCTGACGAAAGGAAAAGCACTCAGAAATTAATAATGTTTAAATAAAATTGTTAAAAAATAAATAATACAGATTTAATCAAAATTTACTGAATTTTTAAAAGAATTAGTCTTTGCAACTCCGCAAAAAGTCAATATCTTAGCGACCATAAAAATTTACTACAATAAAAAAAATATGGATACAACAATAACAATGAAAAATACTGCTCTTACGCACATACACGAACAATTAGGGGCTAAAATCCTTCCATTTGCAGGTTATAATATGCCAATTACTTATGAAGGAGTAAATGCAGAACACGAAACTGTAAGAAACGCTGTAGGTGTTTTTGATGTTTCTCACATGGGAGAATTCATGTTGACCGGAGAAAATGCTTTGGCTTTAATCCAAAAAGTAACTACCAATGACGCTTCAACTTTAACTATCGGAAGAGCTCAATATTCTTGTTTGCCAAACAATAATGGTGGAATTGTTGATGATTTAATCATTTACAGAATGGGAGAAAACCAATATTTATTGGTTGTAAACGCTTCAAATATTGATAAAGACTGGGCTTGGATTAGTTCTCACAACGATATGGGAGTTCAAATGGAAAATCTTTCTGACGACTATTCTTTACTTGCTATTCAAGGACCAAAAGCGGTTGAAGCTATGCAATCATTATCTTCTATCGATTTGTCTTCTATTGCTTACTATCATTTTGCTGTAGGTGATTTCGCCGGATTCAACGATGTTATCATTTCTGCAACAGGATATACCGGTTCAGGAGGTTTTGAAATTTACTGTAAAAACGACCAGGTAGAAACTATCTGGAACAAAGTATTTGAAGCAGGTGCTGCTTTCGGAATTAAACCAATCGGTTTGGCTGCCCGTGATACTTTGCGTTTAGAAATGGGATTCTGCTTATACGGAAACGATATCAACGACACTACTTCTCCGCTTGAAGCAGGTTTGGGATGGATTACTAAATTCACTAAGGATTTTGTAAACTCTGATAATCTTAAAAAACAAAAAGAAGAAGGAGTTTCCCGTAAATTGGTAGCTTTTGAATTGACAGAAAGAGGAGTTCCAAGACACGATTATGAAATTGTTGACGCTTCAGGAAATGTAATCGGAATTGTAACTTCAGGAACCATGGCTCCTTCATTGAATAAAGGAATTGGTTTAGGATATGTTACTACTCCAAACTCTGCTGTTGACAGTGAGATTTTTATCAGAATCAGAAAAAATGATGTAGCTGCAAAAGTGGTAAAATTACCATTTTACAAAAAATAATTACATTTAAAATATTACCGAAAAACCGATACACAAACGTCTATCGGTTTTTTGTTTAAATATCAATTTTAGAAATAAACTACGATTAAATATACTAGAAATGGGAAGAGCATTTGAATTCCGAAAAGGTAGAAAAATGAAACGCTGGGCTGCAATGGCTAAAGCATTTACCAGAATTGGTAAAGATATTGTAATGGCTGTAAAAGAAGGAGGTCCAAATCCTGATGCCAATGCCAGATTAAGAGCTGTTATCCAAAATGCTAAGGCAGCCAATATGCCTAAGGAAAATGTAGAACGTGCAATTAAAAAAGCAACTGATAAAGATACCGCTAACTATAAAGAAGTTTTATTTGAAGGTTATGCACCTCACGGTATTGCACTTTTGATTGAAACTGCTACAGATAATAATAACAGAACAGTTGCCAATATCAGAAGTTATTTTAATAAGTGCAACGGTACTATGGGAACTCAAGGTTCGGTTGAATTTATGTTTGACCACACTTGTAACTTCCGAATTCCGAAAGAAGGAATTGATCCTGAAGAATTAGAATTAGAATTAATTGATTTTGGTGCTGAAGAAATTTTTGAAGACGAAGACGGAATCCTGATTTATGCGCCTTTCAACAGTTTTGGAACAATCCAAAAGGAATTAGAAAACAGAAATCTTGAAATTTTATCTTCCGGTTTTGAAAGAATTCCACAGGTTACTAAAAAATTGACAGAAGAACAAATGACTGATGTTGAAAAATTAATCGAGAAAATTGAAGAAGATGACGATGTGATGAACGTTTATCATACTATGGAAGAATAATCTTACTTTATTCTCATAAAAAATGCCTCAAGAAATGAGGCATTTTTTATGAATAATTTTTATCTTCTAATAAAGGGACAAATCTAAATTCTCCAAACTCATGTTTTTCAAACTGAGTTTCATTTTTTCGAATCAACAATGTCATAATCTGAATATCTTCTCCCAAAGGAATAACCAATCTGCCTCCTATTTTCAATTGAGCCATTAAAGGTTGTGGAATATATGGAGCACCGGCAGTTACAATAATTCCGTCAAAGGGAGCAAAATTAGGCAAACCCTTATAACCATCTCCGAAAGACAATAATTTAGGTCGAATTCCTAATTTAGGCAAAAGCACAGAAGTCTTTTTAAACAATTCATGTTGTCTTTCAATACTGTACACCTTAGCTCCCAACATTTGCAAAACGGCAGTTTGATACCCGCAACCGGTTCCGATTTCAAGTACTTTATCTCCGGGCTTCACTTCCAACAATTGAGACTGAAAAGCAACAGTATATGGTTGTGAAATTGTTTGACCGGCTCCAATAGGAAAAGGCTTGTCCTGATAAGCAAAATTTTCAAATGTAGAATTTAAAAATAAGTGTCGGGGAATCTTTCTAATAGCTTCTAAAACGTTTTTATCGGTAATCTTTTTCTCTTGTAAAAGGGCTACCAACTGATTACGAAGTCCTTGATGTTTGGCAGTATCTTTCAAAATTGAATTCTTTTATTTCGGCTAAAATAGAGGTTAAAATCCCAAAATGCAAATGTCAAATTCCAAAAAATATAGGTCAAAACTCAATTCTAATTCAAATTAATGAGTTTTGGAATTTGGTTCCGAAGTTTCGTGATTAAAGATTGGAATTTCTTATTAAATCATTATTTTTGACGAAATTTATCTTTATGCTAAAAGTGGGAGTTTTAGGTGCCGGCCACCTTGGAAAAATACATTTAAGATTATTACAGCAGTCAGAAAAATATGAATTAGTCGGTTTTTATGATGAAAATCACGAAAACGGAGCCAAAATAGCCAAAGAATTTGGTTACACCCAATTTGATACTATTGCAAAACTCATTCATGCCGTTGATGTTATAGATATTGTAACTCCTACTCTTTCTCATTATAAATGTGCCAAAGTAGCTATCAAATCAGGAAAACACATTTTTATTGAAAAACCCATTTCAAATACCGTTGAAGAAGCCGAAGAAATCATTGCTTTGGCCAAAGAATACAATATAAAAGGTCAGGTTGGCCATGTTGAAAGATTCAATCCTGCTTTCAAAGCCGTGAAAGAAATGATTGACAAACCAATGTTTATAGAAACGCACCGTTTGGCCGAATTCAATCCCCGCGGAACGGACGTTCCTGTGGTTTTGGATCTTATGATTCACGATATAGACGCTATTTTGAGCGTGGTTAAATCAAAAGTAAAATCGGTTAATGCCAGCGGAGTTGCCGTAATCAGTGAAACTCCGGATATTTCTAATGCCCGAATCGAATTTGAAAACGGTTGTGTTGCCAATTTGACTTCAAGCCGAATTTCGTTAAAAAATATGCGCAAGTCACGTTTCTTCCAAAAAGACGCTTATATCTCAGTTGACTTTTTAGAAAAAAAATGTGAAGTGGTTAAGATGAAAGATGCACCAGAAGTTCCGGGAGATTTCGATATGATTCTACAAAATGCCGAGGGCATTAAAAAACAAATCTATTTTGCTAATCCTGAAATAGAACTGAACAATGCTATTTTAGACGAATTGGAATCTTTTGCCGATGCCATCAACAACGATACAACTCCGGTTGTGACTTTGGAAGACGGAACCGAAGCGTTGAGAGTGGCATATCAGATTATTGAATCTATGGAGAAGCAAACTTCTTTGGAACTAAAATTCATTTAACAAAAAGCAAGAATTCATTCTCATAAAAATGCAACTGTCTCAAAATTTAATATTTGAAATAAAATCTCTTATAGCCAAATCTAAGGAAAGTGCTATTCGTTCGGTAGATTATCACCGAATGATTATGTATTGGCATATTGGAGAACGCATTTTTAATGAAGAACAACAAGGAAAAGACCGAGCTGATTATGGAAATTATCTAATCAAATATCTTTCAGAGCAGTTACAACCTGAGTTTGGCAGTGGATTTTCGTCTAGAAATTTATATTGGTACAGACAATTTTACAGAACTTTTCCAATTGTGAACTCACTGCGTTCACAATTGAGTTGGACTCATTATCGATTGTTATTAAAAATTGAAAATGAGGATAAAAGAGAATACTATATCGTTGAAACTGTTAAAAACAATTGGTCGGTACGGCAAATGGAACGGCAGATAAACAGTCAGCTTTTTGAAAGATTGCTACTCAGTAATGATAAAGAAAGTGTTTTAGCTGTTGCAAGAAATGAAGTTATTCCATCTAATCCGAATGAGATCATAAAAGATCCCTTGGTCTTGGAATTTCTCGGACTAAAGCGCGAAAGTTCTTATTACGAAAAGGATTTTGAACAAGCTATTATCTCTAATTTACAGGATTTTATATTAGAATTAGGAAATGGCTTTTCATTTGTTGCCAGACAAAAATAAAAATGATCTTGTTGTAAAATACTCACTACCAGAAAATAATAATACTATATTAGCCAGCCAATATCAACTTTATCTTCCCACAGAAGAACAGTTATTGACAGAAATTAGAAAATTAAATAAATTAAAATAAAAAAATGAAAAACATAGCCGTAATTGGAGCCGGAACGATGGGTAACGGAATTGCCCACACTTTTGCACAAAGTGGATTTACCGTAAAATTGATTGATGTTTCTGAGAAATCTTTGGATAAAGGAATGGCTACTATCGCCGCAAACCTTGACAGAATGGTTGCTAAAGGTACTATTACCGAAGAAGACAAAATGAAAACCATCGGTAACATCATTACTTACACCGACATCAAAGACGGTGTTGTAGGTGTTGATTTGGTTGTTGAAGCAGCTACAGAAAACGTTGATTTGAAACTGAATATTTTCAGACAATTGAATGAATCTTGTGACCACAACACTATTTTGGCTACCAATACTTCTTCAATTTCTATTACGCAAATCGGTTCTGTGGTTTCACATCCTGAGCGTGTTATCGGAATGCACTTTATGAACCCGGTGCCTATCATGAAATTGGTAGAAATCATCCGTGGTTACAATACTTCTGACGAAGTGACTAAAATCATCATGGATCTTTCTGTTAAATTGGGTAAAATCCCAACAGAAGTAAACGATTACCCGGGATTTGTTGCTAACAGAATCTTAATGCCAATGATCAACGAATCTATCGAAACATTATACAATGGTGTTGGTGGAGTTTCAGAAATTGACACGGTAATGAAACTTGGAATGGCTCACCCAATGGGACCATTGCAATTGGCCGATTTCATTGGTCTTGACGTATGTTTATCTATCCTGAACGTAATGTACGATGGATTCAAAAACCCTAAATATGCTCCGTGTCCGCTATTGGTAAACATGGTACGTGCCGGAAAATTAGGAGTAAAATCGGGTGAAGGTTTCTACGATTACTCTGAAAGCAAAAAAGCGGAGAAAGTTTCTAAGCAATTTTCTAAATAGTAACTAGTGATTAGTAATTAGTGACTAGCCAAGTGCTAATCACTAATTACTAATCACTAATCACTTGAACACATGAGCAAAATAATCCCTTTCAAAGCAGTGCGTCCGGTGGCCGATAAAGTGGCATTGGTTACTTGCAGAAATTACGACGATTACAGTCCGGCAGAATTGGCTGCCTGGTTAGACTTTAATCCGTATTCGTTTCTGCACGTGATTAATCCCGCTTTTGTTTATTCACAAAGAATTACTTTTGACAAGCGTTTTAAAGGAGTTGCTTATAAATATCAAGACTTTAAAAACGAAGGTATTTTTATAGAAGAAGAAAAAGCAGTTTTCTTTTTGTATGAAATTCAAACCAAAACCCAATCTTTCACCGGAATTGTGGCCGGAACTTCTATTGATGACTATAAGAATAACGTCATCAAAAAGCACGAAGATACTCTTCAGTACCGTGTGGAATTGTTCAAAGATTATCTGCACCAAACAGGTTTCAATACCGAACCGGTTTTGATTACTTATCCTGACAGTGAAGCTTTGAATAATTGGATTCCTGAAAAGAAAAAAGAACAACCTGTTTACTGTTTTTCTACACCCAACAAAGAAAAACATACTCTTTGGAAAATAAATTCCGAAGAAGAAATCAATTGGTTGCAAAATCAATTTGAACAAATTCCTGAATTGTATATAGCCGATGGCCATCATCGTTCGGCTTCTGCCGAAAT
Organism: uncultured Flavobacterium sp.; assembly: GCA_964631795.1. Taxonomy (GTDB): domain Bacteria; phylum Bacteroidota; class Bacteroidia; order Flavobacteriales; family Flavobacteriaceae; genus Flavobacterium. The sequence continues at coordinate 6,107 of CAZWAF010000002.1, read as the reverse complement.
GCTGTATGATGAATACAAAGACTTCAAAAACAGAAATCTGAATTATTTCATGAGTTTTTTGATTGCCGAAAGTAATGTAAAAATTTATGAATACAATCGAATCATTCGTGATTTGAACGGCCATTCTAAAGCGGATTTTCTGAAAGAATTAGAGAAAAATTTCAAGATTAAAAACAAGGAACAGGAATTGTGGAAACCAATTAAAAAATCACAATTCGGGATGTATCTTGATGGTGAGTTTTATAGTTTGAATCTCAAAGAAGCTATTGATTCCGAAGGAATTCTTGAAAATTTAGATTCGCAGATTTTGTATGAAAAAGTCTTAAGTCCTATTCTTGGGATAACCGATATGCGCAACGATGAACGCATTGATTACGTTCCCGGAAACCAGTCAATAATCGCTATCAAAGAAATGGTTGATGAAGGAGAATTTCAGGTTGGATTTACGCTTTTTGCATCTGATATAAGTGAAATCAAAACATTGGCCGACAATAATTTAATCATGCCTCCTAAAAGTACTTACATTGAGCCTAAATTCAGAAGTGGGTTGATAGTGTATGAACTTTAATTTCTTTTTAAAATATTTTTACCGAAGTCATACTTAGCGAACCAGCCTGTAATTTGTCATTAAACAAAGTCAATTCTTCATTTTTTTCTTTTAGTCCCAAAGCATAAATCAAAGGCAAATAATGATCCGGTGTAGGAATCGCTAATTGAAATGCTTTTCCCTGATTTTGGTATTCTATTAACGGATTGAAATTTCCATCCAGCATAAAATCATTAATTTTTTCTCTGGCTTCAATTGCCCAATCGTAACCGTAATTGTCTCTATCGAAATTTTGAAAATCAACCATTCTCAGGTTGTGAATGATATTTCCACTACCAATAATCAGAATTCCTTTTTGACGTAAAGCAGCTAATTTTTGTGCTAATTCAAAATGATATTTAGCCGGTTTTGTATAATCAATACTTAATTGAATTACAGGTATATCAGCTTCTTTATATAAATGTTTAATTACACTCCAAGTTCCATGGTCTAATCCCCAATCATGGTCTAATTCAACTTCAGTTGGTACTAACAATTTTTGGGTTTCTTTTGCCAAAATCGGATTTCCTGGAGCCGGATATTCTACTTCGTACAAAGCCTGTGGAAAACCATAAAAATCATGTATCGTTTTTGGTTTTTCCATAGCGGTAACTTTGGTTCCGTTAGTAAACCAATGAGCCGAAATACACAAAATTGCTTTTGGCTTAGGCAATGTTTTTCCAAGATTTTGGAAATTAATGGTAAATTGGTTTTCTTCAATGGCATTCATCGGACTGCCATGTCCCAAAAACAAAACAGGCATTTTATCTGTATTTGGAAATGCTTGTGAAATTTTATGTAAGTCGTTAAGAGTATTCATGTTTTTACTTTTTAATCGACAAAATTCTCATCTTTAAAGCCAATCAAATACAACTTATTTTTAGCCCGTGTCATTGCCGTATAAAGCCATCTGATGTAATCACGATTAATTCCGTCCGGCAAATAGGGTTGTTCAATAAAAACTGTATTCCATTGTCCACCTTGCGATTTATGACAAGTCATAGCATACGAAAACTTAACTTGTAAAGCATTAAAATATTCGTTTTCCTTGACTTTTTGAAACTTTTTGTATTTGGTTGTTTCGTCTTCATAATCTTTCATTACTTCCTCATAAAGTCGGTTTGATTCTTCATAAGTCAACGAAGCTGATTCACTTTTAATTGTATCGAGTAATAAAACCGTTTCAAATGGTTTCTGATTCGGATAATCGACCATTCTTATTTTTACTTTCGCAAATTTAAAACCATAAAGTTCCTTTATTCCAAACATTTCCAATACTTCTATAATGTCTCCGTTGGCAATGAATCCAGCTTCGTCACTTTCTTTGAGCCAGAAATAATTGTTTTTAACAACCATCAGAAAATCACCGGTTGAAAGTTCACTTTCTTTGTCTAAAATTTTGGTTCTTATTTGTTCATTGTACTGATTAGCACGCTTGTTCGAACGCACAATAAAAGCAGTATCTTCTATGCTGTAATTGCTGTAAGCCGAATTAATGGCATCCTGAATATCATAACCATCGGTCAAACGCACGATGTCTTTGAACTTTTTAACATTAAATTGAAAATCGGTAATAAAAGAATCTTCAAGTAATTGACGTAATTCGGTGGCATTATACAAAATTCCCGAATTTTCTTCCTGACGCATTACTTCGTTCAATTCTATATAATCTACTTCTTTATTATAATTCCAATTTAAAGTATTAATGTCCAAAGCCGGACTGATGTCTAAATTTACCGGTGGCAACTGAGCCGTATCTCCCAAAAGAATCATTTTGCAGTTGGTTCCCGAATAAACATAAGAAATCAAATCATCGAGCAGAGAACCATTAGCGTATAATTTGGAATCAGAATCTCTGTCAGAAATCATAGAAGCTTCATCGACTATGAAAATAGTATTTTTATGTTTGTTGGGTTGCAGCGAAAACGAAACTCCCCCACCCGATACTTTCTTTGGAAAATAGATTTTTTTATGAATGGTAAAGGCCGGTTTTTCGGAATAATTGGCAATTACTTTTGCAGCCCGGCCTGTAGGTGCCAGCAAAACATATTTTTTTTGAATTTCAGACAAACTGTTTACAATCGTAGAAATCACAGTTGTTTTTCCTGTTCCGGCGTAACCTTTCAGTACAAAAATAGAATCACTTTCTTTATCAGTCAGAAAAACAGCAATTTTCTGAAAAAATAAATCCTGATTAATTGTAGGCTGAAACGGAAATTGTTTCTTCAAAAAACTGTAAAACAAGGAGGAATTCATTTTTTCTTAATTTATGTGCAAAGTAAAGAAATTATGAATGGTAAATTTCTAAATTATAGAATTGTCTTCTTTCAAAATTCCGGTTATAAATTTGTAAGTTTGCGTGCATTATCAAAATATTATGTCGATTACAACGAACATCACCGATAAGAAATACAAAAAACTAATACTTCAGGTTGCTTTGGATGGATTTTCCTATTGCGTTTTTGATACTTTGAACCATAGTGCCGAAATGGTTGAATCTATTAATTTTTCCGATTTTCAGAAAAACTCCAAACCGGAAGAACTTTATCAGAAAGCATTTTCAGAAACTTCCGTTTTGTCTCATAAATATGATGAAGTGTTGGTATTACATGATAATAATCTAAACACATTTGTTCCGAAAGCTTTGTTTGATAAAAATTTACTCAAAGAATATTTGCAATTCAACAACAAGGTTTTTGAAAATGATTTTTTCACTTTCGATGAAATGGCCAATCAGGAAATGAACAATGTTTATATTCCGTATGTAAATATTAATAATTTCTTAATTGACTGGTTTGGAAGTTTTAATTACAAACATTCAAACAGTATTTTGGTTTCTAAATTATTGAATTTGTCTAAAAACATTGAAGAAAGATTATTTTTTGCACATGTTCAGGCTGATAAATTTGAAATAGTAATTGTTGAAAATCAAAAATTGTTGCTTTTCAATTCTTTTGAATACAAAACCAAAGAAGATTTTATTTATTATATACTTTTTGTTGCCGAACAACTGAATTTAAATCCTGAATTCTTCAAACTATATCTTTTTGGAGACATTTCAGAAGAGAGCGATTTGTATAAAATCGCCTATAAATACATTCGAAATATTGATTTTCTGGATCTTTCCGGATATCAGGATCATTTTTCAACAGCCGAAAATTCAAAATATTTTATACTTTTTAACTCATGAGAATCATTTCAGGAAAATACAAAGGAAGACGCATTTTTCCGCCTAAAAACTTACCTGTTAGGCCAACAACCGATATGAGTAAAGAGGCATTATTCAATGTTTTGAATAACCATTTTAACTTTGATACTTTAAAAGTTTTGGACTTATTTGCCGGAACCGGGAACATCAGTTATGAATTTGCTTCGCGCGGAAGCGAAAATATTACTTCTGTCGATGGAGATTTTGGATGTGTGAAATTCATCAAGCAAACTGCTGCCGAATATGATTTTAATATTGCTGCGATAAAAAGTGATGTTTTTAAATTTTTGGAGAAAAACAACAATTCTTACGATATTATCTTTGCCGATCCTCCTTATGGATTAGATCAGGCTACTTTTGAAAAAGTGGTTCTTACTGTTTTAGAAAAAGAATTACTGAACGAAGACGGAATGATGATTATTGAACATTCAAAATATACTAAACTCGATCATTTAGAACATTTCTCTTTCAAAAAGAGTTACGGAGGTTCTATATTTTCATTCTTTGAAATTGAAAGTGATGAAGATGAAAACGAATCGGATGATTTGGAAGACGATTTTGAAAATGAAGAAGAGTAATTTCTGAACTCACAAAAGTTAAAAAACCCGATTATGAGAGATTTCATAATCGGGTTTTTTATATCTTATTTTATCTTTAATTTTTTATGAGTGTTACTTATTGCACGTTCATTTTTATAATCAATCCAATTTTGACCTTTCCATTTGCGCATTAACACATCATAATGTCTCATTACAAATATATTATATGCTGCCTTACTCAAATTGGATATTTTTCTTGGAAAAGCCCTTAAACTCATTGAAAATCCGGGAGTAACATATTTCATATAATGCCAATAACCTTCGGGCATATAGAGCATTTCGCCGTGATTTAAATTACAGATCATGCCTTTTGCATATTTCAAAGCAGGCCATTTTTCAAAATCAGGATTGTCAAAATCAATATCTTCTCTCGAAATCAAGGCATGAGGAACTTTGTACAAATAGGGAGTTTCTGATGGAGGAAACAGAATGCATTGCTTTTTACCGTGAAAATGAAAGTGAAGAATATTTGAATAATCAATATCATAATGCATAAAAACTTTCGAATTTTCTCCTCCAAAAAACAACATCGGCAATTGCTTGACTAACCGAAGTCCGATTTTAGGCCATTTAAAATCATTTTGAAGTTCAGCAACTTCATTCATTAAATTATACAGGAAAATACGATAATTAGTAGGTTGTTTCAGCATCAAATCGATATAGTCACTCATCTTCATTTTTGCATGAGCTTCATTGAAGCCGTCTTTGTGCGATACAGGCCTATCGTCATACAATGGTACAATCTTATCTCCGGCAACCTGTTTAATATATGCCAGATTCCATTTTTTATAAGCGGGCCAATCGGCAGTAAGTTGTTCAATTACGACCGGCTTTTGTTTTTTTACATAATTATTGTAAAAATCTTCTTTAGAGATAGTCTTAACTCTAGGGATTTCAGTTAGATTCAATTTCATCATTTTTACGGAACAAATTTGAAAATAAAATAAAATTTAAAAAAAGCAGACCTATAAGCCGGATTTTGTATTCGTTCCCGAAATTTCAGGATTGAACCCTTATCATTTATCTAGGCTTACAATTACTCATAAGCTCCATCTTTCTACCCTTCAACAACGGGCGAGTAACCCTTAAATGTTGATATACTTGAAATTTCACCGCATAGAGTTTACCTGGTTTCACTACAGCATTACCTGTACATACTTTCTGTTGCACTTGTCCTCTCCGCCGTGGCGGATGACGGGCGTTACCCGCTATGCTACTCTGTGGTGTCCGGACTTTCCTCCCTTCGCTAAAAGTGAACGGCGATAAGGCGGTCTGCGCAGCGAATTTACAATTTTAATTGTTTATTTTATATTTTGAATAAATTAGTTTAACATGCTTTTTTAACATATTGATATTCAATTTGTTAATTTTATTAAATCTAATTATAATTCTTTAATGCCATGAAACCTAAATATCATTATACTACCGTTATAGAAGCTTTAGAAGAATTAAAGCACAATGGATATGTTCATGATTTCAATTTGCGGGCTCAAGATATAAAGTCAAATCCGCATCATTTTGAAATAGAACATGTTTATCGTTATGAAGGCGATTCAGATCCTGATGAAGAAGCTGTAGTTTATGGCATTTCATCAAATTCCGGAGAAAAAGGAGTTTTCGTTTCCGGATTTTCGGCAAATTCTGAAGATGATACTGCCCGAATTCTTCGCAAAATATGTATTGAAGGAAGTGGAACCTGCGAAATCTAATTGCT
>CAZWAF010000001.1:115172-124728 GCA_964631795.1 uncultured Flavobacterium sp. | reverse complement strand
AAAGTTGATGCACTAAAAGTGCATAGTTTTAAACTATTTTTGAGACCAATAAAAAAACTCCGTTCTGAAAATTCAGAACGGAGTTTTTTTACAATCTTAAATTCTATTAATGAGGCAATTTGTCTTTGATAACTCCATAAACAAAAGTTCCCAACATTGCGCCCGAAAAAACAATTAAAACCGGCATAAAACCAGCACCAATAAGAATAAAAATAGGAGCCGGACATGCGCCAACCATTGCCCATCCTAATCCAAAAAGCAATCCGCCAATCCAATATCTGTAAGATCCTTTTTCTTTATCAGGAATCACAATCGGAGCATTGTTGATGTCTTTCATATTGGTACGTTTTATAAACTGTACACCTACAACACCTACAAACAAAGCTGTTCCGATAATTCCGAACATGTGGAAAGACTGAAATTGGAACATTTCATAAATTCGGTACCATGATACGGCTTCCGATTTGGTCAAAACGATTCCGAAAACAAAACCAACTAATAAGTATTTTAAAAATTTCATGTTTTAGAAAATTAAAGGTAAAATAAAATGAACCATGATTAAACCGCCAACGAAGAAACCGATTACAGCTTTTAGCGAAGGTAATTGCAAATTGCTTAGCCCTTGAATGGCGTGTCCCGAAGTACATCCTCCTCCGTAACGAGATCCAAAACCTATTAACAAGCCTCCTCCTAAAAGAATAACCATCATTTTTGGAGATTCAAAAACCGAATTACCAAACAAAGTTTCAGGCAACAAACTTCCGTTTACCGGAGCATCGATTCCTAATTTTGACAATTCAGTAATTGTGTCCGGGTTGATTGCCACATTTGAGGCATCACTCATATAATTTACCGCTACAAATCCACCAATCATTGCTCCCAATAATACCACTAAATTCCAAGATTGTGATTTCCAGTCGAATTTAAAGAATTCGGCACATTTTCCGGCTCCCGCCATAGTACAAAGCGAACGCAGATTTGAAGACATTCCGAAAGTTTTTCCGTAGTAAATTAACACAAGCATAATGGCTCCAATGGCAAATCCGGAAAAATACCAAGACCAAGTCTGATTTAAAAAATCCATAAATTTATTTTTTCAATTTTCGCAAAACTACAAATTTCTAAGTACAGATAAGACTTTCGTCTTTATACTGTCATCGAAATTCGGGCAAATGTAACCTTTAATTATAATTATAGAGTTCATTACTAAAACTTTAGCTTTTATTTAGAACTTTATTTTGCCCCACCCGGATTTACTCCGTAAATCCGACCTCTCCCAAGGAGAGGTGGAAGCGGAAACCCCGAGGCATCCCGAGTGTTCGGGATCGAGGAATTATTTAGATTAAAACTCCCGCATTTAATGCATTTAAAACCGGTTTTACACTTTCTATCTAAAGAATTTCATAAAAATCTGTTCCTGAATTAGAAATCTCAATAATTTATAAGACATTTGCAGACTTTTTTTCGTGAAGGCACGAAAGTGTAAAGTTTTAGCAATTAAAAAATTATCATCAGAAGATGAAGAAAAAGATAGAAATATTAGCACCTGCAAAGGATTTGATTCAGGGAATTGCCGCCATCAATTGCGGAGCAGATGCGGTTTATATTGGTGCACCACTTTTCGGAGCCCGTTCTAACGCTACCAACTCTATCGAAGATGTAGCCGAGTTGGTAAAATATGCCCATTTATTTAATGCCCAGGTTTTTGTGGTAATGAATACTATTCTTTACGACAACGAATTGGAAACCTGTCGCAAGATGATTTGGGATCTGTATGATATTGGTGTCGATGCACTGATTATTCAGGATATGGCGATCATGGAAATGGACTTGCCTCCTATCATTTTGCACGCCAGCACGCAAACCAATAACCGTGATGCCGACAAAATAAAATTCATGCACGATGCCGGAATCAAACGCGTGGTTTTGGCCCGTGAATTAAACTTGCACCAAATCAAAGAAATCAGTTCTGCTTCGGATGTTGAATTGGAATTCTTCGTGACCGGAGCTTTGTGTGTTTCTTTCAGTGGCAACTGTTATATGAGTGTTGCCAATGGCGAACGTTCTGCCAACCGTGGTTCTTGTGCACAAAACTGCCGTTTGCCTTACAACCTGATTGATGGTCATGGCGAAACTTTAATCAAAAATAGTCACCTGCTTTCTATCAAAGATTTTGATGTTACAAACCAAATTCCGAATCTGATTGAAGCCGGAATCATGTCGTTCAAAATCGAAGGCCGTTTGAAGGATATGGCTTATGTAAAAAACAATGTTTCTTTCCTTCGTCAAAAACTGGATTCCTTTTTAGAACAAAACGAAAGTTACACCAAAGCTTCTTCCGGGAAATGTACATTCGCTTTCGATTCAGCACTAGACCGCACTTTCAACCGTGGTTATACCGATTATTTCGTGAACGAACGTTACCAATCAATCGGTTCTTGGGAAACTCCAAAATCGAAAGGTCAATATATAGGTAAACTGATAAAAACTGTTGGTGGTGCTTATGAAATTGAAAACGGACATTTGCTTAATAATGGAGACGGTTTGTGTTTCATTAACGAAGAAAATGTTGCTGACGGACTTCATATAAATAAAGTAGAAAATGGCTTGGCCTATCCAAATGTATTGAAAGAAATTCCTGAAGGAACTTTTATCTACAGAAACAATGACGCTGCTTTCATCAAAATAGTGGAACGCGAAGACAGTGCCGTCAGAAAAATCAGCACTACTTTATTACTGACCGAAAACGAAACCGGTTTTGAATTGATTGCTACCGATGAAGACGGAAATGTGAGCACCGTTAATTTGGTTCATGCAAAAGAGCAAACCAAAAACAATCAGTCAATCGAAGAAAACATTAAAACTCAATTGGCAAAAACAGGTTTCACGCCTTATACAGCCGATGAAATTTCTGTTATGTTTACCCAAAACTGGTTCCTTCCTATTTCAAAAATTAACGAAATGAGAAGAACGGTTTACGAGCAATTATCAGAAATCCGTTTGGCAAATTACCATCGTGAAGAACGTCAGATTGTAAAAACAGATCATCCTTATCCTGTTGAAAAATTGGATTTCATGTATAATGTTTCCAACAAAATGGCGCGTCAATTCTATCATAGACATGGAGTAACCGAAATCGAGAAAGCATTCGAATTGCAATGGGATCCGGGTAAATCGCGAGTGATGACAACCAAATATTGTATTAAATACGAATTGGAAAAATGTCCGAAATACCACAGAAATACGATGGAAGGAAAATTGAAAGAGCCATTGGTATTGAAGCAGGGAGAATTAGAATACAAACTAAAATTCAACTGCAAGCCCTGCGAAATGGAAATCTGGGAAAAAGACGCCGAATTTGAAATCGAAGACCATTAATAAAACTTAAAAATAAAAAACCGATGTTTTTCAATAAAATGAAGACATCGGTTTTTTCATGTTCACTTCTCAACCTCAACTGAGTAATTTTACGTAAATTAGACATCCTTTTAAATTTGAACGAACTAATTTCAATAATATGAAAAACACTGTTTTACACAAAGCAAACACCCGCGGGCACGCTAACCATGGTTGGCTAAACGCTTATCATAGTTTCAGTTTTGCCAGTTGGTACAATCCCGAAAGAATCCAATTCGGGATGTTACGCGTTTTGAACGATGACACTATTGCTCCCGGAATGGGTTTTGGCACGCATCCGCATGATAATATGGAAATCATTACTATTCCTTTGGAAGGAGATTTGGCTCACAAAGACAGCATGGGCAATGCTTCAACCATTAAACACGGAGAAATTCAGGTAATGAGCGCCGGTTCGGGAATTCAACATAGTGAATTCAACCCTAATCAGGATCAACAAACTAAATTATTACAAATTTGGGTTTTCCCAAAATACCGAAATGTAACTCCTCGTTACCAACAAATTGAACTAAATCTAGAAGACCGAAATAACAAATTACAACAAATACTTTCTCCAAATCAAGAAGACGAAGGTGTTTGGATCTATCAGGATGCTTGGTTTCATTTGGCCAAATTTGATTCCGGAATTTCAACTGAATACAAATTAAAAAAAGAAGGCAATGGTCTTTATGTTTTTGTATTAAGTGGTGATATTCTGGTTGATGAACAAGAATTAAACACCCGAGACGGATTTGGAATTTTGAATTTTGAAAAATTAAATATCAAAGCCAACAGCCAAGCCGAATTTTTATTGATTGAAATTCCGATGGAACAATAATGTATAAAACCGTTTTAAAAATGGATGAAATAATAAGTTTTGAAATAAACGATCAAAAAGGGAAATTCTTTATCCTGATTAATGGCAAAGAAGAAGCCGAAATGACTTTCTTTTTCACAAGTCAAAATGAAATCACTATTAACCATACTTCAGTATTTCCGGGAAATGAAGGAAAAAGCTTTGGAAAAAAGATGGTTGCCAAAGCCGTTGAATTTGCAAGAGAACGAAATATTAAAATCACTCCCATCTGTCCTTTTGCTAAAAAAGTTTTGGAAAACACACCTGAATTTAATGATGTCCTTAAAATTGTTTAAAAAACAATTTTAAGGACATCATTTTTTTGATAAGAAAAAAATATAAAGAATCTTTTTACAAAATTTTAAGACTACAATATTTACTTTTGACGCCAAAACTAAACCACTATAGACTCGAAGTTTATCGGTTTGATTGGCAAACTGAAAGTCTTCACTGTTGGAATATTTATTTTTTTGCCACTTCCCGAAATTTCGGGATCAAGATTAGCACTGATTAATCTGTGTGATCCGTGGCTGAAAATTTTTAGAAACTGAAAACGAAATACACTAAAGTGCATAGTTTTAAACTATTTTTGAGACCAATAAAATTCTTTGTATGAAACTACTCATTGTTGAAGACGAACCCAATCTTTTATCTATTATACGAAAAGGACTTTCGGAAAAAAATAATGAGGTAAGCGTTGCTCTTGATGGGACAACTGCATTAGAAATGATTTTGAATCACAATTTCGATGTTGTAATATTAGACATTATGCTTCCGGATATTAACGGAATTGAAATTTGCCGAAGATTAAGAGCCGCTAAAAACTTTGTTCCGATTCTTCTTTTAACAGCCTTAGGTACAACTGAAAATATTGTTACCGGACTCAATTCGGGAGCCGATGATTATCTCGTAAAACCCTTTAAATTTTCAGAACTGGAAGCCCGAATAGCAGCCTTAGCCAGAAGATCAAGTCTGGAACATAAGCCGAATGATTTGATTCAAATTGAAGATTTAGAAATTGACAGCAGGGCAAAATCGGTAAAAAGAAATGGAGAACTCATTCAATTAACCGCCAAAGAATTCAAATTATTGCATTATTTGGCGCGCAATTCGGAATCTATTTTATCCCGAGAAAAAATTTTAGATAATGTATGGGATATTAATTTTGACATGAATACCAATGTAGTTGATGTTTATATCAATTATTTGAGAAACAAAATAGACAAACCATATCAAAACAAATTAATCCATACTATTAAAGGCCTAGGCTACACTATAAAATCATAATTTATGCAAATCAGAAAAAAAATAACTATCACTTATATTGCGTTATCAGGTTTTAGCACCTTTCTTTTGTGCATAGCCATTTTTTCTCTGTTTAAACAAGACAATGAATATTATTTTATAAAAAGACTTCAGGACAGAGCTAAGATTGCTTCGTCGGCCTATTACCAAAAAAACTTTGAGAAAAAGGATTATTTTAAAGATTTCAAAAAAGACGGACTCGAAGAACTTATTGAAGAAAAAGATTTTGTACTAAAAGTAAATAGCAAAAACACTTTTGAATACAATACTGATTTGCATCTTCCACCGGATTTTTACAACAATATAATGACAAAAGGATCCAGCTGGTTTGAACAGGATTATCGTTATTATTATGGAGAAATTTTTGGCGAAGCAGAAGAAAAACACATTGTAATTGTAACAGCCAAAGACCGCCGGGGCAATACAAATACTATTTATATCTTACAAATTCTAATATTTGGAGGCATCTTTTTTATTATCCTGGCCTACTTTTTTGGTAAATTTTTAGCCCGAAGAGTAATTGATCCAATTGCCCGAATTACAAAAGAAGTACACCGGATTAGTGCTTCAAATCTTCACAACCGATTAGCTGATACCGATGGAAAAGACGAAATTGCCGATCTTACAAAAACCTTCAACGATATGTTGGATCGATTAGAAACTTCATTTGAAATTCAGGCTAATTTTATCAATAATGCTTCGCATGAACTAAAAACTCCAATAACTACAATTATTGCCGAAACCGAAATAATGCTCTTAAAAGACAGAGAGCAGGAAGAATACATCAGTTCGCTGGAAAACATCAACAAACAGGCTTCAAAACTAGGTAATCTTACGGAAAGCCTTTTAAAATTAACCCAAACAGGTTATGATGGTACAAAACAAGTATTAGATATTGCCCGAATTGACGAAGTTCTTTTGGAAGTAAAAGCTTCAATAGATACTCTTTTTCCTGATAATCGTGTCAATATTAAATTGCAATCGATTCCTGAAAACGAATCTCTTTTGACCATTCCTTGCAACAAACCTTTATTAGAATTAGCTTTGAATAATATTATTTCGAATGCAGTAAAATATTCTAACAACGATGAAGTTTTTGTGAGTCTCTCGGTGGACAAATCTAAAATTAAGATTGGAATTGCCGATATTGGAATTGGAATTCCTCCCGAAGATATTCCTCATCTATACGAACCTTTCTTTAGAGGAAAAATTGCTTCTAAATACAACGGCTACGGACTTGGACTACCATTGGCTATGAAAATAATCAGAATGCACAATGGAGAAATTCAAATTCAATCTGAAACAGGAAAAGGAACTGTAGTAAATATTACTTTCGAAAAAAACAACATTAGAAATTCTAATGTTGAATCTTAGAAAATTCTAATTTTAATCAAAGAGCATCCTAATGTCCATGCTCTTATTTTGTATGTATATTTAAAACAATACATATGAAAAATTTATTAATACCCTCAACTTTAGAATTAGATACCACAAACGCTGTCAAAACAGCAATTCAACAATCTAATGGTCAGGAATGCACTATCTTCCTGATGCTAATTAACGAAATTTCAGACTCTTATTCTTCGGCAACATTTTTAAGAAGTATGAAAAGCGAGATGACCGCTTCTCAAAAAAACGTACTGGAATATTGCCGGGAATTAGTTACAAATTCTCAAAATTGTAATCTGAAAATTCATCATCAATTTGGAATTTCGGCACCATTAATGAAAAATTTAATGGAATATCTTGATATTGAATTAACCATTCTTACTCCTTCTTTTAAAAATGCTCAAAAAAGAATTTACAACCAATTTGTACAAATTCTAAGCAATAGCAAATGTCCGATTTTACACTTAAGCCCAAATTCTGAAGAACAGGATTTGACCAAAGCAATGTATCTGGAACAAACTATGTCCAGACTGCATGTAGAAGATTTACAAAAATTAATACCTGATAATTTTAATTTCAAAATTGTCAGTCAGGCTAAAATTTTTAATGACCAAAATCCGGAAGACATTCATTCTATATTAGAAGAAGCCATTACAAAAAACAAAATTGATCTTTTAATAGAAACCAGAAAACGAAAAAAAATTAAGCCAAAAAACAAAAACGCAAATGCCACCGAAAGTTTTGGATTACCAATTTTGTCTTTGTATGAAGAAGTTGTATAAGCATCAAAAAACATTTATAACATAAAAAAGAAAAAATATGCTATTAAGAAAAAAAATCCCAATGAAATATGTTTTGGGAAAAATAAAAGTAGAGCTATTTCTAGTAATCTTATACTCCATTACTTTTGAAATATTTAATCTTTACTATGATAACGAAGCCATAAACATTCCTATTGCAATTCCTACCATTATAGGAACTATAATTTCGCTATTGCTTGCTTTCAAATCAAATCAGGCTTATGACCGCTGGTGGGAAGCCCGAATTATTTGGGGAGCCATTGTTAACGATTCGAGAACTTTAATGAGACAAGTTATTACTTTCTACAAAGACCCTGATTTTTCGGTAGAAGCTAATGATTTCAAAGAAAACTTTGCCAATAGACAGGTAGCTTGGTGCTATAGTTTGAATTATTCTCTCAGAGGAAAAGACCCGTATAAATCAGTAAAAAGAATACTGAGTGATGATGATTTTCAATATGTAAAAAAACACAAACATGTACCCAATGCCATACTAATGCTTCACTCAAAAGATTTGAAAAAAGCTTATGAAAACGACAAAATAAACACCTATCAGCAAGTTGAAATAGACAACACATTAACTCGATTATGTGATTATATGGGAAAATGCGAAAGAATTAAAAAAACCATCTTCCCAACAACCTACAGTATGTACATTCGATTTACACTTTGTCTTTTTATCATGCTTTTGCCTTTTTCATTAACCGAATTATTAGGCTGGTTACAAATTCCATTGGTAACAACAATTGGAGCTGCATTTTTCCTTATCGAAAAAATGGCAATCCACTTACAAGATCCTTTCGAGAACAAACCAACAGATACTCCAATGACCGCTATTTGCTCTACTATTGAAGACAATTTAGTTCAAATGATTCACGAATTCCGTGATGAATTTGCAATACAACCCAAAAAGGATGAAACAGAATCTCTGGAGATTTGTTCCGAAAAGAATCCATATTTTGTTTTATAACAAATCGTTTCATCTGTACTAAATTGGTTCGATATTAAGAATAAATAGTATTTTTGCCCTCAAAAACTATTAATTATGAAAGCATACGTATTTCCGGGTCAAGGAGCACAGTTCACAGGAATGGGCAAAGACTTATATGAAAACTCTCCATTGGCAAAAGAATTATTCGAAAAAGCCAATGAAATTTTAGGTTTCCGCATTACAGACATCATGTTTGAAGGTACCGCAGAACAATTAAAAGAAACTAAAGTTACCCAACCGGCTGTATTTTTACATTCTGTAATTTTGGCAAAAACTTTAGAAGATTTCAAACCCGAAATGGTTGCAGGTCACTCTCTGGGAGAATTTTCGGCTTTGGTTGCCAACGATGCTTTGTCTTTTGAAGATGGATTGAAATTGGTTTCACAACGTGCTTTGGCTATGCAAAAAGCTTGTGAAATTGCTCCTTCAACTATGGCTGCGGTTTTGAACCTTGACGACAAAATGGTAGAAGATATTTGCGATTCTATTGACGGAGTGGTGGTAGCTGCAAACTACAACTGTCCCGGACAATTGGTTATTTCAGGTGAATTGAAAGCTGTTGAAGAAGCTTGTGAAAAAATGAAAGAAGCCGGAGCAAAACGAGCTTTGATTTTACCTGTAGGAGGCGCATTTCACTCACCTATGATGGAACCTGCAAGAGAAGAATTGGCAGCGGCTATTGAAGCGACTACATTCTCTACTCCTATTTGTCCGGTTTATCAAAACGTAACTGCAAGTGCGGTTTCTGACCCTGACGAAATCAAGAAAAATCTGATTATTCAATTGACTGCTCCTGTAAAATGGACACAATCGGTACAA
>CAZWAF010000001.1:95389-115162 GCA_964631795.1 uncultured Flavobacterium sp. | reverse complement strand
TGCCGATGGTGCTACTTTATTCACAGAAGTTGGTCCCGGAAAAGTATTAACCGGATTGATTGCAAAAATTAATAAAGAAACTGCTACGGCTAACGCCTAAAGAAAACTTTTAAAAATTGAAAAAGCCTCGCAATTATTGATTGTGAGGCTTTTTTATTGATTTAAAATGTAGTTTTTCACTTCATACGCTTTCTTAAGGTTAAAATAATTTTGACAACTATTACTTGGTAACTTCAAAATAAATAATTAGTGAAACAACACAAGTAAAAACGATAAATAATCCGATTCTTACCAAAGATTCTTTTCCTGATTTTAGAGTAAAATTTTCCATGACTTTTTTGTTTTTGAGTTAATTTAACTTACTGACACAAAAGTAGTTTAGTTATAAAAAACAGATTCAAAAAATCGACAAAACTCTTTAATTACCGTCAAATAACAATCTAATTAATTCTTATTCTTATAGTTAATTATAAACACTCCAAATATAATCATGACTGTAGCAAGTATAATTTCTAAAGTAATAATCTCTCCCAGAAAAAGCCAACCACAAAAGATTGCTATAATAGTATTAATATAACTTAAAATCGAAATTTGTATAGTTGTAATTCTTTTCAAAGCATAATGATAACAGAAAAAAGTAAGTACCGACCCAAAAAAGGCTAAATAAATCGTTGCCAAAATACTTCTTGCACTCCAATCATTTACATTGACATTATTAGAAAATATAAATGCTAAAATTATTTGTATTACTGCCGAAATAAGGAATTGGTAAAACAAATTCAAAGCAATAACATCGGTTCTCTGGATTTTAATCTTAGAATAAATCACTCCGGCTGACCAGGCTAAGATAGCTATACTCAGAAACAAAATCCCAATACCGTAATTAGGATCCAGAATTGCCTCTAAACCATCCCTAAAAATAAAAGCCACACCCAAAAAACCTATAATCAAACCTAAAAAACCTTTAAAACTCGGTTTTTGCAATCCCATCATTATACTACCAATAAATATAACCATGGGTGACATTGAACTCAAAATAGCAGTCAAACTGCTTGGCAGAGTTTGCTCTGCAATGGTAGTAAAACCATTTGCAATCACAATCATCAATAAAGAAGGAATCAACTGAATTTTGAAATTATCCCAACCTATCCACGTTAATTGTCTTTTATAAATTAAAACAGACAACAATACAATTGAAGCAATAGTTTGACGTATGGAAACAACAATCCAGGGCGGAATGGTTTCTACCGAAACCCGAATTCCGAGATAAGTGGTGCCCCAAACAAAACCGACTATAAAAAGACAAAAAATCAATTTAAAGTCGGTTCCGGAATTTCTGCTTATATTTAATTTCATTTATTGTTTCCTGATTTTTTGTTCCCATTTCCAGGCACTTGCCAAACTGTCTTCTAAACTCGATTGTGCTTTCCAGCCCAAAACATCATTTGCTTTATCGGTATTTGCATAAGCTTCGGTAATATCACCTTCTCTTCTGCCTACAATTTGATAGTTTAATTTTTGTCCCGAAACTTTTTCGAAAGCTTGGATTACTTCTAAAACAGAACTTCCGGTTCCGGTTCCAAGATTAAAAGTTTCGACTTTGGCTAAGTTTTTCTTGTTCAACAAACGTTGTAAAGCCACCACGTGTGCTTTTGCCAAATCAACCACGTGAATATAATCACGAATAGCTGTTCCGTCCGGTGTTGGATAATCATTTCCGTAAACAGACAATTTCTCACGTAAACCAATAGCTGTTTGGGTAATGAATGGAACCAGATTTTGAGGAACTCCCAAAGGCAATTCTCCAATATTAGCTGTTGGATGCGCTCCAATAGGATTGAAATAACGCAATAAAATAGAATTCACATTAGTTACTTTAGCCGTATCGGTAATGATTTCTTCTCCAACACGTTTGGTGTTTCCATAAGGAGACATGGCAGGTTGCACGGTAGCATCTTCAGTAATCGGCATCTTTTCGGCTTGACCGTAAACAGTACAAGACGAACTGAAAATGAAATTTGCTTCAGGCAATTTTGTCAATTCCTGCAATAAATAAACCAACGAACTTATATTGTTTTCGTAATATAATAATGGATTTTCAACACTTTCGCCAACGGCTTTTGAAGCTGCAAAATGAATCACTCCCGAAACATCATTATGTCTTTTGAAAAAATTCTGAACAGCCGTTTTATCACGCAAATCTATTTTTTCGAAAATCGGTTTCTTTCCGGTAATCTTTTCAATTCCATCCAAAACATCTTCCGAAGAATTCGAAAGATTGTCTATAGCGACAACTTCAAAACCTTCGTTTTGCAATTCGACAACCGTATGCGAACCGATAAAACCTAAACCTCCTGTAACTACAACTTTTTTCATATCATTAAAAGATAATAGAACATAGAATAAAGAAAAAAAATACTAATCAATTAATCTTTCCTCTATTTTCTTAATTTAAAAATTCTAAAACCGAATCAGTAATAAATTTAATTTGCTCATCATCCAATTCAGTATGCATTGGCAAAGCAATTACTTCATCTACTAATTGATTGGTTACAGGGAAATCTTCTTCTTTATATCTTGAATCAGCATAAGCTTTCTGGCTGTGCAACGGAATTGGGTAATAAATAGCACATGGAATTCCCTTAGATTGCAAGTGGTCTAACAAACCGTTGCGTTTTCCGTTCGTGATTCTGATAACATATTGGTGAAAAACATGGTCGTCTCCATTTAGATCAAATTCCGGAACTATTATATCTGCATTTACCGAAAATGCTTCATTATATTTTTGAGCAGCTTCACGACGAGCTGTATTATAAGCATCCAAATTTGGCAATTTAGCATTCAAAACCCCGGCCTGAATACTGTCTAAACGTGAATTTACCCCAACAACATCATGGTGGTAACGCTCATACATTCCGTGATTCACAATTCCTCTTAAAGTATGGGCTAATTTGTCATTATTTGTAAAAATAGCACCACCATCACCGTAACATCCCAAATTTTTTGATGGGAAAAATGAAGTCGCTCCCACATGACCTATAGTTCCCACTTTCGTTTTAGAACCGTCTTTTGAGGTATAATTTGCTCCAATAGCCTGAGCATTATCTTCAATTACAAATAAATTGTGCTCGGCAGCAATTTCCATAATCGCATCCATATTGGCTGCACGACCAAACAAATGCACCGGAACAATCGCTTTGGTTTTTGGAGTAATCGCTTGTTTAATTCTTTCCAAAGAAATGTTCATGTTATTCATATCCACATCCACCAAAACCGGAGTCAATTGCAGTAAAGCAATAACCTCAACAGTTGCGGCAAAAGTAAAATCGGCAGTAATCACTTCATCGCCCGGCTTTAAACCTAATCCCATCATTGCTATTTGCAAAGCATCGGTACCATTGGCACAAGGAATCACGTGTTTTACACCTAAATAATTCTCTAAATTTTTCTGAAATTCATGAACCAAAGGTCCATTGATATAAGTATTATTTTCTAAAACTTCCTGAATAGAAGCATTAACCTGGTCTTTTATTTTTTCGTATTGCCCTTTCAGGTCAACCATTTGGATTTTTTTCATTCCGATTATTTTAATTTGAAATAGAATTAAAGATTTTGAAGTTCAGGCTTTAAATCCTCCTTCATAAACTTAAAAAAAGAAAGCAAAAATAGTTATTTAATAAGTCTGAACAATGAAAATAATTTAAAGTAATGTATTTTAGCCACTCAAAATTAAACCTATGTTTTTTATTTATAATCTATTACTATTTTTTACATCAAAAGCACTCTCAATCATCGCTTTATTTAGTCCAAAAATCAAGCTTTTTGTTGATGGAAGAAAAGATGTTTTCAATACTTTGGCTTCCAAAATCAATTCAACCGACAAAACAATCTGGTTTCACGCTGCTTCCCTTGGAGAATACGAACAAGGACTTCCTGTTCTGGAAAAAATCAAAGAAAAATTCCCGACACATAAAATCATCCTGACTTTTTTCTCGCCTTCGGGTTTTGAAGTGAGAAAAAGCAATCCTTTTGCCGATGTTACTCTGTATTTGCCTTTGGACAAAAAAAAAAATGCAGAGAAATTCCTGAAACTGGCACATCCGGAAATGGTTTTCTTTATCAAATATGAATTTTGGCCAAATTATCTGAACGAACTTAAAAACAAAAACATTAAAACCTATTTGATTTCCGGTATTTTCAGAGAAAAACAAGCCTTTTTTAAATGGTACGGTGGTTTTTACCGAAATGCATTAAAAACATTTGATTACTTTTTTGTACAAAACGATGAATCCAAACAACTTCTTCAAAACATTGGTTTTTATAATGTAAAAGTTTCTGGCGACACAAGATTTGACCGTGTGGTTACTATTTTAGAAAAAGACAATTCCTTAGATTTTATTGAAAATTTCATCAATAATCAAATAACAATTGTAGTGGGAAGTTCCTGGCCAAAGGATGAAAATCTGTTGGTAAATTACATTAATAACAGTAATAATCTAAAATTTATCATTGCTCCTCACAATATTAAAGTTGAGCAAATCTCAAATCTTAAATCCCAAATAACGAAATCAACCATTTTATTTTCGGAGAAAGAAAATAAAAACCTGTCTGATTATGATGTTTTCATCATTGACACGGTTGGGATTTTGACCAAAATTTACAGTTATGCCGACATCGCTTATGTGGGTGGAGGCTTTGGAAATCCAGGCGTACATAATATTCTGGAACCGGCAACTTTCGGAATCCCGATTGTTATTGGTCCAAATTTCTCTCATTTTGCCGAAGCAACAGCATTAGTAAATATGGAAGGTTGTATTCCGGTTTCCAATCAAAAAGAACTGAACGAAACTTTTGACAATCTTATTCAAAACGAAGATATTCGCTATGAAAAAGGTCACATTTGCAGCACTTTTGTACAAATGAACAAAGGCGCAACTAAGATGATTATGAATCATGTTTCAAATCAATTTCAATCCATTTTGTAAAACACTAAATCATTATAACCATGAAATTTTTAAGACTACTACTCTTATTATTTGTAATCACGACACAAGCCCAGCAAGGCGGCATGTGGATTCCTTCGCTTTTGGAAGGAATAAACGAGAAAGAAATGAAAAGCCTGGGCATGAAAATGTCGGCCAAAGACATTTATGATGTCAACAAATCGAGTTTGAAGGATGCCGTTCCGCATTTCAATGGTGGCTGCACTTCGGAAGTGATTTCTCCAAAAGGATTGCTTTTGACTAACCACCACTGTGGCTACGGACAAATCCAGCAACATTCTACAGTAGAACACGATTATTTGACTGACGGATTTTGGGCTTATAAAATGGAAGACGAATTGCCGAATGAAAATTTGGTTGTGACTTTTATCGTAAAGATTGAAGATATTACCACAAAAGTTCTAAACGGTGTTGATGCTTTGCCATCTGAAATTGAAAAGCAAAAGAAAATTCAGGAAAACATTGCTTTCCTGAACAATTCATTACCTAAAGAAAGCTGGCAGGAAAACAAAATCCGTACTTTTTATGAAGGTAATCAATACCTTTTATTTGTAACCGAAACCTACAAAGACGTTCGTTTGGTGGGAGCTCCACCTTCATCAATCGGAAAATTTGGTTCGGATACCGACAACTGGGTTTGGCCTCGTCATGGTTCCGATTTTTCTATTTTCAGAATTTATGCCGACAAAAATAACAGACCTGCGGCTTATTCAAAAGAGAATGTTCCTTATACACCAAAACACTTCCTGCCAATTTCCCTTGACGGCGTAGAAGAAGGTGATTTCACTATGGTTTTCGGTTACCCGGGACAAACCAAAGAATATCTTCCGGCAGTTGCAATTGCACAAATCGTTAACGAATTGAATCCTGCAAAAATTGAAATCCGCGACAAAGCCTTGAAAGTGACTGATGAATTTATGAGAAACGACAAGACAATCAACATTCAATATGCTGCAAAATATGCAAGAACAGCCAACTATTGGAAAAAATGGATGGGAGAATCGCTTGGATTAAAAAAAGTCAATGCTGTTGATGCTAAGAAAAAAGAAGAAAAAGAATTTCTGCAAAAAATAATCAAAGCAGGAAAACAAGCCGAGTATGGTAACTTGTTGAGTGATTTCGAAAAGAATTATACAGAAATTGCTCCTTATGCTTTAGCAAGAGATTATTTCTCTGAAGTAGTTTCAGTTAATACTGAATTATTGAATGTGTCTTTTAAATTATACCAATTGGAACAAGTGTATAATTCTAAAGGTGAACAGGCATTCAATGACAGAAAAAACAATCTGATTAATGGTTTGAGCGGTTTCTATAAAGATTTTAACCCTACAGTTGACGAAAAAGTTTTCGAACAATTAATCGATTTGTACTCTAGCAAAGTTCCGAAACAGTTTGTACCGGCTTCTTTAACAAATGTTGATGTTAAAAAACTGACTTCTACTGTGTACGGACAATCAAAATTAGTAAGCTATAATGGATTGAAAGAATTATTGAATGGAGATTCTAAAACAGTTATTGCCAATATCAACAATGATAAAGCTTACCAGCTACTTAAAGAAATAACTGATAAATACATCAGGGAAGTAGCTCCTAAATACGATGAAATCAATTTGAGAATTACCGCTTTGCAGCGCACCTACATGAAAGCAATTCTGGAATTGAACAAAGACGGCCGTATTTTCCCGGATGCTAACAGTACGCTAAGAGTTACTTACGGAAAAGTAAAAGGCTACAACCCAAAAGATGGTGTTTATTATGCTCCAAAAACATATATGGAAGGCGTAATGGAAAAATATATTCCGGGAGATTACGAATTTGATGTTCCGGCTAAGTTGATTGATTTATACAATAAGAAAGATTTCGGTCAATATGGCGAAAACGGAAGAATGCCAGTTTGCTTCATAGGAACCAACCATACCACCGGAGGAAATTCAGGAAGTCCGGCGATCGATGCAAAAGGAAATCTTATCGGATTAAACTTTGACCGAGCCTGGGAAGGAACCATGAGCGACATTTATTATGACCCTTCAATTTGCAGAAATATCATGTCCGATATGCGATATATTTTGTTTATTATCGATAAATATGCCGGTGCAACGAACCTTATTGAAGAATTAAAGCTGGTTCATCCAAAAAACAAAAAGTAAAAACATCAACAGACAAAGGGGTTTTGAGCATTTTTAAAAAATATTTTAAGTTTTTCACGTATTGCAAAATTCCGGCACAGTTGTTGTAAATAAAAAAGCGTTGCAAAGGATTATTTTTTTGAAAAAAAATTAAAAAATAATTTTCCATATCAAAAAATTTATATCTTTGCCTCGAATTAATAATTAACCTTTTATAATTTAAGTAAGATGAAAAAAGTATTTTTAAGCCTAGCTGTAATCGCAACTCTAACTGTAGTATCTTGTAAAGATAAAGCTGCTACTGAAGCAACTGAAACTACAGAAGAAATGGCTGCTCCAGTAGAAGACACTACTGCAACTGCTGTTGAAGCTGCAACTGCTACTGAAGTAGAGGCTGTGTCTCCAGCTAACTAATTAAAAATAGTTAAAAAAATTAGCCGTTACATTGTAACGGCTTTTTTTATACCCAAAAACTTCAAAAACCCAAACCCCCACCCCCTTCTCCAGGATTAATCTTCCCAGTCAACAAAAACATCTTCATTTGCTGAAAAATCAAGAATCTCCGATCTCACAGCATCACGCTTAATTTCACCAATCCCCTTCTGTAATCTCAATTCTGTCGAATACTTTCTGCTTCTGGCAAAAAAAACACCATCCAACATCAGCTTAAAATAATACCTACCATCAGAAAATCTTTGCTTTACATAAGCAGCATTTTCAACCTGAAGCTTAAAACGCTCAATTTCCGCCTCACATTCAAATTTAAGCTCATAACTTCCGCTAGTAAAAATCACCTTACCTTTTCTGGAAGTAAAAACAAATTTATACTCATCATTAAATCTTTTACTAATAACAAAAGCGCCCATAAAATTATAATGAAATACAAAAGTGATTAAAACAAAAAAGCCTCAAACTATGTTTGAGGCTTTTCTTGTACTCAGAGCGGGACTTGAACCCGCACGAACATTGCTGTTCACTGGATTTTAAGTCCAGCGTGTCTACCAATTTCACCATCCGAGCATTATATGGTTTTGAGCGAAAAACGGGGCTCGAACCCGCGACCTCGACCTTGGCAAGGTCGCGCTCTACCAACTGAGCTATTTTCGCGTTTCATCTTAAAAAGAACTACAACACTTGTTCCGTATTGCGAGTGCAAATTTAGCACATAAATTCAATTATACAAGTCTTTTTATTTATTTTTTCTTCTTAAAAAACTAAACTATTGAAAATGTATAATTTAAAAATGAAATTATTTTTTTACCAACATTCTTTTTATCTCATTCAGCTTCATCAACGCCTCAACCGGGGTCAAAGTATTAATATCCAAATTCAGAATCTCTTCTTTTATTTCTTCCAACAAAGGATCATCAAGGTTAAAGAAACTCATTTGCATTTCTTCTTTTTCAGCTTTAACTCCGTTAAGCACTTCGCTACTGTGGTCTTTTTCCAGTTTTTTCAGCAACTTCTGAGCCTTTTGAATAACTGTTTGAGGCATCCCTGCCATTTTTGCCACATGAATACCAAAACTATGCGCACTTCCGCCTTTTACTAATTTCCGAATAAATAGCACGGTATCTTTTAATTCCTTCACCGAGACATTGAAATTCTGAATCCTTGGCAACAACTCAGTCATTTCATTTAATTCATGGTAATGGGTTGCAAACAAGGTTTTCGGCTTAGCCGGATGTTCATGCAAATATTCAGCAATTGCCCAGGCAATGGAGATACCGTCATAAGTACTGGTTCCTCTACCGATTTCATCCAAAAGAACCAAACTCCTGTCCGAAATATTATTCAAAATAGAAGCAGTCTCGTTCATCTCAACCATAAAAGTAGATTCACCCATCGAAATATTATCAGATGCCCCTACTCTGGTAAAAATCTTATCCACAATCCCCATCCTCACACTGTCAGCAGGCACAAAACTTCCCATCTGAGCCAAAAGCACGATAAGCGCTGTTTGTCGCAAAATAGCAGACTTACCGGACATATTGGGCCCCGTAATCATTATGATCTGTTGCGTTTCTCTATCCAAGAAAACATCATTGGCAATATAAGGCACGCCGACAGGCAATTGTTTTTCAATAACCGGGTGCCTTCCATTCTTAATTTCGAATTCAAAAGTCTCGTCCAATTCCGGACAAACGTAATTGTTCTCAATAGCCAACTGAGCAAATGAAGTCAAACAATCCAATTGAGCTACTAAATTAGCATTCAACTGTACTGACTTGATATAAGTCGCAATCCAATTTACCAACTGCTCAAACAACTCCACCTCTAGTTTGTGAATCTTTTCCTCGGCACCTAAAATTTTAGATTCGTATTCTTTTAGTTCTTCAGTAATGTAACGCTCAGCATTGACCAATGTCTGCTTGCGAATCCACTCCTCCGGAACCTTATCTTTATGCGTATTTCTTACCTCTATGTAATAGCCGAAAACATTGTTGAAAGAAATCTTCAAAGATGAAATCCCTGTTCTTTCTGATTCTCTCTTTTCAATTCCGGCAAGGAAATCTTTACCCGAGACAGAAATCGTTCTCAAATCATCCAATTCCGAATTAACTCCTGTAGCGATAGCGTTTCCTTTATTGATAGCCACAGGAGCATCAGAATTCAACATTGTTCCGATTTTTTCACGAAGCAATTCGCAGTCATGTAATCTATCTCCGATGATTTTCACAGCTTCATTTTCACTCTTCAGAGCCATTGCTTTTATAGGCACAATCGCATCAAGAGAATCTTTCAAATAAACCACTTCGCGAGGAGATACTTTTCCTGCAGCAATTTTCGAAATTAAACGCTCCAAATCGGAAATTTGCTTGATTTGATATTGCATACCGTTAAGCACTTTCTGATTGCCTTTCAAATAAGAAACAACTTCGTGACGTTGCTGAATCTTATCGATATCCTTCAACGGCAAAGCCAACCAACGTTTCAGCAAACGCCCACCCATAGGCGACAATGTTCTGTCAATTACATCCAAAAGAGTAACCGCGTTAGGATTATAACTGTGGTACAATTCCAGATTTCGAATCGTAAAACGATCCATCCACACGTAAGCATCTTCGGCTATGCGTTGAATGGAAGAAATGTGTTGTACCTTATTATGTTGCGTTTCTGACAAGTAATACAAAGCCGCTCCCGAAGCAATAATTCCTTCAGGCAATTCCTCTACACCAAAACCTTTTAAGGAATTGGTTTTAAAATGATTCATCAGTGTCTCAAAAGCATAATCTTCTTTATACACCCAATCTTCCAGATAGAAGGCATGAAAATCTTCACCAAAAACATCCTTAAATCTGCTCTTATCATTTTTAGGCACCAAAACCTCGCTTGGACTAAAATTCTGCAATAACTTATCTATATACTCCTCATTTCCCTGAGCAGTAAGAAACTCTCCTGTTGAAACATCCAAAAAAGCGACTCCAAGATTCTTTTTCCCAAAATAAACAGAGGCCAGAAAATTATTCGACTTAGACTGCAAGACCTCATCGTTCATAGAAACCCCCGGAGTCACCAATTCGGTCACACCTCGTTTCACAATAGTTTTAGTCATTTTCGGATCTTCAAGCTGATCGCAAATAGCAACACGGAGTCCGGCTTTTACTAATTTTGGCAAATAAGTATTTACAGAATGATGTGGAAATCCCGCCAAGGCAGTTTCGGTCTCAGAACCCGCTCCACGTTTTGTAAGCGTTATTCCAAGAATCTTAGATGCCCGAATGGCGTCTTCCCCAAAAGTTTCATAAAAATCACCAACTCTAAACAACAAACAAGCATCAGGATATTTCCTTTTGATTTCGTTGTACTGCTTCATTAACGGAGTTTCTTTTACTTGTTTCTCTTTAGTTGCCAAGGTTTTCGGATTTTAAATTGAATATTAAATACTGAACGGCGAAATTAAAAATTTTATCCTTGACATATTGAAGATAAATTTTAATTTATTTTTAAGTTAAAAAAGATTTTTTGATTACAGTTTTTTTCTAAATTTGGCGAGATAAATCAATTAACTTAAACTAAAAATGAAAAAAGGTATATTATTGCTTTCAGCAATCGCTCTTTTCAGTTTCTCTGAATCTTTTGCACAAGAATCTGGAAAAAAGAAAACTAAAAAAGCTACCACTACTAAAGTAGAAACTACTAAAAAAGTAGAAACTCCAAAAATTGAGGGAGCTGCAATTCAATTTGAAAGCGAAGTAATCGATTATGGAACTATTCCTCACAATGCTGACGGAAAACGTGAATTTGTTTTCACTAATACAGGAAACCAACCTTTGATTATTTCAAACGCTCAAGGTTCTTGTGGATGTACAGTACCTACTAAACCTGAAAAACCAATTATGCCTGGTGAAAAAGGAGTGATTGGAGTAAAATATGCTACTGACAGAGTAGGTCCGTTTACTAAAACAGTTACTTTGACACTAAACACAGCTGAAGGAAGCAAATTATTAACTATTAAAGGAAATGTATTGCCAGACCCAACTCCGGCTGCAACTCCTGCGGTTCCAAAAAGCTAATTTCAAAAAAGCAACAAAATAAAAAGCTTCCCTTCAAGGAAGCTTTTTTCATAAATAATAAATTCAAAATGCGAAAATTAGAAAACAGCGAATTAGAAAGAAAATCAATTTCTGATTTTAAAGAAGCTGAGAAAACTCCACTAATTATAATCCTTGACGACATTAGAAGTCTGAACAATATTGGTTCTGTTTTTAGAACTGCGGATGCTTTTTTGATTGAAAAAATATATTTGTGCGGAATCACAGCAACTCCTCCAAACAAAGAAATTCACAAAACGGCTTTAGGAGCTACCGAAACTGTTGAATGGGAGCATCAGGAAGATGTTGTTGCGGTTATTGAAAATCTAAAAAAAGACAATATTACCGTTTATGCAATTGAGCAGGTAGAAAGTTCTGTTTTTCTTCAAAATGTAGAAATTGATAAAAACAAAAAATATGCTTTGGTTTTTGGAAACGAAGTGTATGGTGTTTCACAAAAAGCAGTAGAAACCTGTAATGGTTCGATTGAAATTCCGCAATTAGGAACCAAACATTCCCTGAACATTGCCGTGAGTACCGGAATTGTAGTTTGGGATTTATTCAAAAAACTTACTTACTAAAAAGATCTTTAATTGTTGAACTGTTTAAACAGTTCAACAATTAAAAATTCAATCAATATTATTTTTCGGGTAGTTCTAATTCCGAAATTGACTCACAAGAACCTTTATCTTCACATTCGTCAAGCAATTGATCTATATTTTTTTGAAATACAGGATGTACATAATTTGAAGAAACATCTTTCAAAGGCAACAATACAAAAAGACGTTTATGAAGTTGCGGATGCGGAATTGTCAGATTATGAATATTTATCAATTGTCCGTTAAAATCAACTATATCAATATCAATTGTCCGGGCTTCGTAACCGCCTCCTGTTTTTTCAGTTCTTCCCAAGTTTTTTTCAATCTGCTGAAGTCCTTCCAAAACTTTTTCAGCAGTTTTATCGGTATATAAAAGCAACGCACAATTATAGAAATCATCACTTTCAAAACCCCAGGAAGGCGACAAATACAAATTGGAAACAAAAATAACATTTCCTATTTGAGACTGAATCATCCGAAAACAATTCTTAATATTTGCTAATTTATCTCCCTTATTGGTTCCTATTGAAAGGATTACTGAATTTTGCATAACTGAATTTTGGCACAAATTAAACGAAAGATTTTAATAGTTCGGGTAAATATAAGAATCAAAAAACTTCTCTTTCTCTGTTTAAAAAATCTCTTTTACAATTTATGTTACGAAAAAATCTTAATTTGTAACAAATTAACTCCTTTTCATACTAACAAATCAGTAAAAGAAAAAAATCGAATGATTTTATCTTCTTACAAATTAAAAAATCTGCATAACTATTAAAATAAAAACACATGAAATTTCTATCAAATGTACTATCTACAATTGTAGGCTTGTTTCTTTTCATCATGATTTTCTTTTTCGGAATTGTAATTCTGGGAGTCATTTTTGGTGACGACGAAACTATTTCTGTTAAGAAAAACTCCGTAATTGAATTGAATTTAAAAGCAGTTTCTAATGATTACATCGGGAAATATTCAGATCCAATGATGGAACTTTTTTCAGAAAATGAAAATATTGGCCTTTCTGATGTACTTAAAGCCATTAAAAAAGCAAAAACAGATAAAAAAATCAAAGGAATTTCGATTCTAAACAACGAGTGTTCTCTGGGAATGGCCCAAAGAAAAGCTCTTAGAGACCAACTGGAAGACTTTAAAAAATCCGGAAAATTCATATATTCTTATGCCGATAGTTATTCTCAAAAAGAATATTATTTGAATTCTGTTGCCAATAAAATATACATAAATCCTATTGGAGATTTGGATTTCAAAGGTTTCGCATCTGAAATATTATATTTCAAAGATTTTCAGGAAAAATCAGGTATCAAAATGGAAGTGATTCGTCACGGAAAATACAAAAGTGCCGTAGAACCTTTCCTTGAAAGCAAAATGAGTGATGCTAACAGAGAACAAATGACCTCGCTTTTGAATTCAATTTGGAATTCTACAATCGCCGATATTTCTAAAAGCAGAAATATTTCGGTTGAAAAACTCAATGAAATTGCAAACGGACTTTTGGCAAGAACAGCTGATATGGCAAAATCTCAGGGATTAGTTGACAAAATTGCTTATGAAGACGAATATCACAATGACATCCGTAAAATATTAAAAACGGATACTAAAGACGATTATAATTCAGTAAAAATAACCGATTACACCAGAAGTATCGTTAATTCGCCTCTGGATGTTGACAGCAAAAACAAAATTGCAATCATTTATGCTCAGGGAGATATCAAAAACGGAGAAGGTGATTTTAACTATATAGGAGAAGGTTCTATGCGCCGCGCTCTTGAAGAGGCTCGAAAAAACAAAAACATCAAAGCAATAGTTTTGAGAGTTAACAGCCCTGGAGGTAGCGCACTTACTTCTGAATTGATCTGGAGAGAAATAGAACTCACAAAGAAAACCAAACCTATTGTAGTGTCAATGGGTAATTATGCGGCTTCGGGCGGATATTACATTGCCTGCAATGCTAACAGAATTTTTGCTGAGCCAAATACAATCACCGGTTCTATTGGAGTTTTTGGAATGTTGCCAAATTTCACTCAACTTACCAATAACAAAATGGGAATCAATAGCGAAATTGTAAGCACACATGCAAATTCTGCAAATTATAGTCCTTTCAGACCTATAGATGAAAATTTCAAAAAAGTTACTTTAGAAGGTGTCGAAAGAATTTACAGCACTTTTGTAAACCGTGTGGCAACCGGCCGAAAAATGACCGTAGCTCAGGTTGATGCAATTGCCCAAGGAAGAGTTTGGTCTGGAGACGAAGCACTTAAAATCGGATTAGTAGATCAGATTGGAGGAATGGACGAAGCTATAAAATATGCAGCATCTTTGGCAAAAATCAAAACTTACAAAACTCAGGATTTTCCTGAATATAAGAAAAACATCAAACAATTACTTTCTGATTTACCATTAGCAAAAACTACGTCAAAAATGATGAAAGAAGAAATGGGAGAAGAAACTTATCTGATTTTTGAACAGGTAAAAAAACTAAATTCAAGAAAAGGAATGCAGGTTATCTTACCTTATGAAATAAATATTAATTAAGATTTTAAAAAGTCTATTTAAATATAAAATCTGTTCTAATGAAAAAACATTAGAACAGATTTTTTTTATGTTAAAAAGTTTAACTTTGTTAATTCTAAAAATCAAAACCCATGCTTATTAAAATTTTAAAAATCTCAGGAATAACTATTCTTATCGCAATTATTGCATTAGCTTCTATTCCCTTTTTATTTAAAGATCAGATAAAAGCAAAAATTGAAGAAACCATCAACAATAACCTCAACGCAAAAGTAAGTTTTGACGATGCCGACTTGAGTTTACTGAAAAACTTCCCTAACGCAACGGTTTCTTTAGAAAAACTACTTATCATAAACAAAGCTCCTTTTGAGGGAGATACTTTGGTTTCTTTGGGCGAATTGCATTTAAAAATGTCTATCAAAGAACTTTTCAAAGGAGAAAACGAATCAATGAATATTGATGAAATTTCTACCAAAAACGGAATCGTCAATATCATTTTTAACAAAGATGGTCTTGGAAACTTTGATATTGCTCTGAAAAAAGAGGAAGAAAAGAAAGAAGAAGAAAAAAGCAAACCTTTTTCTCTTAAAATCAAGGAATACAGCATTGAAAACTACCGTATCACTTACTTTGATGAAAGTTCTAAAATGAAGATGGTTATCGACAGCCTGAATCACGAGGGTGTTGGAGATTTTGCTGCTTCAAAATTAGATCTTAACACAAAGTCTTCGGCCAAAGTTTCGTTTACTATGGACAAAGCAAACTACATGAACAAAGTAGCTTTGAGTCTTGATGCTGTTTTAGGAATCGATTTAGAAAAAAGCAAATACAGTTTCAAACAAAACAAGGCAATGATTAACCAATTGCCACTAGAGTTTGATGGTTTTATTCAAATGGTACCAGAAGGACAAGTCTATGATTTAACGTTCAAAACCCCTACTTCTTCATTCAAAAACTTTTTAGGATTGATTCCGGCAGCCTATGCTTCGAGCATGGAAGGAGTTAAAACCTCCGGAGATTTTACCATAGTAGGTTTTGCAAAAGGAAATTTAACCGAAACTACTATTCCTAAATTCAATATCGAAATCGCATCGAATAATGCTTCTTTTCAATACCCTAATTTACCCAAATCGGTTCAAAACATTGTGATTGACACAAAAATCATCAATGAAACCGGATTGATAAATGATACTTATGTGAATTTGGATCGATTATCGTTCAAAATTGACCAGGATGTTTTTTACACCAAAGCCAACATAAAGAACATTACTGTAAATCCTTTGATTGATGCGGCTTTAAAAGGGACTATCAATCTTGGAAATCTTTCAAAAGCCTATCCTGTAAAACTGGATATTCCATTATCCGGAATTTTGAAAGCCGATGTTACGACCAACTTTGACATGAAATCGGTTGAAACAGCCCAATATCAAAATATCAAAAATGCAGGAACTATGAGTCTTTCAGGATTCAAATATGCAATCGAGAAAGGAAAAATAATGACTATCAGCCAAGCTGCGATAGCTTTTAATCCAAGTCGTGTTACTTTGCAAAAATTCAATGCCACGACCGGAAAATCAGATTTAGATTTAACCGGAACTTTAGACAATTTCTACGGGTTTATGTTCAAAAATCAGGTTTTAAAAGGAAAATTCAACTTGGTTTCAAATCAGTTTGCAGTTGCCGATTTCATGACTGCATCGGCTCCGGCAACTACAACAGACAATGCAGACAAACCAGCTGAAACAAAATCTACAGCTAAAAAAGAAGCGGTAAAAATCCCCGCTTTCATTGACTGTACGGTAAATGCTAAAATCAACACTATTCTTTATGACAATTTGGCTCTTAAAAATGCTTCGGGAAGCATGGTTGTAAGAGATCAGAAAGTAGATTTACAAAACATTAAAACCAGCATTTTTGGAGGCACAATTACCGCCGACGGAGATGTTTCTACTAAAGAAAAAACTCCTTCTTTCAAGATGAACCTTGGATTGAACCAAATTGAAATCAAACAGGCGTTTACGCAATTGGAAATGTTGAAAAAAATCGCTCCTATTGCCGGAGTAATTGAAGGTAAATTAAATACAAAAATGCAGATTAACGGTTTCTTAGACGCTTATGAAATGACTCCTGATATGAAAACACTTTCAGGAAATATGGGAGTTCAAATTCAAGAAGGAGCTTTAAGACCTGAAAACTCCAAAGTTTTGGGAGTTCTTACAAACAGTTTGAAATTCATCGATCCATCGAAATTAAATATGAAAAACGTAAATGTTTCAATGACATTCCAAAACAGCATTGTAAACATTAAACCTTTTGATATGAAATATCAGGATATTAACGCCACTATTCAGGGAACTCACACTTTTGACCAAGTGATGAATTACAACATGAAACTGGATGTTCCTGCCAAATATTTGGGTAACGAAGCAAATAAACTTGCCTCGAAATTAAACAACGGCACAGCTTTGAAAAACATACCTGTAAATGTTATGATGACCGGAAATTTTGACAATCCTAAAATCACCACCGATTTGCAAAAAGCAGCACTAAATCTTGCCGGACAATTAGCAGATCAACAAAAAGAGAAATTAATTAATCAAGGTACGAAAGCCTTGGACAAACTTCTGATTTCAAAAGGAGCCGACACTACAAAAACGAAAACTCCAACGGAAGCAATAAAGAAAAATGCCGGCAAATTGATTGATGGATTATTTAAGAAAAAATAAACGTACTTTATAAAAGTAAAAAAAGCTTTCAGAAATTCTGAAAGCCTTTTTGCTTTTTTAGACTCAAAGATTAGGAAGCAATTTCCAATCTTTTCAATAAATTCTTAGTCAAAGTATGCTCTGCATATTCTTTATCGATAGATAAAATTTTCTCTTCAGAACTTGGCAAATCATACATGGCATCTGTCAGGATTGCTTCACAAAGTGAACGCAATCCACGAGCTCCTAATTTATATTCTAAAGCCTTATCAACTATAAAACCCAAAGCTTCATCAGTTATAGTAAATTCTACATCGTCCATTGCAAATAACTTTACATATTGCTTTATCAAAGCATTTTTAGGCTCTGTCAAGATAGCTCTCAAAGTTTCTCTGTCCAAAGGATCCATGTGCGTCAATACCGGCAAACGACCAATGATTTCAGGAATCAATCCAAAATCTTTGATGTCTTTAGGGATGATATATTGCAACAAATTCTCTTTGTCGATATTATCAGCATTTTTTGAAGTACTGTAACCAACAGCCTGACGATTCAAACGTTTTGAAATAATTCTTTCGATACCGTCAAAAGCACCACCCGCAATAAACAATATATTTTGAGTATTTACTTCAACAAATTTCTGATCTGGATGTTTACGACCTCCTTTTGGCGGAACATTTACAATTGTTCCTTCCAACAATTTCAATAAAGCCTGTTGCACTCCTTCCCCTGAAACATCACGTGTTATAGACGGATTATCGCTCTTGCGGGCAATCTTATCTATTTCGTCAATAAATACAATCCCTCTTTCGGCTTTAGCCACATCATAATCGGCAGCTTGAAGCAAACGAGTCAAAATACTTTCAACGTCTTCTCCCACATAACCTGCTTCTGTAAGAACGGTAGCGTCAACAATTGCCAAAGGAACATCTAACATTTTCGCAATAGTTTTAGCAACCAATGTTTTTCCGGTTCCCGTTTGACCCACCATGATGATGTTGCTCTTTTCAATTTCCACTTCATCGTCCAATTGCTGTTGCATCAAACGTTTGTAGTGGTTGTAAACCGCTACTGACATTACCTTTTTGGTTTGATCCTGACCGATAACATATTTATCAAGGAAAGCCCTGATTTCTTTTGGTTTCTTCAAAACCAAATCTCCAACCAAGCCTGAACCTCCGTGGGATCTTAATTCTTCTAAAACAATTCCGTGTGCCTGTTCAATACATTTATCACAAATATGTGCATTGATTCCGGCAATCAATAAATTGGTTTCCGGTTTTTTCCTTCCGCAAAACGAACATTCTAATACTACTTTCGCCATTCTTCTCAGTTCTCAGTCCCGGTTTTCAGTCACAGTTACAATAATACTGTAACTGTGACTAAAAACTGAATACTATTTTTTATCCTCTTACTAAAACTTCATCAATCATTCCGTATTCTTTTGCTTCTTCAGCAATCATCCAGTAGTCTCTTTCGCTGTCTTTATAAACTCTTTCGAAAGTTTGTCCTGAATGGTGAGAAATGATTTTATATAATTCATCTTTCAATTTCAACATTTCTCTCAAGTTGATTTCCATATCGCTGGCAACTCCCTGAGCTCCTCCTGACGGTTGGTGAATCATAACTCTTGAATGCGGCAAAGCCGAACGTTTTCCTGCAGCTCCTGCACATAATAACACTGCTCCCATCGAAGCTGCCATACCTGTACAAATTGTAGCCACATCAGGCTTGATGTATTGCATTGTATCATAAATTCCCAAACCTGCGTAAACGCTACCTCCGGGAGAATTCAAATAGATCTGAATATCTTTTGAAGCGTCAGTGCTCTCCAGAAACAATAACTGTGCCTGAACGATATTTGCAATCTGATCATCAATTCCTGTTCCAAGAAATATAATACGATCCATCATCAGACGGGAAAAAACGTCCAATTGAGAAATGTTTAACTGACGTTCTTCAATAATATAAGGAGTCATATTTGTAGGAGTCATTGCACCAACGATTTTATCGTAATACATTGCGTTTACCCCTTGGTGCTTTGTAGCAAATTTTTTAAATTCTTTACCGAAGTTCATATTTTTTAAGTTTATAGTTATTTATAGTTTATGGTTTATTGTTGCTCTACTTTGAACACAATTCCTGAACCAATAAAAAAAGAGCGCCAAAAGAAAAATCCTGTGGCGCTCAAATATACTTATTTTTTTACAAAATTATTATTCACCGTAAGAAGCAGCGATAAATTCTTCGTAAGTAACTTCTTTAGTTGTTGGATTTGCTTT
>CAZWAF010000001.1:70059-95379 GCA_964631795.1 uncultured Flavobacterium sp. | reverse complement strand
TCTTTGAACAATTCCAATAATTTCTCAGCAACTACCTGCTCAGAAAGTCTTTTCACCTCGTCTTGGTTTGAAAGAACTCTTGCAACAATTCCCTGAACTTCCTCGTCAGTTGGGTTTGTTTGTCCAAACTGAGCCATTTGTTGTCTGATTGCTCTTGATGTGAAAGCTTTCAAATCTTCAAATGTGATTTGGATGTTGCTTTGAGCCATTGCTTTTCCTTCGATCAATTGGAAACGTAAACCTTTTTCAGATCTTGCGTATTCAACTTCTGCTTCTTCCGGAGTCAATTTTTTCTCTCCAACAGTTTGCAACCATTTTTTAAGGAATTCAGATGGCAATTCGAATTTTGTGTTTTCGATCAAGAATTCGCTTACGTCACCCATCAATTTTTGCTCTGCTTGTTGAGCGAATTGAGTTTCTGCATCTTCCTTGATTTTCGCTTTCAATTCTTCTGCAGAAGAAACTTTTCCTTCTCCGAACAATTTATCGAACAATTCCTGGTTCAATTCTGCCAATTCAGCTGTGTTAATAGCTTCGATAGCGAACGATACTTCAACATCTAATCCGTGAACTAAATCATGGCTTACTTTCATAACGTCCATCAACATGTGGTCGTCTTCGAATAAACCTTTAGTGTTTAATGCAACTACATCACCCACTTTTTTACCGATAAATTTATCAGCAACAGTTTTGTCTTTGAAAAGATCCAAAGAGATTGTAGTTGTATTGTTTATTCCAACAGTTTCGTTTGTAAAAGTTCCGGTGATATCAGAATCAACAGTAACAACTTCCTGAGGAACTGCGGTACCAAATTGTTTTTGGATACGGGCAACTTGTCCGTCAATCAATTTATCATCAGCAGTAACTACATATTTTACGATGTTGTTTTTAGCTTCAAGATCAATTTCGAAGTTAGGAACCAAACCGATTTCAAATTCGAAAGTCAATTCTTCAGCATCCCAATCCAAATTATCGTTTACTACCGGAAGCGGAGTTCCCAAAAGGGTCAATCTTTCAGATTGAATATATTGTTGTAAAGCTAAATCAACTGTTTTTTTAACTTCTTCTTGTTTTATTTTTTTTCCGTATTGTTTTTCAACAAGATCTCTAGGCACCTGACCTTTTCTAAAACCTTTTACCTGAGCAATAGGCATCATTTCATTCAATCTCTTAGTCATCTGACCTTTGTAATCCATGTGAACAACATTCATCACAATGGTTTCATTCACAGCATTTATAGCTACTCTTTTAATATCCATCTTCTTCTTTAATTTACATAATAAAATTGGGTTGCAAAATTATAACATTTTTGCAACCCAACCAAGTTTTTTAATCCAGTTCCCGAAACTTCGGAACCAGATTGAATTATAACACAATTGACCTGTGTTTATTATTTACTTTTTGTTACCATAAACACAATTGACTGACTTACCGAAAGAACAATGCTAAAAATCAATCCTCCGAGCAGAGTGTGAATTACAAATTCGGGAACCAATATTGTAGCCAACCAAAGAATAAACAGATTAATTACAAATGAGAAAAGCCCTAAAGTCATTATTGTAATAGGAAATGCCAAAATCGACAAAATTGGTTTCACAACGGCATTGAGCAAAGCCAAAACCACTGCAAGAACAATTGGTTTCAACACCAATTGAACACCTGTTGCCTGAAACTCTATATCTTTCATGAAATAATCGATTACCAATACAATAATCGCCGTTAAAAAAATTCGTTTTAAAATATTCATAATGTTAGTTTTTGTTTAAAAATTTGATAGTTGCCTGATAAAAATCTTTCGGATTTTCGGCATGAAGCCAATGTCCGGCATTTGAAATTGTTACAATTTCCGAATCCGGAAATTGTCTTTTTATATTATCGCAATCTTCGTCTTTAATATAATCAGACTTATCGCCTCTTAAAAATAAAGTTGATTTTTCAAAAACAGCATTTTCAGGCAATGCGTCCCCAATTTTATCACTATTTGAAATAAACGAAGCTAAATTAAATCGGAAAGCCAATTCTCCCGGATTTTTCCAATACAAGCTTTTCATCAAAAACTGTCTTGTTCCAAAATCGGGAATATATTTAGACAAAATTGCTTCAACTTCTGCTCTGCCTGGCTTCAAAGAAAAATCAACCGAACTCAATCCTTCTAAAATATCCTGATGATGCGGTGCATAATATTTAGGACCAATATCGGCTACAATCAATTTTTCAATTAATTCAGAATGTAATGTAGCCAGCAACATCGCTACTTTTCCGCCCATAGAATGTCCCAAAATGGTTACTTTGTCTAAATTATTTACTTTACAATAATCCAATATATCCTGAACCATCAATTCATAATTGAATTCTTCCGAATGCAAACTTCTACCGTGATTGCGCAAATCAATCATGTGAACCTGAAAACCGTCTTGGACAAACTGAGTTCCCAATGTTTTCCAATTGTCGGACATTCCTAAAAAACCATGAATAATCAAAAGTGGTTTTCCCTGTCCTTCTATTTTTGAATAAAGCATTATAATTTTAGATTTAGGAATTAAGATTTTAGATTTCTGATTTAAGAATTAGATTGTATCTAAAAATCAGAAAACTTAAATTATTTTAATTTTTGTAAATACATATTTACCACATTGTCTAATCCTAAATAGATTGACTCGCAAATCAAGGCGTGACCAATGGAAACTTCCAATAAATTCGGGATATTTTGTTTAAAGAATTGAATATTATCCAAACTCAAATCGTGCCCTGCATTAATTCCTAAACCTAATTCATTTGCCAAAACAGCCGAAGCAACATAAGGATCAATTCCGGCTTTATTGCCCAGACCATATTGATGTGCAAATTCTTCGGTATATAATTCAATTCTGTCGGTTCCTACTTTTGCAGCCCCTTCAATCATTGCCAAAACCGGATCTACAAAAATTGAAGTTCTGATTCCGTTTCTTTTGAATTCGGCACACATTTCTGTCAAAAAACTTTTATTTTTAACCGTGTCCCAACCCGCATTGGATGTAATTGCATCTACAGCATCGGGAACCAAAGTAACCTGAGTTGGTTTTATTTCTAAAACTAAATCAACGAAACTTCCTTCGGGATTTCCCTCAATATTGTATTCTGTGTAAACAATATCTTTCAAATCGCGCGCATCCTGATAACGAATATGACGTTCGTCCGGCCTTGGATGAATCGTAACGCCCTGAGCACCGAATTGCTGAACATCTTTTGCCACTTTTAACAAATCGGGCACATTTCCGCCACGGGCATTTCGTAAAGTAGCTATTTTATTGATATTTACGCTTAATTTTGTCATTACAAAAAGTTTTTAAAAAACAATTGAATTTTATTTTGCTGCAAAAATACAAAGTTAACAAGCGGTTTTAATCTAAAATATGATTATTTTGCATCGATTATAGACCAATTTTATATGACACAAATTACAGACTATATCAATCATGATTACAAAGCTATTGATAGTCAGGAAACCATAGAAGAAGTACGCCGATTTTTTGAAGAAGTTCAATTTTCGCATTTCCCGGTGGTTGAAAACGGAATTTACATAGGATGCATTACTGCCAATGACCTCGAAACATTTGATTTCGACAAAACAATTGCACATTATCGTTACACTTTGGAAGGCTTTTTTGTGAGAACCTCCATGATTTGGCTGGATGTTTTAGAAATTTTTGCCAAAAACCAAACCGATGTTTTACCGGTTTTAGACGAAAAAAACAATTATATAGGTTATTATGAAATTACCGAAATCATAAAATTCTTTCACGAAACTCCTTTTCTAAAAGAAAGCGGAAATATTATTATAGTAGAAAAACCAACAATTGATTTTTCTATGGGACAAATCGTTCAGATTATTGAAAGCAATAACGGTAAACTTTTAGGTCTTTTTATTTCCAGTGCTACAATCGAAACCACGCAGGTCATGATTAAAATAAACATTGGTCCAATCAACGACATTATTCAGACATTCAGAAGATATAACTACAATATTGTCTCCGAACATCAGGAAGACAATTACATTGCCAGCCTGAAAGAACGCGCCGAATATCTGAAGAAATATTTAAACACTTAATCATGAAGGTAGCCATTTACGGTCAATATTACCAAAACAGCACCGAACCTATTATAAAAGATATTTTTGATTTTTTCAATAATAATGGGGTCGAAATGGTTATTGAGGCTCTTTTTCTGGATTTATTGCGTGAAAAAGAATTAATCAAAAAAACTTACAAAACATTTTCATCACACACCGAACTCAATGACAGTTTCGACATGATGATTAGCATTGGCGGAGACGGGACTATTCTTCGGGCAACAACATTGGTAAGAGATTCCGGAATTCCGATTTTGGGAATCAATGCCGGAAGATTGGGTTTTCTTGCTATGGTTCAAAAAGAAAATATTTCAACTTTTCTTCAGTTTGTTATCGACAAGAAATATACTATTACAAAAAGAACCCTTATCAGCCTTAACTGTTCGCCTGAAAATCCCGACATTCAGGATATGAATTTTGCCATGAATGAAATTTCGGTCAACCGAAAAGACACCACTTCTATGATTACAATCGAAACTCATTTGAATGGTGAATTCCTGAATTCTTATTGGGCCGACGGTTTAATCATCGCTACTCCTACCGGTTCTACCGGATATTCTATGAGTTGTGGCGGCCCTATCCTGACTCCCGATGTAAAAAGTCTTGTGATAACTCCAATTGCTCCACACAATCTAAACGCCAGACCTTTGGTAATTCCTGATGAAACCGAAATAAAACTAAAAGTTACAGGAAGAGGCGGAAAATATTTGGTTTCTATGGATTCCAGAATTGCATCAATTGAAAATGATTCGGTTTTAACCATTAAAAAAACCAATTTCCAAATCAATATGGTTGAAATTCCCGGAGAAACTTTCCTGAAAACATTAAGAAACAAATTGATGTGGGGAGAAGACAAACGAAACTAAAAACACTTTTATTTTAGACATTTATACTAATCGCACTACAAATTTCGTTAAGATGACTTGTATCTGTATTCAGGGTAATTCTAGCATTTGAAGATGTATTTCGAAAATAAACACATTTCAGAGAATAACCATTGATTAGCAACGAGAATTATTATATTTGCATGCTATTTTCAAAACATGAAAAGATTTTTTTTAACGTTTTTGTGCTTTTTCACATTTTTCATCGCAAATGCTCAAATCAATGAATTTGGTGTTTTTTTGGGCGGAAGCAATTTCATTGGGGATGTGGGAGCTACCAATTATATAAAACCTAACGAATTGGCTTTCGGACTTTTGTATAAATGGAATCAAAGCACAAGACATGCCTGGAGATTATCTTACATTCATTCTAATTTGTCTGCAAAAGACAGTGAATCGGATATGCAAAGCAGAATAAAACGCAATTTATCGTTTGAAAACAGTATAAATGAATTTTCTCTCGGATTAGAATTCAATTTTTTTGATTTCAAATTAGATGATTTAGATAAAAGAACCACTCCTTATGTTATGACAGGATTGAACTATTTCATGTACGATTCGCTTTATCGTAACGGAAATTCAATTACAATTGACGAAAGTAGTTCTTCATTCTCAATCCCTATGGCAGTAGGAATTAAATCCAGGATTTCAATTTCATTGGTTTTGGCCCTTGAAGTGGGAGTCAGATATTCTTTTGTCGATGATATTGATGGAAGTAATCCGAAAAATGATGCTTACCAAAATCAACGATTTGGTAATCTTGATAATAATGATTGGTATACATTTTCGGGGGCAACCCTAACCTATACCTTTGGAAACAAACCCTGTTATTGTTTTAACTAAAATGAGCATATTAGAAACTATAAATAAAGACAACGTCCCTAATCATCTGGCCAT
The DNA here is from genome assembly GCA_964631795.1 of uncultured Flavobacterium sp. Lineage (GTDB taxonomy): Bacteria > Bacteroidota > Bacteroidia > Flavobacteriales > Flavobacteriaceae > Flavobacterium. Next base: position 89,490 of record CAZWAF010000001.1, on the reverse strand, counting down.
AATCATGGACGGAAATGGACGTTGGGCAAAACAACAAGGCTTCTTAAGAACCATTGGACACGAAAACGGTTCAAAATCTGTAAACAAAATAGTAAAAAACTGTGCTTTAATTGGTATTAAACACCTTACACTTTACGCTTTTTCGACAGAAAACTGGAATCGTCCAAAACTGGAAGTTGACACCCTGATGAAAATTCTGGTAAGACAACTAAAAGCCGAAATACCAACCTTACAGGCTAACAATATTCGTCTTAACTGTATTGGAAACATTGAAAAACTGCCGGCTTCGGCTCAGAAAACATTAAACGAAGTAATGTCTCTAACGGCAAACAACAGCAAGATGACCCTTACACTTGCTTTGAGTTATGGTTCCAGAGAAGAACTTATTTCGATGGTTAAAAAAATCAGCGAAAAAGTAAAAAACGATTCACTTTTAATTGATGAAATCAATGAATCGACTATAAACAATCATCTTTACAGCTATGATTTGCCGGATGTTGATTTACTGATAAGAACCAGCGGCGAACATAGAATAAGCAACTTTATGCTTTGGCAAATTGCTTATGCCGAATTATATTTTACAGATGTCTTATGGCCTGATTTTTCAGAAGAAGATTTATATAAGGCAATTGTAAGCTATCAAAAAAGAGAAAGAAGATTCGGAAAAACAAGTGAACAAATTAAATAATTTCTTAGTGTTAAACAAAAGCCTTCATATACTTTTCACCCTATTATTTATTGGTGTTATTTCGAAAATTAATGCGCAGGAAAAAGTACCTTATGATCAGGGAACTACCTATATCTTGGCCGACGTTAAAGTCACAGGAAAAATTACTTACAACCCTCAAACAGTTGTAATTTTTACCGGTCTTGAAAGAGGTCAAAAAATTACTATTCCCGGAGATCAGATCAGCTCTGCCATCAAGAAATTAGGGAAATTGGGACTTTTTAGCGATATTGATTTTTATGTCAATAAAATTGTTGGAGACAGCATTTATCTGGAACTTGATATTAAAGAATTACCAAAACTAAACGAAGTAAAAGTTGTTGGTGTAAAAAAAGCAAAAGAAGAAGAAATTATTAAAGAAAACGACCTTAAAAAAGGAAAAATTGTTACCGAAAACCTTATTACAACCACAAAAAACTACACTGAAAATAAGTTTAAGAAAAATGGGTTTTTCAATACAAAAACCAATATAAACATCATTCCTGATACTACAAAAGCAAACGAAGTAAAAATGCTTATCAATATAGATCGGGGAATGAAAGTGAAAATAGGAAGCATTGATATTGAAGGAAACAATAAATTCTCTGATTCTCAGGTAAGATCAGCAATGAAAAACACTAAAGAAAAGTATATTTTCAACATCTTTAAATCTTCAAAATTCATTAAAGATAAATACCGAGAAGATTTAGAAAACATCATTAAAAACTACAAAGAAAAAGGTTACAGAGACGCCCGAATTATATATGATTCGGTTGCTTTTAACAAAGAAACCAACCTTATAGCCATTAAAATAAAACTGGAAGAAGGAACGCAATACCGATTTGGAGAAATCAAATTCTTAGGAAATTCGGTTTATAGCGACCACTACCTGAACAATTTATTAGGCATCAGAAAAGGAGATGTTTACAACGGAGTATTACTTGAAAAAAGAATTAACGACAAAACAAAACCCGACGGAGTAGATATTACCAATCTTTACCAAAACAATGGTTATTTATTCTCAAATGTAAATGCGGTTGAAACCAAAACCGAAAACGGAAACATTGATTTTGAAATCAGAATTTATGAAGGACAGGTTGCTTTTTTCAACAAAATCACTGTGGTGGGTAACGATAAAACCAACGACCACGTAATTTACAGAGAATTGCAAACCAAACCGGGACAAAAATACAGCAGGGAAGATCTAATGAGAACCATGAGAGATCTAAGTGCATTGGGTTATTTTGACCCTCAGGCAATGAGACCCGATTTTAAGAATGTAGATCCCGCAGCCGGAACGGTTGACATAGAATACCATTTAGTTGAAAAAGGCTCGAGCCAAATTGAACTTCAGGGAGGTTATGGAGGAGGAGGTTTTGTAGGAACTCTGGGGTTATCTTTCAACAATTTCTCCATGAGAAATATTTTCAATAAAGAATCATACAACCCGCTTCCTATGGGAGACGGACAAAAAGTATCGTTGAGATTACAAGGAAGTACTTATTTCCAAACTTACAGTATGTCGTTTTCAGAACCTTGGTTTGGCGGAAAAAAACCGGTAAGTTTCAATTCTTCTGTATCTTACACAAAACAATACTTAAACAATTTTTCTCAAAATTTCAAAGTTGACAAAACCAAAAGCTTCAACATGATTTCGTTGTCGGTAGGTTCTGCAAAAAGGCTTAGTGTTCCTGATAATTCATTCGTATTATCACAAAGTGCGAGTTTCCAATTCTATGACTTAAATAATTACTACACCGGATTATTTTCATTTGGAGACGGAAAGTCCCGAAACCTGGCTTACACAATTGCCTTGTCCAGAAACAATAAAGGACTAGATCCAATATTCCCTACTTATGGTTCAGAATTTGCTGTTTCGGCCAAATTGACTTTGCCATATTCAATGGTAAACGGAGTAAATTATGCTACTCTGGGAGATCAGGAAGAATATAAACTTAAATATGAATCCGGTAAAAACCTAAACGTACTGCCTCCAACTGATGGAACCGTACTACAGGAAGGCGATTATTTGGCAGAAACAGCCGAAGGATCTGGTATTTACAAAAAAGTAGATTCTTATACTGAAGCTTCTGCCGACAGAGCCAAAGTAGATCAGAAAAAATACAACTGGCTTGAATATTATAAAATAAAATTCAGAGGAGACTGGTACACCAAAGTATATGGAAAACTGGTATTTAGAACTTTAGGCGAATTTGCTTTTTTAGGAAACTATAATAAAGATAGAGGAAACATTCCTTTTGAAAGATTTTACGTAGGTGGAGACGGAATGCAAACCTTTTCTATGGACGGAAGAGAAACAGTTCAGTTAAGAGGTTATCCAAATCAATCTTTGACACCGATTGACAAAAAAGGAAGTCAAAATGGTGCTTTGATATATAATAAATTTTTATTAGAATTGAGGTATCCAATAACATTAAATCAGGCGGCCAAAATTTATGCACTTTCATTCCTTGAAGCAGGTTCGGGATTTGACGAAACAAAAAGATACAATCCGTTTCAATTGCAAAGATCTGCCGGAGCAGGTATAAGAGTATTTATGCCTCAATTCGGACTTCTTGGATTTGATTTCGGTTATGGATTTGATCCTTCTGAAGGAAAAACCCAACCAAACGGATGGCAAACCCATTTCATTATTGGGCAACAATTTTAAAAAAGGTTTATTGCTAATAATAACTTAAAGTCATGGTAAAAAATTTTATATTATTTATTTTTGCGGGCACATTAGCAATCAATGTACATGCTCAAGGGGCAAAAGGCATCCGGATAGGATACATTGACATGGAATACATTTTGGAAAATGTTCCTGAATATAATGAAGCAAATATTCAGTTGGAACAAAAAGCCCAAAAATGGAAACAGGAAATTGAAACCCGAAAGAATGAAATTTCCAAGCTAAAGGAATCTTTAAGAACTGAATTCTCACTTTTAACAAAAGAATTAATTCAGGAAAGACAAGAAGAAATTACTTTTCTGGAAAATGAATTGAATGATTTTCAACAGAAGAAATTTGGCTCAAACGGCGAACTATTGGTACAAAAAGAAGTATTAGTAAAACCTATTCAGGATCAGATTTTTAATGCTGTTCAGGATTTGGCCGAAGCCAGAAAATATGATTTCATATTTGACAAAACCTCCGATATGACAATGCTTTTTGCAGCAAAAAGATTTGACATTAGCGATCATGTACTTAGAGAGATCACTAAATCGAGCAGACGAAGCAAAATGTCTAAAAAAGAGATTAAACAAGAAGAAGCGTCAGAACAAAAAGATATTCAGGAAGATTTAAATCCGGGATTGGTAGAAAGACAAAAACTATTAGACGAAAGAAAAGCAGCCAGAGAAAAAATGCTTGAAGAAAGAAAGGCTTTATTTGAAGCCAAACGTCAGAAAGCAGAAGCCAAAAGAAAACAACTGGAGGAAGAGAAAAAATCAAAACAGTCGCAACCTGTAAAAACTTCTACTCCTGAAACGGCAAAACCAGCTTCTGTAAATCCAACGCAGACTCAAACAACAAAGACAACCGAAAATACGGTAGATACTGAAAAAACAGATAAGCCGAAAACCGGAACAGAATCTATTGAAGAGAGAAGAAAAGCTTTAGAAGAAAAAAGAGCTAAAGTTTTAGCCGAAAGAGAAGCTGCAAGAAAAGCAAAAGAAGCTGAAATGCAGAAAAACAAAGAAAACAAAAATTAATTTATATCTAATTTAATCCTTATGAAAAACCTAAAATCATTATTAATTGCAACTATTCTATTTCTTGGTGCCGGACAATTAGTTTCTGCACAGTCTAAAATCGCTCATGTTGATGTAAGCGAAATCATGACTAAAATGCCTGCAATACTTGAAGCTCAAAAACAATTGGAAGCCCTTAGTCAAACTTATCAAAAAGACTACAAAACTATGGGTGATGAATACCAAATGAGATTGAAAAAATATGAAGCAGAAGCACCAACTGTTTCAGAAAAAATGAATATTGAGCGTCAAAAAGAAATCCAGGATATGGAAAGAAGAATCCAGGAATTTGGACAAACAGCTCAAAAAGAACTTCAAACAAAAGAAGCTGACTTAATGAAGCCTATTGAAGACAAAGTAAAAGCTGCAATTGTTAAAGTTGGAAAAGCAAAAGGATACCAATATGTTATGAACAAAGCAGGTTTACTTCTTGCTGAAGGTCCGGACTTGACTCTTGACGTTAAAAAAGAATTAGGATTTTAATTAAAATTCCTCTCGATATATTTAAAAACTGCTCCAAAATTGTGAGCAGTTTTTTTTTACATTTGTTTATCTATAAAGTACATTCCTAAAAAAACAGCACATTGAAAAGCAACAACAATCCTATTGGTATATTTGATTCAGGCATTGGCGGAACTTCTATTTGGAAAGAAATTCATCAGTTGCTGCCAAATGAAAATACAATCTATCTTGCCGACAGCAAAAATGCTCCTTATGGTCAAAAATCAAAGGAGGAAATTACTGCTTTAAGCATAAAAAACACAGAATTGTTACTTGAAATGGGAGCCAAAATAATTGTGGTTGCCTGTAATACAGCTACTACAAATTCTATTAAAGAATTGCGTTCTAAATACAATGTCCCGTTTATAGGAATTGAACCAGCAATAAAACCGGCTGCTTCCAATTCAAAAACACAAACTATCGGAATCCTGGCAACAAAAGGAACTTTGAGCAGCGAGTTATTCAGTTCAACTGTTGCAAAATATGAAAACACAAAGATTATCGAACAAATAGGCCACGGATTGGTTCAGTTAATTGAAAATGGAGCCATTGATAGCCCCGAAATGAATCAATTACTGCAATCTTACCTGAAACCTATGATCGATGCTAATATCGATTATCTGGTACTTGGATGCAGTCATTATCCATATCTTCTTCCACAAATAAAGAAAATACTTCCTGAAAATATCAGGATCATTGATTCCGGAGAAGCGGTTGCCAAACAAACACAGAAAGTATTAGAAGAAACCGTTGGAATCAACAATTCGGGAACTCAAGGCAATTGTGTTTTTTATACTAATTCAAGCCCAAAAGTATTACACGATATTCTGAACAATAATTTTCCTGTTATCGAAAAAGATTTTTAAAAAAGGATTTTTCGTCTTTATTCCTTATACCAACCGGAATACATTACATAATTATTAGAAATTCGTTCAATTTCACCGGCAAAATCTGACTGATCTATATCTTTTACCTTTTTGGCAGGAGCACCCGCAAAAATAGTTCCCGCAGGAACAACGGTGTTTTGAGTTACCACTGCACCAGCTGCAATAATAGAATTACTTTCTATTACACAATTATCCATCACAATAGCTCCCATTCCAATCAAAACATTGTCATGTATTGTACAACCATGAACAATAGCATTATGTCCAATAGAAACGTTATTTCCGATGATTGTAGGATGTTTTTGGTAAGTACAGTGAATAACAGCTCCATCCTGAATATTTACTTTATTACCTATTTTAATAAAATTCACATCTCCTCTTACTACAGCATTAAACCAAATACTGCAAGAATCACCAAAAGTAACGTCGCCAATAATAGTTGCGTTTTCTGAAATATAACAATCCTCTGGGATTTGAGGAGTGTTTCCGTTTAAAGATTTTATAAGCATATTAATTTTTTATAAAAAAGGTCCCGAATATCGAGACCTAAATTATTATTCTTAGTTAATAGCAGGACAATTACAGTCATATCTATCACGCTTGCAGAAAAGATTAATACCTAACGTAATCTGATGAAATCCTTGCTGATCAAATTTTACATCACCAAACAAATGAGAATAAGTATAAGCAACCACAAATCTGTTATAATTCAAACCTACCAAAGGAGTTAAATATTGCAATCTTTGCGTTTGAACACTATTATTTACAACATAAGAAGCTTCGTCAAAACTGGTTCTATAAGACAAACCTCCCCACAACTTTCCAAAATTAACATTTTTGTAAAGTTTACAGTTTAAATCCAATGCACTTTCGGAAGTAGCTTCAGTATATTGAAATAAGATAGAAGGCTCAATCTGCAATCTATCAGCATCGCCAATAACATAACCGGCACTCAAAAGATACTTTCTTCTGTTGGTCGATTCAATATCTGTATATAAATCACTGGCAGAATTTAAAAGATTCTTTACTGTAAAATGAGTATAGAATTCTAAATAGTTATAGGAAGCTCCTATATCTACATTAAAATAGGAATCTTTCTGAACAATACCACCAACAATCGGATCTGGCTGTGTAAAAGAAGTTTCATCTAATTGTGTCTGAACTAATCCTCCACTGATACCAAATGATAACTGATTCAAATCAATTTCACTTCGAGAAAACATAATATGATGAGCATAAGTTGCTTTCAATCCTTTTTGAGAATGGTAACCATTTCTATCATTAAACATAATTAATCCAACTCCAGACTGTTCTCCTACTCTACCGTTATAACTTAACGTTTGCAAAGCCGGAGCCAAATCATTACCAAACCACTGCTGACGTGCAGTTAATCTGATTTTATCACAATTGGCTGCCCCCGCCATAGATGGATGTATCAAATAATAATTATCTGTCAAATAATCTGAATATACTGCGATCCCATCTTGTGAAAACGAAAATTGAGCTATAAATAGTACTAACAGTAAATATCCTTTTTTAAAATTCATTGGTTTTAACGTTTTAATGAAAAATGAGATTTAAATTCTTTTTCAGTTTGATTTTCAAAATACTTAATAACAAACCAATAATCGTCTGCAGGCATAGGATTTCCGTTGTAAAAACCATCCCAACCAGCTTCAGAAGGAGTAATTTGTTTAAGTAGCTGACCAAAGCGGTCAAATATATAAATTTTTGCGTTAGGTTCATCTTCAATAGAAGAAATATTCCAAGTATCATTTATACCATCTCCGTTAGGTGTAAAATATCTCGGGAAATTAATCACCGTAAAATTAGCCGACAACACATCACACGCCTGTGCATCTCTTACATTTACGACATGTTTTCCATAACTAACCCCTTCAAACCTATTTGATTTTTGAAATGATCCATTATCCAGTTGATATTCATAATCTCCAACCGGAGTTGCAGATATAACAACTATTGCATTGTCTTCAAAATATTCTGTCAGAACTTCAGCAGTCACTTTAGAAGGCGGAATGGATTTATCAATCAAAACAATAGACAATCTTGTACAATTAGTTGTCTTATCAGTAATTAAAACTTTATATTCTCCTATAGCATCGGCATCATAAAAAGATTCTGAAGCGCCTGCCAATAAAACATCCTCTTTAAACCAAACAAAACTGTATTGAGCAGCATCTAATTGGGTATCGATTTTGTAGTTGCGAATAGTAGCTCCATTTACCGGATCTACACAAATATATCCTTTAGATTGCAAAATAGGTCTTGGCAATGGATTTACGGTTATCACAGCAGAACTAACAGGGAAACTTGTACATCCGGCACTTCCACCGGCAACTACTTTCAAAATTTTGAAAACCGAAGTTTCTTTCAACGCACCTGTACTTATAATTTTTGACTGATTATTAGCATTCAACAATACGGTCTTAGAACCTAATCCGTTTACGCTATAAAAAACAGAAGCACCGGGAGTTCCTGCAAATATCAAATCAGTAGCTTCTCCTTCACAAATAGTATCTGTCAATCCTGTTGTAACAGAACCTGTTGGTGCCGAAATTACAGAAAGAACCAGTGGCTCAGACGTTTTTGAACAACCTGAAAGACTCACTATACAGATATAATTTCCGGCATCGGCAGCAGTTGCATTATCTATTACATAAGAAAACTGCTGACCTTCAACACCCGGTATATCAACTCCATTCAGCCTCCATTGATATTTCACTCCATCTTGAGCAACTCCGCTCAATGTAAGAGTTTTGCTGGATCCCTCACAAACAGATGTCGGGTTTTCTCCCAAAATAACAGGATCAGGAACAACCCGAACCTCTAAATCCTTAGAACTTGGCAATGAATTTACCGGAGAAACACCACCTATATAAGTAGCAACCACACTGTATTTATACATTCCGGACGAACTAGGTGCAATACCACTATAAGAAGGCACCGGGGTCGTTGCTATCAAAATATCAGCACTATTGTACCAATTGTATTCTACCTCTGTTCCTTCGTCCCGAGCTTCAAGAGTAAAATCACCTCCCGGGCAAACAGGAGTAGTTGGTTGCATACTTGCACACATAACTACTTTTACAGGAGCTTTCTTTTCAAATAAACATCCATTAACGCTTAAAACATAAGTAACTTCATAATTTCCGGGCGGAGTCTTGGTAGTATCTAAAGTACCACTTTGAGGATTAACAATTAAATCTGGCGAACTAGATGTAAACACTCCTCCCAACGGAAAATCAGGAGTTCTTGTTACCGGATAAGAAGGAAGATTTCGACACACTTCATCTCCATAATTCATCTCACCACCTTGGGAAACAATAGCCAATTCAAAACTTTTTACATATATGCAACCTGAATTAGTTATTATTCTCATCCAAATTTTTTCTCCGTTTTTTCCGGGATAATTGGTTATATCATATTTTAGCGTACCATCTGGATTTTCTTCATCGATAATTGTAACAGGAGCAAAATCCAACGCATCTTGTTCTGTATGGTAGTAATAGAAAAAATAGCCAGATGGAGATTCATTACCTAATACTACAGATTCATTTGATGTCAAATCAAATGTAGGCTGACTTACCCCACATTCGGTCAATGTATTTGGCTCAGCAAGCGGAACACCAGCCAATTGAATTCTGATATCATCACTTTGTTCACAGCCAAAATTGTCTTTTACAACAACAGTATATAAACCTTCAGATTCTATAACAAGTGTCCAATCATCAGCTCCCGGAATAACTACCCCATCCTTTTTCCATGTATAAGTAGCTCCAAAACGTTTTGATTTCCCTGCCAAAATAGTCATTGGTTCTCCACAAAACGGAAAATCAGTCATTCCTAAATACTCATTAGTACCCTGAATCTCGGGATTACCTAAATCAAAACTTCCGGCTTCTATGAATACGGTTGCATCATAAGCTGCATCTTTATCGTCACCAATTACCATTTTAATACTATAGGTATGTCCCGGAATCAATCCGGTAGCCGATGCTGTCATTACTTTAGTTTGTCCTGTCATTTTAATAGCCGAAACTACTTTTGGATCGGCATTGAACTGACCGAAAAAATTAACATTTTCTGAAGAACAATTAGTATTATACTTGTTGTCCCGTATAGACAAAACACTCACAGGAGTATTTTGAGTACCCGGTACAATAGCTAAATTTACCGCAGCTGTTTTAGGAAAACCCGGAGTAACATCTTCTAATAAAAAAGCAAAAGGGTCAAAATACTGGCATTGAAAAATACCATATTCATTTGATGCAAATAAATATCTAAAACTAAAACGATCACTCCCTGCCACAAATGAAAACTTCACAAAAGAAGCATCTTTTACATTTGTACCCGGAATCGCAGCTTGTAAGTCTAAATCTTTACCCGGATTATTTTCATCTTTATAGGTACATCTGGTAGAAATACTATTTAAAATAGCACTATCTCCACTAAAATCCCATTTCCCTTCTGTCTTTTTTGCATCACCTCCTCTAATTATCATCCCTTCCTTAATAGGAAAGTTGGAATTATTTCGATGAAAGTAACCAAAACCACACTTTTCTGAAGAAGTGAAATTACTTATATTCACACAAGGAGCGGTAATTAAAACCTGTGTCACCAATTGTTCAACTGTATATTTATCGGTATCAATAGTTACATAATCGGCACTTGGTCTATTGGTATCTGAAATAGTAGCCTGAGATTCATCAGGTGTATCACTTGTAACAACTACTTTATTAACCAAATCTTTAGTAACTTCTCCATTACCCAGATTAACTTCATAACTATTAGGCACACTTATAGTCACAGTATAAACAATAGATTCTCCTACATTCAATTCACTAACAGTATCTATTAAATCTCCATCTCCGCTTTTACCGTTACCACTCCAATACATTCTTTCAATATTGAGAGGCATAATGTCGGTTACTACCACATTTTTAGCAATTGCAGGTCCAAAATTTGTAACTACTATTGTATAAATAGTACTACTATTTAATAAATACCTCTCCTTATTATCCGTTTTAGTAACTACTAAATCGGCAAAACTATTTAAATCGGTATGAAAATAATCGGTATCAACAACACTATTGTTGTTCGGATAAGGATCGTTTGTAGTCGAAGTTACTGAAACCGTATGAACAATTGGCGATGTATATCCCGACTGCACCGTAACTGTAACAGTATAACTTTTGGTTTGCCCAACATTTAAAGTTGGTATCAATGGATTTGCCGGAATTGTAGAAGCTCCTTCTCTCCATACAGTTCCTGTAGTTCCTGCCGGAATTGAACCTGTTACCTTAACATCAGTAGCAGCGACCGGACCATTATTTTTTACCGTAACTACATAAGTAAGAGTATAGCTGGCCGGAGTGGCTCCATATTTAATTACGTTATCAGTACAAGTTACCACCACATCGGCACCCACCAATAAAGTTTTAACATCTGTAATATTCGTATTATTTGCTGTATTTACATCACTAACACCATTAACCATAACATTGGCAACATTAGTCAAAGTTCCATTGAACTTTGGTGGCACAGTACCTGTAATTTCATAGGCAATAATCTCACCTGCCTGAATCAACGGTATTGTTTCAGATATAGCTCCCACTACCGCTGTCGAACCATTTTTTTCCCATTCAAAAGCCGTATAACCGGCAGGAACCGGATTCACAACGGTTACATTAGTAGCATCCAAAGGCCCTTTATTCGAAATTTTTACAGTATAAGTAATTGGCTTTGTTGGATCATAATGTATATCACTTTTCTCATAAGTTATCACAACATCTGTATTTGTTGCAATAGTATTCAAATCTTTTGCTGGAACCTGTGCAGAACCGGGTGTTGTAGTTGTTGCAACAACACTTACCTCTAATGCACCGGTAATAGGATCGGCTTCATAATTTGCAGGAACATCCACATTCAAAATAAACGCCAATGATTCACCTTTTTTCAAAGCAGCTGAATGAGTATAATCCAAAGGTTTATTTATCAATCCGGAACCATTCGGCCCTGTCCAGCTAGAAGTCCATACATTTGTAGGAATTGCACCTACCACATGTACTCCGGTAGCATCTGCCGGCCCCAGATTAGTAACTGTTACAACATACACACTTCGTTTACCGAGTACATAATTTTGTTTATTATCATCTACCTTAACCTTCAAAGTTGCCTGAGCAAACCCGGTGATAGTAAGTAGTAAAAAAGTCAATATAAACACTAGCCTCTTCATATAATTTTATCGTTTTGGATCAAAAGTATAACCTTCAACTATTTCTCCTTGTTAATAAAGTGCCAAAAGTAATTATTTGCAGAAAAAATTATCATTAAATTTGCAAAAAAAACAAATTAAATGTCAGCAATAACAATTAGAGAAACTCAGAATCCTACAATTTTAAAATTCGAATTCGCAGATTTCATCACTAAAAACGAAAGCTTTGAATTTAAAAACATAGATGAAGCCGGAAATTCTCCTCTTGCCCAACAACTTTTTTACCTTCCTTTTGTCAAAACGGTTTTTATCTCAGGAAATTTTATCGCTATCGAAAGATTTAGCATTGTTGACTGGAATGATGTAAAAGATGCTGTTGCCGAACAGATTGAAGAATTTGTAAAAAACGGCGGAATTATTATAAAACCAACAGAAAACACCCATAAAAAAACTCCTGCAACAGTTTATGGCGAAACTACACCAAACCCTTCTGTTTTGAAGTTTGTTGTAAGCAGAATGCTAACCAAAACAGCTGCTGAATTCAAAAACATAGACGAAACTGCCAGCTCACCTCTTGCCAGAGAATTATTCAAATTCCCATTTGTAAAAGAAGTTTTCATTGACGAGAACTATGTTTCAGTAACTAAATATGAACTTAACTCCTGGGATGAAATCACTCTGGAAGTCCGAACTTTCATCAAAGAATTCATAGAAAACGGAGGGACTGTTCTTGATGAAAGTTTGATTGTTGCCAATCCGAAAATCGAAAAACAACAAATTTCAAACTTCGACAACCTGGATGCTACTTCTCAGCAAATCATCAATATTCTGGAAGAATACGTAAAACCCGCAGTAGCTGCCGATGGCGGAAACATTCTTTTTGATTCGTATGACGAAAAAGAAAAACTCGTTAAGGTAATCCTTCAGGGTGCTTGCAACGGCTGTCCTTCTTCTACTTTCACTCTGAAAAGCGGAATCGAAAATATGCTCAAGAGCATGCTCAACGACAACGATATTGTTGTTGAAGCTTTGAATGCTTAAAATATTCAAAAGCGTTTCTGAAAAGAGACGCTTTTTTTATGCATTAATTTTCAAACTCCAATTACACGAATTATCGCAAATTTCTTATTAACCTCAGTTCGATTATTAGATAATTGATTTACAAAGTGGTTTGGATTCCTGCAAGGTTTAAAAAACCTTGTAGGTATTGTTCTTTGTGTATTTAATACCTACAAGGTCAAAAAAAGACCTTGCAGGAAAACCTTAAAACCATAAAACGCTGCTATTCAATAGATTAAACAACATCTAATAATAAAACTCAGGTTATTAACTATTTAGTAAGATTAATGTAAATTCGTTCTCCCGAAATTTCCTATCGTGCAGACACAATTAAAATAAACACATTCCGAAGCTTCGGAACTACGAATTGGCACGAATTAATTACACAAACCATAATTGACCTGTGTATATTTGTGAAATTAATGTTCTTTTTTTCTGCTTTACAGATAGTCATAAAAAACAAAACCATGAACGAACTTTCAAAAGAAACAAGTCCTTACTTACTTCAGCATGCCAACAATCCTGTTTATTGGAAACCCTGGAACAACCAAACTTTGAACGATGCAAAAACCGAAAACAAACTAATTATTATCAGTATTGGATATTCTACCTGTCATTGGTGTCATGTTATGGAACATGAAAGTTTTGAAAACGAAGAGGTAGCTCAAACCATGAACGCTCATTTTATCAGCATAAAAGTAGATCGTGAGGAGCGTCCCGAAGTAGATGCCGTTTATATGAAAGCGGTTCAAATTATGACTAATCGCGGTGGCTGGCCTCTTAATGTGGTAGCTTTACCCGATGGACGTCCGGTTTGGGGAGGCACTTATTTCAAAAAAGACGAATGGACAAATACTTTGGAACAATTGCAACAATTGTATCAAACCAATCCAAATAAAATGATTGAATATGCAGAAAAACTGCATCAGGGAATAAAAAGTTTGAGTTTCATGGAAACTCCGGAAACAAAATCGGAATTTAAACCCGAATTTCTAAAAGATTTAGTTCTTAAATGGAAGAAAAGTTTCGATTGGGAATTTGGCGGAATGGCTCGGGCACCCAAATTCATGATGCCGAACAATTATCATTTTTTCCTGAAATATGCGCATCAAAACAATGATACTAAATTACTCGATTTCACAAATCTCACTTTAACAAAAATGGCTTGGGGCGGACTTTTTGATACTGTTGATGGTGGTTTTTCCCGCTATTCGGTCGATATGAAATGGCATGTTCCGCATTTTGAGAAAATGCTTTATGACAACGGCCAACTAATCAGCCTTTATGCCGATGCTTATAAACTAAATCGAAATCCGTTGTATAAAGAGGTTATCGAAAAAACTCTTTCATTTGTTTCCAAAGAATTTACCAATTCGCAAGGTGGTTTTTACTGCGCACTTGATGCCGACAGTTTGAACCAAAACCAACATTTGGAAGAAGGTGCTTTTTATGTTTGGAAAAAATCAGAATTAGCAGAATTAATTAAAGAAGATTTTGAACTTTTTTCTACTGTTTTCAATATCAATCCATTTGGTCATTGGGAAGAAGGAAATTTTGTTTTAATCCAAAATACAGCTTTAAAAGAAATTGCGCACAACAACAATATTTCTTTAGAAAATTTAAAATCTAAAAAAGAAAATTGGGAGAAAATTCTTTATACTGAAAGAGAAAAAAGAAGCAAACCCCGCCTTGACGACAAATGCCTGACTTCTTGGAATGGTATAATGCTCAAAGGATATATCGATGCTTACAAAGCTTTGCAAAACAAAGATTATCTTGAAATTGCGCTCAAAAATGCTCATTTCATAGTTGATAATCTTTGGGCTGAAGAAGGAAAATTGTACCACAATCATAAAAATGGAAAAAGCAATATAAACGGATATCTCGAAGATTACTGTTTTGTGATTGACAGTTTTATAGCTCTTTATGAAGTGACTTTGGATGAAAACTGGCTTCAAAACGCAAAGCAACTTACCGATTATTGTTTTGAACATTTTTACGAGCAAGACCGCCAACTTTTTGCTTTCACTTCAAAACTGGAACCGGTTATTTTAACTCGTCATTTTGAAACAGAAGACAACGTAATTCCTGCTTCCAATTCGGTTATGGCGAACAATCTTTTTAAATTGAGTATTTATTTTCAAAATTCATATTACGAAAAAGTGGCAACCGAAATGCTTCAAAAAATTATTCCCGGAATCGATTATCCATCGGCTTTTTCAAACTGGCTGCAACTTTACCTGAATTTCTCGGGAACCGAAAAACAACTCGCCATAACCGGAAATGATGCTTTGGATTATTGCAAAAAGATCAACAATACATTTCATTCAAATCTTATTCTGGCAGCAAGCACAAAACCATCGAACTTACCTTTTCTGAAAAACCGTTTTTCCGAAAAAGAAACTCAATTCTTTTTATGTCAAAATAAAACATGCTCACTTCCTACAACCAATTTTAAAGAAGTGGAAATGTTTTTAACAGAAAAAATCTAATTTTACAATTCAAAAATTATATTCAAAAAAATATATAACCATGACTTTAAATCCGAATAAAATTGAAATTTACATCAATCAGTTTATCTCAATTCTGGTTGATTATTCTCCAAAATTGATTTCAGCAATCCTTATCCTTGTTATAGGAACTTATGCCATCAAACTCATCAACAGACTGGTAAGAAACCTAATGTTAAAAGAGAAAATGGAACCCACACTTTCCAAATTCTTGGCCGATATTCTTTTTTGGGTACTTCGTGTTTTACTATTTGTAACTTTCATTTCAAAATTAGGAATTGAAACTTCCTCTTTTGTAGCCATTTTAGGAGCCGGTGGTTTGGCAGTTGGTTTGTCTTTGCAAGGTTCACTTTCAAATTTTGCCGGAGGTATGCTTATCATTTTATTCAAACCTTTCAAAGTGGGAGATACTATTGAAGCACAGGGAGTAGTTGGAACTGTTTCTGAAATTCAAATTTTTGTTACCAAATTAATCACCGGAAACAACCATACTATTTTTGTCCCGAACGGAGCATTATCAAACGGAAATATTATCAATTATTCTTCGGAAGGAACCCGACGCGCCGACCTCATCTTGTCTGTTTCCTATAATACCGATCTTTCTGTTGCAAAAAATATTATCCTGAATGTTTTGAAAAGCAACCCAAAAGTATTAGAACATCCCGAACCGGTGGTAATTGTCAGCGAAATGACCGATAACGCCATAAAACTGGCAATTCGTCCTTGGTCGTTGAATGCCGATTTCGCTACAGTTTGTTCTGATACTTTAGAAAATTGCAAAACTGAATTCGCAAAAGCCGGAATTGAGATTCAGCCTTTTATCAAGGAATCGAACATATAGGAATCGAACATGAAGAAAACCATCGGAATTATGGGTGCCATGCCCGAAGAAATAGACGGAGTTGTAGCCTTATTGAATAATTGTAAGACGTTTTCAATGGGTCAACGCACCTATTATTCCGGGCAAATAAATGATATTGACACAATAGTTGTTTTTTCTCGTTGGGGAAAAGTAGCCGCAGCAACTACGGTTTCTACTCTTATTCATCATTTCAATATTACCGATTTGATTTTTACCGGAGTTGCCGGAGCAATTAAGGATAATTTGAAGATTGGCGATATTGTTTTGGCAAAAAGGCTTATCCAACACGATATGGATGCCCGCCCGTTGATGGCACAATTTGAGATTCCGCTTCTTTCTAAATCCTATTTCGATTGTGATTCTTCGCTTTTAAATATTTCGGCCAATGCAATAAACACTTTGCTTGAAGAAAAATGTTTGCATACTACAATTGGAGATAAAGAATTAGAGAATTTCAACATTAGGCATCCAAAATTATATATTGAAGATATTGCCAGCGGAGATCAGTTCTTTTCGAGCAATGAACAAAAGAACAATCTTTGCTTACAATTGCCCAATATTGCCTGTGTGGAAATGGAAGGAGCAGCAGTAGCACAGGTTTGTTATGAATATAATATTCCTTTTGTTGTAATAAGAACTATTTCTGATGCAGCCGATGAGCAATCGCATATTGATTTCCCTTCTTTTATTAAGGAAATTTCAAGTAAATATTCGACTGAAATCATCAAAAACATTTACAACCAATTACAACATCTTAATTTCATGTCAAAATCAAAAAAATGTTAAATTTCAAATTCATTTTCCTATTTTTGACAAAACTTTAAAACCTAAAAACATGAAAAAAATCATAACAGCCTTGTTTCTAATTGCCATAAATCTGGTAAATGCT
Organism: uncultured Flavobacterium sp.; assembly: GCA_964631795.1. Lineage (GTDB taxonomy): Bacteria > Bacteroidota > Bacteroidia > Flavobacteriales > Flavobacteriaceae > Flavobacterium. Next base: position 72,088 of record CAZWAF010000001.1, on the reverse strand, counting down.
CAAGCGTTCAAAGGAAAAGGAGATGACAAATTCAGTGTCGGAGCAAATTTTCAAGACGGTGCTTCAGGAATTCAAGTGTCTTATGACCTTGGAATGGGACCAAACATATCATTGGGTTTCACCGGAGGTTATCTAATGGGTATTGATGAAAACCCTTTGTACTCACCTGAATTTACAGACAAAATTGATTTCAAAGCAAGGTTCAATGCGCATCTTTGTGATGTTATCGGCGTAAAACAACTCGATGTATATCCGGGTTTAAATATTGGTTTGCGCAATTTTGGAGGTCATATCGGAGCCCGATACTTCTTCTCTGACGGTTTTGGAATTTTTACCGAAGGTGTCTTTCCTATTGCCAAATACGATAAAAATACTGACGAACTTCAATACCAACATCTGAATAATCAGTTTACATTCAATATTGGGGCTGTTTTCAGCATGAATTAAGATCTATTACAAATACTTAAAAGCCTTTTATTTTAAAAATAAGAGGCTTTTTTTGTATCTATTTCAAAATAATTAATATTGAACATTATAAAACAGCTTCATTATTTACCTATTGTTGCAACAAATATACCGTCAGTTATATTAAAAAGTCGAACCGGAATATCAACTCCATTGCACTGCTTTATCGGGTAATCATAATTACTATTACTCAAATTATTAATAGTAAACTCTCCATTTAGAATTGTTCCGTCAAAACCGGTAATCTTTACTGTAACAACCGAATTGGCTGTGTAATATAAATCTGTAGCTATATAACAAAGATTCGCATCATAAACCAAGGGAAATGCCGTATCAAACAAATCTCCTTTTTCAAAACCAACATCATACGTTTTACCAACAATTAAACTTTCATCAGCCGTTTTGATATGAATAGAAACTGCTCCTGCATTATGATTGTCTTTAGCATCAGGATTTTTAATTCCCACAAAACTATTAATATTAAAATCATAACTTTTTGAAACCTCATCCCAATTCTTTGTCCAGGTCACTCTTGCAATAGCTGTTGGATTACCGGCAAACTTACCATATTGCGTTTGCCCGTCTAAGACAAAACCCATGGATGTATTTGAAGAAATAATCGAGTCTTCCGATGGTTTATCATCAGAAGCACAACTTGCGAATAATAGTCCGAATACCAATAGTAAAGTAATTCTTTTCATTTTTTATAAGACTTATACGTTTTTAGATTGTATTGAAAACAACATTTTCAATACAAGATTACAATAAAACCAAGGCATAAAAAAAGGCTTCTCGATTGAGAAGCCTTTTGTGCGGATAATAGGACTCGAACCTACACGCCTTGCGGCACCAGATCCTAAGTCTGGCACGTCTACCAATTTCGCCATATCCGCTTAATTGTGCTGCAAATATAAGCACGTTTTTCTATTTCGCAAGAATTTTCAAAAAAAACTTTTACAAATATTTACCAATCTCTCATAAACAATCAGTTATAAAGTCAAAATATTTTAAATTCCGCATCCACAACATATACAATCAGAACAAAACCATTAACAAACAAGGAGCAATCTGATAAATTATACCATTTGTAAGAAAACAGTAAGACTTTAAATTTTCAAAAACATTTAACCTGCAACCTCAGGAAAATTCTTTTTTGTACTTTTAGCACCACAAAATAAAACTACAAAAATGGATACTATAAAATCGTACGTTCAACAACACAAAGATCGTTTTATCAACGAACTGATTGATCTATTGAAAATTCCTTCGGTAAGTGCCGATACTGCCTATTCACAAGACGTTATCGACACTTCAATCGCTGTAAAAGCAAGTTTGGAGAAAGCCGGCTGTGATTTAGTTGAAATCTGCGAAACTCCGGGCTACCCGATTGTTTACGGAGAAAAGATTATCGATCCTTCGCTTCCTACTGTTTTGGTTTACGGACATTATGATGTGCAACCGGCCGACCCGATGGAATTATGGACTTCGCCTCCGTTTGAACCGGTAATCAAAACTACCGAATTGCATCCTGAAGGAGCTATTTTTGCCCGCGGTGCCTGCGATG
>CAZWAF010000001.1:62077-70049 GCA_964631795.1 uncultured Flavobacterium sp. | reverse complement strand
TACATGCACGTAAAAGCATTGGAATATATGGTACAAACCAACAACCTGCCTTGTAATGTAAAATTCATGATTGAAGGTGAGGAAGAAGTTGGTTCTGCAAGTTTAAGCTGGTTCGTAGAACGAAATCAGGAAAAACTTAAAAATGACGTGATTCTGATTTCCGATACCGGAATGATTTCTAACCAACAACCATCTATCACTACAGGTTTACGTGGTTTGAGCTATGTTGAAGTGGAAGTTACCGGGCCTAACCGCGATTTGCACTCCGGTTTATATGGTGGTGCAGTTGCAAATCCGATCAATGTATTAACCAAAATGATTGCTTCACTTCATGATGAAAACAATCACATCACTATTCCCGGATTCTATGACGGAGTAGAAGAATTATCTGCCGAAGAAAGAGCCGAAATGGCAAAAGCTCCTTTCAGTTTAGAAAACTATAAAAAAGCCTTAGACCTGAACGATGTTTATGGCGAAAAAGGTTATACAACAAACGAAAGAAACTCTATCCGTCCTACGCTTGACGTGAACGGAATTTGGGGAGGTTACACCGGAGAAGGCGCCAAAACTGTAATCGCAAGTAAGGCTTTCGCCAAAATCTCTATGCGTTTGGTTCCGAATCAAGATTGGGAAAACATCACCAACTTATTTACAAAACATTTCGAAAGCATTGCTCCTGCCGCTGTAAAAGTAAAAGTAACACCTCATCACGGAGGTCAGGGTTACGTAACACCTATTACCAGCATCGGATATCAGGCTGCCGCCAAAGCTTATACCGATACTTTTGGAGTAGCTCCTATTCCGGTTCGTTCAGGAGGAAGTATTCCTATTGTAGCTTTGTTCGAAAAAGAATTGAAATCAAAAATCATTATGATGGGCTTCGGTTTAGACAGTGATGCTATTCACTCTCCAAATGAGCATTTCGGGATTTTCAATTACCTGAAAGGAATCGAAACTATTCCGTTGTTCTACAAATATTTTACCGAAATGAGCAAATAAAACAAAGTAACTTTTAGATTTAAGCCTGTTAGATTTTAAAACCTAACAGGCTTTTTTAATCTAAATTTACCGAAATACAGCAACTATCAAACAGTTTACGATAAATCATGTTTTTCTTATTAAAATAATATTTATATTTTTAAAACAATAAAAATAAGATACCAGAATTTTGTATTCTTTATAAACCTCTGCAAAATATTTCCTGATGCAAATTTTAGATTTAACCTCCTATTTCCTGTTGAATCTTTTTGGTCAGTCCTTTAAAAACCAAATCATAAGAATGGTCTATCAATTCCCTGATTAATTTATCCGAAGCATCTTTGTTGACTTCAACAGTATTCCAATGTACTTTACTCATGTGATAACCCGGCTGAATGGCTTCATACTCCGCACGTAAAACCTGAGAACGTTCGGGATCACACTTCAGATTTACAGAAGGCTCTCCTTTTTCCCATCCACTTAAAGAAGAAAGTGCAAACATTTTTCCTCCCATCTTAAACACCAAAGTATCTTTATCAAAAGGAAAGTGCTCAGTCACTCCTTTTTTCGAGAGACAATAATTGTAAAAATCTTCGAGGTTCATATTGTTGGTTGCTGGTTTTGGGTTAAAAAACTTTATACAAAACCGGCTTGCTCGGACTGGCATCATTCTCAAAAGAAGCAATCTGAATATTCAACAGATAACTGCCGTCGGCAACTTCATCGGCTACATAAATCATTTCGGTAATCGTGCAGTTCATTCTCGCATCGGAATTCAAAACGTTTACATCTTTCACGTTCCAAAATGCTTTGTGAGCCAATAGTTTTCCTTCATCGTGTTCCTTATCTACGCTTGGCAAATCGATTAATAAATGCTGAATTCCACTTTCACGAATAAAATCTGCGGCATCACCTTTTAAATAAGCCCAATTTGTATTAGAATATTTTCGAGACAACTTAGCCTCTTCGTTTGGCAAAGTCCGGATTACGATGGCTTCCGTTGATTTTCCATCCAAAGCCCTTACAATCTGTTCTTTGGTTATAACAAAATCATCCCCTTCTAATTTCGGTTTTACCGAAATCACTTCTGCCAAAAAGAAAAACTGCTTCAGACATTGGTTGATGCTGTAAAAATCGCGGGTAATATGTCCCAGACATTCAGTATGCGTCCCGTGCCCGTGCGGATTGAAGAAAATGTTATTGAAATTGGTCGAAGAACTTCCTTCGCTCACCTTCCCTACCCAATCACCCATACGCACAGGCTCAATCACGGGTTTTTCCAAATACCATGCAATCGGGTTGGCTTCTGTATTAGTTAACGGAATGGAAATGTCGATGGGTTGTGATAAATCGACTGATATTGTTTGAGTGGTGTGTTGTATTGTAGTCTTCATACTTTTTTAACCGCAAAGGGCACTAAGTTTTTTTTCCTTTATCTTTATTAAACGCAAGGCACGCAAAGCTTTTAAATCTTAACATAATCCCTACAACCTTTCGGTTTTTCTTTTAACCGCAAAGGGCGCAATATTTTTTATTTGTTTGTCTTCAATTAACGCAAGGAACGCAAAGCTTTACGTCTTTAGTGTAACTGATAACTTTGCACTCATTGCGTTTTACCACAAAGAAAATCTTTTACTTTGCATTCCTTACAGTTAAAAAACAAACAACACAGCATACAAAGCCCTTCTTTTATAAATTATTTGCTATTCGTTTTATACCATTTTTGATTAATGCTACATTAAAATTGATCAGCATACCCAGTTTACAATTTGACAATTTCAAATAAGTTAATAATTGTGCGAAATGAACATTGTTTAATGCTTCAACTGATTTCAATTCCAGAATTAATTTATTTTCAATCATTATATCAACTCTGTAACCAGCATCCAATCTAATCTCTTCATAAATCAAAGGCAATGTTTTTTGTCTTTCTACAAGAAGGCCTGTTTTGTTTAATTCATAAAATAAACATTCTTCATAAGTATTTTCTAAAAGCCCCGGACCTAAAATCTGATGAACTTTCAAAGCCTTATCAAATACTATTTTTGACAATTCATTTTCTGTCATAATTTTATTTTTAACTGCAAAGGACTCAAGGGGCTTTACTTATTTTTACTTTATTCAAACGCAAAGAACACAAAGCCTAGCGAACTTTGCGTTTTTCATCACAAAGAGAATACTTATTTTGCGTTCCTTGCGGTTAAAACAAATTTATAAAAAATAAGTCTGATGCAATTCCGTCACTAAAGAACTTACCTTTTCGGGTCGTCTTTAAAACATTATCCTGAATCTCCAATTTTCCTTCGTCCAGATATTTCTGAGCATTTTCAAGCAAGTAATTCATATAATCGCATCCGAATTCCTTTTCTATTCTTTCCAAAGAAACTCCCCAAATAGTTCGCAAACCTGTCATCACATATTCATTATATCTATCGGCAACAGTCAATATTTCATTTTCACTTGGCAATTTATGATCCTGTATCGATTTTATATACAAAATATTATTGGCAACATTCCAGCTTCTGTTTTTCCCGTCATAACTGTGCGCCGAAGGACCGATTCCGATGTATTTTTTCCCAAGCCAGTAAGCCGAATTATTTTTGGAAAAATAATTTTCCTTAGCAAAATTAGACAGTTCATAATGAACAAAACCATTGGCTTCCAAAGTATCAACAAGTATCAAAAACTGTTGGTGCGCCTGTTCGTCGTCAGGTTGAGGAATGGATCCTTTCTGAATCAATTTATGCAGAGCCGTTTTGGGTTCAACCGTAAGTGCATAACTGGAGATGTGCGGGATTTTCAAATCTAAAGCCGTTTTTATATTTTGAAGCCAACATTCATTACTCATTCCGGGTGTGCCGTAAATAAGATCTATCGAAATATTATCAAAATACTGAACTGCAATTTCCAGACATTTTTTCGCTTCCTCCGAATCATGAGCCCGATTCATCAGCTGTAAATCTTCTTCAAAAAAAGACTGAATACCAATACTTAGACGATTAATTCGAGTATTTGACAATTCGATTATTCGACTTTCCGATAAATCATCCGGATTGGCTTCTATTGTAATTTCAGGATTAGCAACAACTTTGTAATTCTCATAGACTTCATCAATCAGAAATCTTAAATCCGAAATATCTAAAATTGAAGGTGTTCCGCCTCCGAAATAAATAGTTTCTATAACATCATCATCACCCAACTCATCTTTGCGCATTGCAATTTCTTTGGCCAAAGCCAAAACCATCTCATCTTTTCTCTTCAATGAAGTCGAAAAATGAAAATCGCAATAATTGCAAGCCTGTTTGCAAAATGGTATGTGGATGTAGATTCCGCTCATAATTAGTTTACAGTTTACAGTTTTTAGTGTTCAGTCCGATTAACTACAAACAACTATTCTTGTTTAGAACCAAATTTGCTATAAAAGTGTTGGGATAAATTCGTTTTCGGTAAGCTTCAGCAATGGTAACAGGAACACTCCGGGAAGACCTCCTGATTTGGTCTGTCAACGAATAGATTTCCTCTTTTGGAAATGATTTTGTCGTTTCGAAAATCTTCAACGATTTCTTATATGCAAATAAATCTTGAAATGTCATAATTCCACTTTTAAACTGAACACTAAATACTGAACACTGCTTACTTTACTATCTTATCCTGATTCTGTTTCACAAAAGCATCCCAGCCAGAATAATTTTTCCCGACCACCACTCTTCCGGAATTAAAAAAATGACAAACCGCAGCAGCTAATCCATCGGTTGAATCTAGGTTTTTAGGCAATTCTTTTAATCCCAATAATTGTTGAAGCATTTTTGCCACCTGTTCTTTACTGGCATTTCCGTTTCCGGTAATGGCCATTTTGATTTTCTTCGGTTCATATTCGGTTATTGGAATTCCTCTCGAAAGTCCGGCTGCCATGGCAACTCCCTGCGCACGGCCTAATTTCAGCATCGACTGCACGTTTTTCCCGAAGAAAGGTGCTTCAATCGCAATTTCGTCCGGATTGTGTGTTTCAATCAATTCAATAGTCCGTTCAAAAATGATTTTCAGTTTTTGATAATGATTATCGTATTTAGACAATTGCAGTTCATTCAACTGCAAAAACTCCATTTTTTTGTTAATCACTTTTATCAATCCGAAGCCCATAATGGTTGTTCCCGGATCGATTCCTAATATAATTCGTTCGTTGGTCATTCTTTTTTATCGAGAATTCACTGTTTTGCAATCAACAGTTTTGAAGTACGGTTTTTCATTTTCAAATTGTCTCATTTTCAAATTATCAAATTGACTACTTTTGCACCAATGAATTCAATTCGACACAAAACTAAACAATTCCTGATAGTTGCAAGCAAACTTTTAATTGTTGGCGGAGCTTTTTATTTTATCTATAATCAACTGGCGCATAACGATAAACTCGACTGGATTCTTTTTCAGGAAAAATTCAATAAAAACAAATCGGTTTCGGGAATTTTATTTTTGCTTTCTCTGAGTGTATTTAACCGCTATTTCGAAATTTTAAAATGGCAAAATTTGGTTGAATCTATCCACAAAATCTCAGTCAAAGACGCTACTCAACAGGTTCTTGCAGCACTTACAGCCGGAATTTTTACTCCAAACGGAATTGGCGAATATGCAGGGAAAGCCCTTTATTTTGAAAAATCAAAAACCAAAAAAATTGTCTTTCTCAATTTGATTTGCAATGGCATTCAAATGATTTTGACTGTAGTTTTTGGATTTTTTGGCCTGTTGTATTTCAATTCCTATTTCAACATCATTAGTCCAAAATCGGTTATATATTTATTTTTTGGTTTTCTGATTTTTATTTCAATTCTCTTTTCGCTTAAAAAAATTAAAATAAAAAAATATTCTTTAGAAACATTGATTCACAAAATCAATGAAATCCCAAAACACATTCACCGAAAAAACATTCTTTTGGCAATAGCGCGCTATCTTATTTTTTCGCATCAATATTATTTTTTATTTCGGGCATTTGATGTCGAATTGCCTTATTTTCTAATGATGGCAACAATATCTGCTGTTTACTTTTTGGCTTCCAGTTTACCTTCCTTTCAATTTTTAGATTTTGCCGTAAAAGGAAGTGTAGCCGTATTTTTCTTTGGAAAACTGGGAATAAATGAATGGATAACAATATTTGTCGCTACATCAATGTGGTTTCTGAATGTAGTTTTACCGGTAATTATCGGAAGTTACTATGTGTTGATTTTTAAAACTCAAAGAAAACAAGCATGATTTTTCTTCTATCTTTTTTTGTACTTATATATGTCGCAGCTATTATTTGGCTAATCAAAGGTTTCAAACTACAACCTTCTTTTGAGCCTACAGAAAAACTGAATCCTGTAAATCGATTTACAATTGTGGTTCCGTTTAGAAACGAAGCAAAAAACCTTCCTTTTCTTTTGGATAGTTTTTCAAAACTAAAATATCCAACAACCTTATTCGAAATAATTCTGGTTGATGACGATTCTACCGATAATTTCAAAATCCCGGATTTACCTTTACCTATTTCTATAGTTAAGAACAAAAGATTTTCAAATTCTCCGAAAAAAGATGCTATTGCAACCGCAATTCCGCTTTCGAGAATGGAATGGATTATCACAACCGATGCCGATTGTACTGTTCATCCTGAATGGCTGATTGCACTTGATAATTTTATTCAACAAAATAATAAAGTCGAAATGATTGCCGGAGCTGTGACTTATGATGCTCAAAGCAATTTTCTGCATCAATTTCAACAATTAGATTTAACCGGTTTGCAAGGAACTACCATTGGTAGTTTTGGTATCAAAAAACCATTTATGTGCAATGGTGCCAATTTTGCTTACACAAAATCGCTTTTTAAAGCAATAAATGGATTTGAAGGAAATAATAAAATCGCCAGCGGTGACGATGTTTTCTTATTACAAAAAGCTATTTCTCAATTCCCTGAAAAGGTAGAATATTTAAAATCTTCAAAAAACATCGTGATAACAAAACCTTTGGATGATTGGAAATCGCTGTTTTTTCAAAGAGTTCGTTGGGCTTCAAAAACAAAATCGTATCAAAACCAAGATGCTAAAATTTTAGCAACAATCGTTTTTGGCTGTAATCTTAGTTTAATATCAGGTGGTTTTATGGTCTTTTTCGGAAGTATTTCTATAAACGAATTGGTAATTCTATTGGGTCTAAAAACTATTGCTGACTTTGTTCTTTTATACAAAACCAACAAATTTTTATCGCACAAAAAACTTGATTACCTGATTGCCGGAACCATATTGTATCCGTTATTTAGCAGTGCAGTTGCTTTGTATTCTTTTTTTGGAAATTATTCATGGAAAGACCGAACTTTCAAACAATAATTTATTTTTTCTGAAAAACCACCGGAAGAACAAATTCGGTTTTAACCGGAAGTCCGCGTTTGATGGCCGGATTTATTTTGGGAAAACCAACTAAACGAACATAAAGAATACTGTCCATTTTTGCCTTATTATATTCTCCCAGCGAATCCTGCGGAAATTGAGACTCAAATTTCAGCCTTGAATTTGAAAAAACAGTTACTTTCACCTCCAATGTATCTAGTTTTGGATACAACTTTATCAAAGTATCATTAGACAATTTCTCTTGAATTGTTTGGGTCAAAAATTCAAAAAAACATTGCTGACGTAATTTTTTGTCTTCAATTTGTTCGCATTCTGAAACTGAAGGAAATTCATCAACCACATTCCAATTGATTGATTTTAATTCTTTTTGCAAAAGTTCTTCTTTTGAAGGAGCACTCTTGTCAAAGAATTGACAGGAATTCAGAATAAATAAAACCGGAAACAGAATTAGAACTATTTTTTTCATAGTCAACCAAAGAAAATATGATTTGATTTTGGGAGTTTAAAGATAGCTTTTTAATCGAAATTACAAACATTAATTTTTAGCATAAAAAAAGCCTTTCTTTCGAAAGGCTTCCTTTTTACTGGCGGTCTGGACGGGACTCGAACCCGCGACCCCATGC
>CAZWAF010000001.1:18116-62067 GCA_964631795.1 uncultured Flavobacterium sp. | reverse complement strand
ATGCGTGACAGGCATGTATTCTAACCAACTGAACTACCAAACCAGTGCTTCATTGCGGTTGCAAATATACAATGCTTTTAGACTTCTGCAAATGTTTTCGTAAAAAAAATCAAACAAATTCAAATAATCCTATCCAAATATTTGTTTTTCAGTTAAATACGTTAGTATTATTTTTTCAAAATCTCCTCTTACATTAACCGGAACGTATTTAATTTTGTTCTGAATGCAGATTGTTTCTACTTTTTTGAAATAATCTACCATCTGTTTTTCATATTCCTGCTTCAAATTATCGGCAAAAACATTCACTTCTTCTCCTGTTTCTACATCAATAAATTTTCTGGGCGCATTATCATAATTAAAATTCAGCTCGGTTTCATTATCTACCACATGAAATAAAATAACTTTATGCTTGTCGTGTTTTAAATGTTGTAATGCCGAAAAAAGTTCCTTCTGATCACCTTGCTGAAACATATCGGTAAAAATAATAATCATGGAACGCCGATGAATTTTCTCTGCTATTTGATGCAAAAAAGTAACCGTATCTGTTTGCTTACTTTCTTTTTTAGTTACCAAAAGATTTTCGAGCGTATTGAGCAACATTCTATGATGACGATCACTTCCTTTTTCGGGGGCATAATATTCATAAGTGTCCGAAAAAACGCTCAATCCTACTCCGTCCCGCTGCTTTTTGAGCAAATTCATCAAAACGGCTGAAGCCAAAACCGAAAAACCGATTTTGTTTTCATAAAACTGCTGCCCGGATGAAAGCTTAGGAAAATGCATGGACGAAGAATTATCAATAATCAAATGACACCGCAAATTGGTTTCTTCCTCATAACTCTTTGTATAAAGTCTGTCTGTTTTGGCAAAAAGCTTCCAATCTATATTTCGGGTACTTTCGCCTGTATTATACACTTTATGTTCTGCAAATTCGGCAGAAAAACCATGAAAGGGGCTTTTATGCATACCCGAGATAAATCCTTCCACAACCTGATTTGCCAGCAATTCCAAATGCTGAAAACGGGATATTTTTTCTATTTGATTTTCAATCTTCATCTTCCAAATTTATCAAAAGATTCGACAATAAAAAACCCTTTTAAAGCAATGCCTTAAAAGGGTTTCTGAATTTTAGAATTCTAACAATTACAAATTAGCCTCGATAGAATCTGCATAAGTTTGTTTTGGAGAAACACCAACGTGTTTTCCTACTACTTCACCATTTTTGAAAACCAAAACAGTAGGGATATTTCTTACTCCGTATTTAGCTGCAAATTCCTGGTTTGCATCTACATCAACTTTCCCTACTACTGCTTTTTCAGTATATTCTTCGCTGATTTGGTCAATGATTGGCCCAACCATTCTACATGGCCCACACCAAGCCGCCCAAAAATCTACCAATACCGGTTTGTCTGAATTCAAAACTACTTCTTCAAAAGTAGCATCTGTAATTACTAAAGCCATTTTTATTTTTTTAAAAGTTATTTACTTATTAAACTTCAACTTTCATTGAAACCTGCGCAAATTTATAAATAAAAATACTTCTATACTATATTAACAACCTCTTTTGACTATTAAACTATTATTAAAATTTATACTTCAAAGATTTAGCATGGATTACAAGTCGATTTTTTTATAGTATTTCGTAATTCCAAACCGTATCTTTGCATTCATTTCAATGCCTAATAAAACCAAAATGAGCACAACTATTTCAGGATTCTCAAAATTATCTAAAGAAGAGAAAATAAACTGGATTGCAAACACCTATTTTTCTGACAGTTTGCAGGCTGTAAATTTGATAAAAAACTATTGGAATAGTGATGAAAAATTACAGCAACTTCACGATGAATTCATAGAAAACACAATTACCAACTTTTATTTGCCTTTTGGAGTAGCTCCCAATTTCCTTATAAATACAAGAGCTTATACAATTCCAATGGTTATTGAAGAAAGTTCAGTGGTTGCTGCGGCTTCAAAAGCGGCAAAATACTGGGCTAACCGAGGAGGTTTCAAAGCTACTGTTTTGAATACCGAAAAAATAGGTCAGGTTCATTTCATTTACAACGGAGATACTTCTAAACTAATTAAGTTCTTTGAAGCAATAAAAATAAAACTCTTTGAAGCAACCGAATCGGTTACTAAAAATATGCAAAAAAGAGGTGGCGGAATCCTGAATATCGAGTTGAGAGATAAAACCGATGTAATGGAAAATTACTTTCAACTGCATGCAACTTTTGAAACCAAAGATTCAATGGGAGCCAATTTCATCAATACTTGTCTGGAACAATTTGCCAAAACAATGAAAGCTGAAGCCCAATTCTTTGATGATTTTACAGACGAAGAACACATTACCATTGTAATGAGCATTTTGTCTAATTACGTTCCGAATTGTATTGTGAGAGCCGAAGTTTCGTGCAAAGTAGAAGAACTAAAAGACAAAAAAATTGACAATCCCTATTTGTTTGCCGAAAAATTCGTTCAGGCAGTTCGTATTGCAGAAGTTGAACCTTTCAGAGCCGTTACTCATAATAAAGGAATCATGAACGGAATTGACGCCGTAGTTTTGGCAACCGGAAACGATTTTAGAGCTGTTGAAGCCGGAATTCACGCTTATGCTTCCAAATCAGGACAATATTCCAGTCTGTCACATGCCAAAATAGAAAACGGAATTTTTTCTTTCTGGATGGAAATTCCGTTAGCTTTAGGAACTGTTGGAGGATTGACCTCTTTGCATCCATTGGTAAAACTTTCATTAGAAATGCTCGAAAAACCTTCTTCCCAAGAACTGATGCAGATTGTAGCCGTAGCCGGATTGGCTCAAAATTTTGCAGCATTGCGTTCGCTTACAACTACCGGAATTCAGGAAGGACACATGAAAATGCACCTGAACAATATTTTGAACCAATTTGAAGCTAACGAAGAAGAACGTAAAATGATTGAACATCATTTCAAAACCAATCCGGTGACTCACGCTTCGGTGGTTGAATTTATTGAAGACATCAGAAAATACACCAAATTATAATTTCCTGCTTTTGAAAACTTTTTACAGCAACGGAAAGCTGCTAATTACCGGAGAATATGTAGTTCTTGACGGAGCAAAATCATTGGCGCTTCCAACAAAATTCGGACAATATTTACATATAGAAGAAGGCTCTAATAAAGAAATTTACTGGAAAAGTTTTGATAGTGACGGAAGTATTTGGTTTGAAACAAAACTTTTTTTTTCTGAAATTTCAAACAATACACATCAGGAAAATCAACCGATAAGAAACACTTTAATTGAAATTTTGCACGAAGCCTTTCTCTTAAACCCTGATTTCTTAAACAAAACTGAAGGATATATTGTAACTACAAAACTGACTTTTTCCAGAAACTGGGGGTTAGGCACTTCTTCTACCCTAATCAACAACATAGCGCAATGGCTGCAAATTGATGCTTTTACTCTGCTAAAAAACAGTTTTGGAGGTAGCGGCTATGATATTGCCTGCGCACAAAACAACAATCCTATTTTGTATCAATTGAAAAACGGAAATACAATTGTAACTCCAATTTCATTTGAACCCGAATTTACCAAAAACATCTATTTTGTTTATTTGAATCAAAAACAAAACAGTAAAGAAGGTATTTCGACTTATCGAAATAAAAAAGCTGATTTAGACCAAATAATTCCCGAAATCGGCTCGATTACAAACAAAATCATTACCACTAATGATTTGGAAACATTCGTTAATGAGCTCAAAAAACACGAAACTATTATCAGTCAATTACTGGAAATAAAAACAGTAAAAGAACTACTTTTTCCGGATTTTAATGGTACTGTAAAAAGTCTTGGTGCCTGGGGAGGCGATTTTGTAATGGCAATTTCAAAAGAAAACCCTACAACTTACTTCAACGGAAAAGGATACGAAACAGTTTTGGCTTATAAAGATTTGATTTTATAAAACCGCAACCATTTCTACCAAAATATTATTTTGAATTCAGTCAAAAACAAAAAAATCCCGAATTAATTCGGGATTTTTTATTCTATAAAACATTTGTTTCTTAGAAGAACAATTGTCTTTTATCTTCAATTTTAGCATCTATTTTCAATGCTCCAATAACTCTTCCGGCAGCAGAAGCGTTTTGAGATTTCAACTTGTTGATGTAGTCTGTATAAACCGGCAAAGCAGGTGCTTTTACAACATTTTTACCTCTTACTACATAAACTCCAGTCATACCTTCGATTGGGCTTGAAACTTTTGTTCCAATAGCAAATGCAGTACCAACTACTCTTTGCTCTTGACCTACTCCTGGCAATACGGCGTTTTCAACAGTTACATCGGTAGCAGACTGAACCGCAACTTTGTTAGCTGAAGCGATAGCTTCCAATGAAGAACCTTTCATTTTAGCCATAATCATTTCGGCTTTTTTCTTATTTTTCAAAGTAGCTTCTACCATTGGTCTGGCATCGGCAGCTTCCATCAAACCTTCAGCATTTTGCTTTTTCAATTTCACAATTACGTGACCAACGTTTGGAACTTCAAATCTTTTTACTTCACCAATTTTAGCCTCTTTACCATTAGCCCATTTTACAATTTGTCTTTGGTTTCCTAAACCTCCAATCATTTCGTCCATAGCTCTTACTTTTACAGAAGGAGTTACGGTCAAACCGTTTGCTTTTGCAACATCTGCCAAAGCTTTTTCCTGAGCTTCTTGTTCAATAAGTTGTGCTTTTATAAAAATTGCATCAGAAGTAGCCTGAGATGGCTCAATCTTTCTTGCAATAGTAGCCAAACGAATGGCATCTTGCTTATCTGTAATGTTAATTACGTGGTAACCAAATTCTGTTTCAATCAAACCAATTTTTCCAATCGGGTTACCGAAAACAAAATCATTGAATTTTTTAGTCATTTGACCTTTTGAGAAATATCCTAAATCTCCTCCTTGTTGTTTTGAAGAATCATCAGAATTTGAGAAAGCAAGCATCATGAAAGATGAAGGATTAGCCTGAACCTGATTCATAATTTCAGTGGCTTTTGCCAAAGCTTCTTCTTTAGTTCTTGTTACAGCAGGATTTGCTCTCATAGCTCCTTTGTAAGCCAAAAGAATATGACTTGCTTTTGCAGTTGCTCCGGCTTGTTTGCCCATAGATTTACTTACTGCATAATATCCGTTGAACATATATGGACCGTAAATTCCACCTGTTGGTAAAGCAAAAAGCTGATCTGCATGTTCTGCCGGCAATTCTCTTTTAGATACAAAAGTAGAATCGTAAGGAACATCTGAATTTGAGTTTACAAAATCAGCAATATTTCTTGCATTTTTGAATCCCGGTAATGTATCATTTTTACCTGTAGTCTGATTGTAAACCACACTTCCGGTTAATGCTGCATTTACAGCATTCTTAACATCTGCTTCGTCGGCTGCTGAAGCTTTGTCTTCAACAACAACGAATTCAATTTCGCTATTAGCGTCAGCTTTGAATTTCTTTTCGTTTTTCTTCATGTATGCTACAATCTCTTCATCAGAAATTTTAACATCACTGTCTTTTACGCTTGAATAAGGAACAGAAACAAAATCAAAGTTTACTTTGTTGTTTTCCATTTCATATTTCAATTTAGCTTCGCTTTTTGTAGTATAAACTCCCGCTTTTACCAAAGTAGAATAGATTTGGTATTTAGCATTCAACTCAGCCGATTTTTCTCTTTCTTTCAAAAGTTGCGCCTGCTCTGGATTTGCTTTGAAAAATTCTTTGAATTTTGCCAGGTCAAAAACACCTGCTGCATTAAGGAATTGAGGATTTTGACCAATATCTTCACTTTGTTTTAAGATTTCAACAATTTGGATTTCACCAACGTTGATTCCTAATTTTTCAAATTCTGAAGTTAGTAATGCAATAGAAACTTCCTGATCCCAAACCTGGTTTACCGCTTGTGTAGGCGTAACACCCTGGCCACTTTTTTCAACATTATCAACCTTTACTTTAAACTCATCAAAAGAAATATCTTTGTTGTTAACACTTCCTACATTTCTTGAGGATTGATTAAACAAGTTTCCCTGAACTAAATCGCCGATAATAAATGCGAATAGACAGAAGCCAATCACTACTAATAATAGGCCTGAACGCTGTCTGATTTTTGATAAAACTGCCATTTTATAATATATTAATTTTAAATACGCTTGCGAAAATACAATTATCTATTTAATATTTACAATTGTACTCTTTTATTTTTAATTTTTATTAAATCGCTAAAATCAACCCTTAATGAAGTTAAAAGATTGCAGCAATTACTCTTTCGAACTATTTTTGATTTCGATTTTCCATTTTTTTATTAAAATTTCTTCTGAAAAAGAACATAAAAATGGCTACAGCGGCAAAAAGAAAACTCAACCAAAACGATTTTTCGCCTGTATTGAATTTAATTATTCCGTCGTAAACAAACATTACTCCCATAATCAGATAGACATAAGGTATGTATTTTAAAATTTTCATGATTTTGATTTTATATTATTATTCATCGTGAGTTATTACTCCACTTACTTTTTGATAATTTATAACTTTTAGATTTTTATCGAAATCAATTCCCTGACCAGAGGTAGAGCCTCTCAACGGATCTGCGAGAATAAAATCTTTATCTGTAAAAAACCATTCGTTTTTTTGATCGTAATACATTTGAGAAGTTGTGAGACTTTGTCCTTGTTCTGTAGTGATAGTGACATTGTTTCTCAAATCGATCAAATCGGTTCCTTTGACAGAAACCGCATATTTAGATCTCACAAAAGTCTTATGAGACTTATTATCATAAATTGTAACAAAAACCCCGTTCGGAAATTCGGTAAACGGATATTTTACAGAACCATAATCAAGCATTCGAGAAGCAACCAAAATAGCTTTTATTTTTCCGGAATCGGTATATTTCAAAGTCAGGGAATCCGCTTCACCGGTGGGAGTAAATTCAGTAAAATTAATTTTTTGAACTTCTTTAAAATTGCTGTCACAACCAACAAAAGTTATTGTAAGAAACCCAACAACGGCAAAAAGAAAAATTTTATACTGATTAAAACTCATAGAAAACGGGAATAAACTTAGAGATTTCAAAACCTTAATTAAATTTTCGTTTCGCAAACCATTGATCGTTCAGAGAGAAACTTACCATGAAATTAAAAAAGGTTTCCTTTACCAACCCTACATTTGTAGTTCCTCTTTGACCAAATTCAAGCCCAACGTTCACATTTGAAAAACGGCCTCCAACAGGCAATCCGGCTCCAAGAGTAAACGCCGCTTCATTTATAGGTTCCTCTTTTACAATCAATCCTGCCGAGTCATATCGAATACCGGCACGATAAGTAATAGTTTTGAAATAATTATTATACGAATTATGCTTCGGAATATAATAACCTCCTACAATATAGCGTCTTGAAGTTTTAAAGGAAGAACCATTAATATCACTAAATCTGTTACTAAAACCATCGGAATCAGAAAGCGTAAACTCGGCTCCAATAAGCCATTTTCTTTCTTCTCCAAATCCTGCTCCGGCAGAAATTCTTCTCGGCAAAATCATTGTAGTATTTTCTACAACTACATCCTGACTTTCAACCACAGGAGGATCGGCAGCAGCAGATGGTTTTACAGTTGCAATATTTCTGGTGTTTTCAGACTTTAAATCACTTTGAGGAGTGTATCTGAAACTGGCAAAAAGTCGCGAATTCTTACCTACTTTAGAATTCCACATCAAACCTGCATTATAATTAACACCTGATATATCTGAATTATTAGATTCTCGGGAACCGTATTGAACATCATTTTTGTAAACAATATCTTTTGTAGAAATTCCTCCAAAATTGTAATTGAAATCCAATCCAACACTCAAATTAGAAATAATCTTAAAGCCTAAACCAAAAAAACCTTTATTAATTCCTCCAATTCCTGTAGATTTTTTATCAATTTGAGTAGTAGAATCATAAAAATGTTCATTGTAACCAACAGTTGTATAAGGCAAAACCCCAAAATAGGCTCCAAATCTTCCCATCGGAATTCCTCCGGCAATATAATCGATAGAACTTCTGTTATTGGTTCCCGATTCGGTAGTAGTTTCCGATTTTGTAGTTCCATACATTCCCCCCAGAGTAAAGTTGACCAATTTTAAACTGGCTGTAGAAGCAGGATTCTGAATATTAACGTGTGTACTATCAGTAAAAATACTCAACCCTCCCATTGCCCTATTGTCAAAAGTTCCGCGAAATTTAATTTCACCAACACCATAATAAGAATAAGGAGATGCAGTACCTTGTTGTGCCAGCATTGTAAGAGAAAACAGCAAACAAATACTTACTATTATTTTTTTAATCATTGTCGTTTTTGATATTGATATAAAAGGTTCAAACTTTCCAAAAGAAAATTTGAATTGGCAAATATGGTATTTTTTAATCGGTTAGCCAAAAATTCCGCATCACCACCGGTCAAAATTATTTTAATTTCAGGATAACGCTTCTTATACTCTTCAATAAATCCGTCTATTTCATAAACAAACCCATTAATTACCCCTGAATGAATAGATTCATGCGTGCTTTTTCCGATAAACGTTTCCTGATTTTCAAATTCTAATAACGGTAATTTTGCCGTAAAATGATGCAGCGATTCATATCGAAGTCGTAATCCGGGCGAAATAGCTCCTCCCTGATAATTATCTTCACTATCAATAAAATCATACGTAATACAGGTTCCGGCATCAATCACCAATCTATTTATTTTAGAAAACTGCAAAACCGCACCCGCAGCAAGCACCATTCTGTCAACGCCCAAAGTAAGCGGAGTATTGTACAAATTCTGAAACGGAAACGCATCAAGATTTGAAATCTGATGAATTTTCACTTTGTTTTCAAAAATAAAAAACTCATTTTTATCGATATTTCCTACCGAAGCCACAACTAAATCGGAAATATTTACATACTCATCCAAAATATCCTGAATTTTATTTCGAAATTTTTCCCTTTCGAAATAAAAATTCCGAAGTGACTTAGCCCCCTCAAAAACAGCAGCTTTCACCCTTGTATTCCCTACATCTACAGCTAAAATCATGGTCTTTTTATTGATTGAACAAAGATATAAATTCATTTTTCTTATAAAATGTTTTGGATATTTAAAACACACCTCTATATTTGCACTCGAAATAAGGACGGTACCTTAGCTCAGTTGGTAGAGCAATGGACTGAAAATCCATGTGTCCCTGGTTCGATTCCTGGAGGTACCACTAAAACCCGAGCAATTTTGTTCGGGTTTTTTATTTTTTAGAACCTTTTCAAATGCATTACTTATACATAATCTATAGCAAGACAGCAGACAAATTCTATATAGGAGAAACCCAAAATTTAGAAGAACGCTTACAAAAACACAACGAGCACTTATATAATAATTCTTTTACCAAAATAGCATCCGATTGGAAATTAGTCTTGCAATTTAACTGCATTAACAGAGACAATGCTTTATTCCTTGAACAATTCATCAAAAGAATGAAAAGCCGAAAATTCATTGAAAAAATAATTGCTCAGCCAAATATCCTTACTGATATCTTAGCAAAAATGTAAATATGTCCCTGGTTCTCCCGAAGTTTCGGGACTGGAGGTACCACTAAAACCCGAACAACTTTGTTCGGGTTTTTTATTTTTATAACCTTTTCAAATGCATTACTTATACATAATCTATAGCAAAACAGCTGATAAATTCTACATAGGAGAAACCCACAATTTAGAAGAACGCTTACAAAAACACAACGAGCACTCATACAATAATTCGTTTACCAAAATAGCATCCGATTGGAAATTAGTCTTGCAATTTAACTGCATTAACAGAGACAATGCTTTATTCCTTGAACAATTCATCAAAAGAATGAAAAGCCGAAAATTCATTGAAAAAATAATTGCTCAGCCAAATATCCTTACTGATATCTTAGCAAAAATGTAAATATGTCCCTGGTTCTCCCGAAGTTTCGGGACTGGAGGTACCACTAAAACCCGAACAACTTTGTTCGGGTTTTTTATTTTACACTATTTTAAAAATAATTTAAACCCAAAAAAATATTTAATATTTTAAATTTCAACACTCTAACAAAAAAATCGACAATTAAAATCAAAATATAATCACACGGAAGTAAAGAATGTTTTGGTTTTCTAAAAAACAGTTCTATATTTGCACTCGAAATAAGGACGGTACCTTAGCTCAGTTGGTAGAGCAATGGACTGAAAATCCATGTGTCCCTGGTTCGATTCCTGGAGGTACCACTAAAACCCGAACAAAATTGTTCGGGTTTTTTATTTTTATCTGGAATTCCACATTATTAAAGATTATTTCACAAAACAAACATTATCCATAAGTTCCGACACAAAAAGTTCAATCTCTTTCTACTGATTTACAAATACTTTGCACTACTCTGCGAATATTTAGCGTGTCTTTGTCTAACACCTCCTAATACTGATTCCGGGTTTTATACATTTCCAAAATATACTTATTCCAAAAAAACAACGTTATTCTATTTCTTAAGTTCGTTTTAATTCAAAAAAAACTATTTTTGCGAACCTTGTTTAAACAAGTCTATTTTTAACAAAAACTGAAATAACTTTATATTATGATGTTTCCAAATTTCCTTTTTCAAGCAGCTGTCGTAACCGACACCACTGTTGGCAACACTACCGCAACCATAGCGACCAATGCCGCTACAACTGAAAACGTCTCTTATTTATCGTTTTTACTTAAAGGAGGAGTTCTTATTATACCAATTATTCTGCTTTTATTTTTCTGTATTTATGTTATCATAGAACGATATATGACGATCAAGAAAATGGGCAAACAAAACGTAAACCTGCTTGCTGACGTCAAACTACAACTGAAATCAGGAAAAATCGATCAGGCTGTAATGCTTTGCGAACGCGAAAACACCTCTTCTGCCCACATCATGAAAAGTGGAATTTCTATTATTGGAAGACCTATAAACGAAATCGAATCGGTAATGGAAAAAACTGCCAACATAGAAATTGCACACATGGAAAAAGGATTGGGATACTTGGGATTAATTTCGGGTATCGCTCCTATTCTTGGTTTTATCGGAACAATTTCGGGAGTTATCAAGATCTTCTACAGCATTTCGGTAACCGAAAATATCAGCATCGGGAATATTTCCGGAGGTTTATATGAAAAAATGATCAGTAGTGGTGCCGGACTTGTTGTGGGAGTGGTTGCTTATTCGGCTTACCATTTATTCAACATGATGATTGACCATTTTTCACTAAAAGCACAAAAACAAATTCTGGAAGTCATTAACACTATTCAAGAACCATAAAATGGCACTAAAAAGAAACAAGCGTTTTCACGCAGAAATTCCAACCGCTTCTTTAAGCGATATCATGTTCTTTTTATTGTTGTTTTTCCTGATTATTTCTACTTTGGCCAACCCTAACGTAATTAAGTTAATGTTGCCAAAAGCACAAACAACAGAAACAACCAAAAAGAACCATATTACATTATCGGTTACTGAAGAAAAAAGATATTTTCTTGACAAACAAGAAGTAAGTTATAATGATTTGAAAGCATCACTGCTGAAAATCACAACAGAACGAAACGACAAAACCGTAATTGTAAGAATTCCTCGCGATTTGCAAGTACAGGATTTGGTAAATGTACTTCAAATTGGTTCCGATTTAAAACTGAACTTTTCTATCGCAACTGCTAAATAAAATATTGGATTATAAATTAAAATCCGGACTTCGGTTCGGATTTTTTATTAAATTCAACTCAAAAATATCTTTTTTGACAATGAATAAATCATTAATTATAGGACATCGTGGTGCCAAAGGCTATGAACCCGAAAATACTTTAATCTCATTCCGGAAAGCTATTGAGATGAAAGTTGACGGAATTGAACTCGATGTTCATTTAAGTTCTGACGGAGAAATCATGGTTTTTCACAACAATACCCTTGACGGAATGACCAACGGGAAAGGAAATATTAGCCAATATTCACTTTCTGAATTAAAAGATTTTCGAATAGAAAAAGAACATCAAATTCCTACTTTGAAAGAAGTTTTTGATTTGGTTGACAAAAAGTGTTTCATCAATATTGAACTTAAAGTAAATACGGCAACAAAACCGGTATTGGATTTAATTGAAGATTATATTTCAAATAAAAACTGGAATTACGAACATTTTCAAATTTCGAGTTTCGACTGGAATTTGCTTAAAGAAGTTTCCAAAATAAATCCTGATATTTTCATCGGAGTACTTACACAAAACGATTTGGATGCTGCTATTACTTTTGCAAAATCAATAAACGCAAAATCCATCAATCCTCATTTCAAATTACTTTCGGCTGAAAATTCTAAAAAAATAAAAGCCGAAGGATTGCAGATTTTCCCTTGGACAGTCAACGAAACATCGGATATTAAAAAAATAAAATCATTTAAAATAAACGGTATTATTACCGATTTTCCTGACAGAATATGAACCAAAATTACGACCTGATTATTGTTGGTGGCGGTGCAGCCGGATTTTTTACAGCAATCAATATTGCAGAGAAAAATCCGAAACTAAAAATTGCAATTCTGGAACGCGGAAAAGAAGTACTTACAAAAGTGCGTATTTCCGGTGGCGGAAGATGTAATGTAACCCACGCCTGCTTTGAACCAAATGAATTAGTCAAATTTTATCCAAGAGGCGAAAAAGAATTAAGAGGTCCTTTTCACCAATTCTGCTCCGGAGACACCATAGAATGGTTTGAAAAACATGGAGTAGAACTCAAAATTGAGGAAGACGGACGAATGTTTCCCGTATCTAACTCTTCACAAACCATTATTGACTGCTTTTTGAAAGCAACACAAAAATTAGGAATTTCAGTATTAACCGGACAAAGTGTTCAATCTATTTTCCAGAAAGACAATTTTTGGAAAATTGAAACCCAAAACGAAACTTACCTGGCCGAAAAACTGGTTTTAGCCACCGGAAGTAATCCTAAAATATGGGAAATGCTGCAAACTTTTGGTCATGCAATTGTTAGTCCGGTACCGTCATTATTTACTTTTAATATCAAAGATCCAAGAATCAGGGAATTACCGGGAGTTTCGGCTCAGGTTTCCTTAAAAATAAAAGACACCAAACTAGAATCGACAGGACCATTATTGGTTACTCACTGGGGAATGAGCGGACCGGCAATTCTGAAACTTTCGGCTTGGGGAGCCAGAACATTACACGACAAAAATTATCAGTTTACTTTAATTGTAAACTGGCTGAATGATGTTGATTCAGAAGATGCTGAAAAAATACTGAAAGAACTTAAACAGGAACATTCTAAAAAAGCGGTTTCCAAAAAATCTCCTTTTGATATTCCAAACCGTTTGTGGGAAAGTTTAGTTTTGGCTTCCGGAATTGAAAGTGAAGTAAAATGGGCTGATTTAAACAAAAATCAACTACAAAATCTTGTACAACAACTTACCAATTCAAAATTTCAGGTAAACGGAAAAAGCACTTTCAAAGATGAATTTGTTACTGCCGGCGGAATTGATCTAAAAGAAATAAATTTCAAAACCATGGAAAGCAAACTCTTTGAAAACCTTTATTTTGCCGGAGAAATAGCCAACATCGATGCCATTACAGGAGGATTCAATTTTCAGAATGCTTGGACAAGCGGATTTATTGTTGCGAATTCGATAGCTTTAAAATAAATAACCCTACATTAGAATAAAAAACCAATATACTTAAATCTACATTCATGATTTTTTTAGAAAAATTTAGATTAGGCAACGAGAGAGAAGATTTTCAAACAGTTTATAAAAATATTCATAGCGGGATTGAATTTAAAGGAACCAATCTTTGGATTTTGATTTTCGCCATTTTCATAGCTTCGCTAGGACTCAATGTAAACTCTCCTGCCGTAATTATTGGAGCTATGTTGGTTTCGCCATTAATGGGGCCTATTACCGGCATGGGTTTTGGAATGGCGATAAATGACCTGACTATTTTGAAAAAATCGCTCTCTTCTTTTCTTTTTGCCACCTGTGTAAGTTTAGCAACTTCTACCCTGTTTTTCTTACTTTCACCTATAAACGATGCCCATTCGGAGATTCTTGCCAGAACTTCCCCTAATATTTACGACGTTCTTATAGCTCTATTTGGAGGGCTTGCCGGAATTTTGGCTATCTCAAGCAAACTCAAAGGAAATGTAATTCCCGGAGTTGCCATTGCCACCGCATTGATGCCACCTCTTTGTACTGCCGGGTATGGATTGGCTACATTACAAATGTATTTTTTCTTTGGAGCACTTTATTTATTTCTTATAAACACTGTTTTTATTGCCTTGGCAACAGTTCTTACGACTCGGTTTTTGAAATATCCTTTTACACATCTACCTGAAAAAAAAGACGAAATAAGAGCTCAAAGAATTATTGGTTTTATGGTCTCTATCACTTTAGTTCCCAGCATTTATTTTGGCTATGATTTGGTGAAACAAAATGATTTCACCAAAAAAGCAGAAAGATATATTAACTATGAAGCCAATTTCCCGAATAATTATTTGTTAAAGAAAAACATTAACCCAAAAAACCAAACCATCACTTTGGTTTATGGAGGGCAATCGATCGATTCAAGTGAAATTAAAAAACTAAGAAGTCAATTACACAAATACCAACTTGAAGGAACAACCCTTAAAATAAAAGAAGGTTTTACTTATTTGAAAAACGAAAAAAGCAACAAGCAATTCTCTGAATTTAGCAAAGCGCTTCAAGTAAAAGAAAACGAAATAATATCACTTAAAAACGAGCTACGTTCTTACACAACGCAAAAATCGTTTGGAAATCAAATTTTTAAAGAATTGAAAATACAATATCCATCAATTGAATCATGTTCCTTGCAGAATGTTACATTCTATAGCGAGAAATCAAATCAACAAACATGGATTGCTATTATCAATTCAAAAAATGATCTAAATACTCAGAATAGAATAAAAATTAAAAATTGGCTAAAGGTCAGACTGAATGTCAACACAGTGCAAGTATATTTTGAATAAAAAACACCTATTCATATCGCAACGATTCCACCGGA
Organism: uncultured Flavobacterium sp.; assembly: GCA_964631795.1. Lineage (GTDB taxonomy): Bacteria > Bacteroidota > Bacteroidia > Flavobacteriales > Flavobacteriaceae > Flavobacterium. The sequence continues at coordinate 47,009 of CAZWAF010000001.1, read as the reverse complement.
TCGAGACGAGCGGCTTTTACTGAAGGATACAAACCTGAAACAATTGCTACAATAAAGCTTACGCCAAAAGCCCAAATAATAGCAAGCCAGGGAATAGCGAATTCAAAACCAATAGCCGATGATATTCCGTAGCCAATAGAAACTCCAAGCAAAATCCCAATCAAACCGCCCATTTGACCAATAAGCAAGGTTTCCATAAAAAACTGAAAGGCAATAGTGGTTCTCTTTGCTCCCAACGATTTACGAAGTCCCACTTCTCTGGTTCTGTCGGTTACTGAAACAATCATAATATTCATCAAGGCAATTGACGAACCTAAAATGGTAATTATACTTATCATAATCGCCGCAATGTTGAGATACTTGGTTAAATCCCTGATTTTATTTATCAGATCATCACTTCTCACAATACCGAAATTGTCTTTTTCCAACGGGCTGAGTTCTCTCACTTTTCTCATAGTTGCGACAGCGACATCAATAGCCTCGTTCAACAATTCATTTTTAGCAACCAAAACACTCAGATTATAATTGATATTTGGCATTGAAAACATGGAACGCGCCACCTGAATAGGAATCAAAACCCTTAAATCCTGATTGTTTCCAAAAGTGGAACCTTTTTCTTTCAACACTCCAAGTACTTTGAATTTAGCTCCTCTTATGACAATAGTTTTGCCAATAGGCTGAATATTTTTGAACAATCCTTTCATAAAATCGGAACCCAAAACACAAACGTAATTATTGTTCTGAATGTCAAACGGAGTAAAATTTCGCCCTAAAGCGGTCTCTAAACCGGCATTTTCTATGAAATAATTATCAACTCCCAAAACTGAAATTTCAGGATCTGTTTTCTCAGATTCAAATTTAACTTCGGCTTTTGAAGTAGCTGTAAAAGAAAGCGAACACTGAGTTAGCGGATAATCGTACTGACTAATAAATTTTTTGGCTTCGACATAAGAAATAATCGGATTAATTTTTTCATGTTCCAACCTGCCGTGTCTTTGGGTTTTAAATTCATACTGACTAAGGTTAAAAGTATTGGAACCCATAGAAGTAAAATTGGAAGACAATGTATTATCCAATGCCGAAATAACCGTTAGGATTCCCACCAAAGCGGTAATACCAATGGCAATTATCATCACGGTAAGAATGGTACGCAAAAATTGCGATTTTATAGAGCCAAGGGCTATTCGGATATTTTCTTTAAAAAGGTTCAGCATGGTATTACTTTGACACGAAATTACACTTTTTGTTACAAGTTTGCTGTGGCATATTCCGTATTTTGTTTTAAAAATATGATATTTGCAGGGCAAAATTATGAATTACGATTTACGAATTGGGATTTTAAATCCTAAATCCTAAATCCCAAATCAACAATAAAAATGGCAAAACCAAGTATTCCAAAAGGAACCCGAGATTTTTCACCTGTTGAAGTCGCAAAACGTCAATATATTATCAATACAATTAAGACCAATTTTGAGAAATTCGGTTTCCAGCCAATAGAAACTCCTTCGTTTGAAAACTCAGAAACCTTAATGGGGAAATATGGAGAAGAAGGCGATCGTTTGATTTTTAAAATCCTGAATTCGGGTGATTATTTGGCAAAAGCCAATGAAACTCATTTGCAAAATAAAGACAGTAATAAATTAACATCTAGCATTTGCGAAAAAGCTTTACGTTATGACTTAACTGTTCCGTTTGCGAGATATGTAGTTCAACACCAAAATGACATTGAATTTCCATTTAAAAGATACCAAATACAACCCGTTTGGCGTGCCGACCGTCCGCAAAAAGGACGTTTCAGAGAATTTTACCAATGTGATGCCGATGTGGTAGGTTCTACTTCACTTTGGCAGGAAGTAGAATTGGTACAATTGTACGATTCGGTTTTTAGTGAGTTGGGGTTAGAAGGTGTAACCATCAAAATCAATAATCGTAAAATTTTATCAGGAATTGCCGAAGTTATCGGAGCTTCGGACAAATTGATTGATTTCACAGTTGCCCTTGACAAGCTGGATAAAATTGGCGAAGATGGTGTAAAAAAAGAAATGATTGAAAAAGGAATTTCGCCTGAAGCCATTGAAAAAGTACAGCCCTTGTTCAATTTTGACGGAAGCATTTCTGAAAAAATAAACAAACTTTCTCAATTGCTTTCTGCTTCCGAAGAAGGAATGAAAGGAATTGAAGAATTGCAGTTTATTTGCGACAATGTGATCAATTTAGGTATGAACAAATCAATTTTAGATTTGGATGTCACTTTGGCAAGAGGGCTGAATTATTATACGGGAGCTATTTTTGAAGTAGCACCTCCAAAATCGGTTTCTATGGGATCTATCGGAGGTGGCGGAAGATATGATGATTTGACCGGAATCTTTGGTTTGAAAAACATGAGCGGTGTCGGAATCTCTTTTGGTTTAGACCGAATCTATTTGGTTATTGAAGAATTGAATCTTTTCCCTGAAACCGTGATTGCATCATCAAGAGCTTTGTTCCTTAACTTTGGAGAGCAAGAATGTTTTTATGCAATGAAAGCCATTAAAGAATTGAGAAACGCCGGAATAAAAGTAGAATTGTACCCTGACAAAGCCAAAGTAGGAAAGCAATTTCAGCATGCCGACAAACGTCAGATTCCTTTTGCAGTAATTGTGGGAACAAAAGAAATGGAAGAAAACAAATATGCTTTGAAAAACCTGATTTCAGGAGAACAAACTATATTGGATTTTGAAGGATTGAAAGCAGCTTTGCTTTAAACCTGAATTCAGACATAAACAAAGAAGGCTACCTTTACGGGTAGCCTTTATTTTTTTTAGAATACAAATTCCAGAGTTGCATAGAAAGATCTTCCGTCAGAAGGAATGATTCCCGGACCGGGATAACCTGTGGCACGACGGGTAAAATAACTGTGATTTGCCAAATTACTCACACCGGCTTCCAACTTAAATCTTTTCCATTTATAAGAAGACGAAAAATCGGCTACATAATATGTGGGGATTTCTCCAAAAATACCATACGTATTGTCGTTTGGATCGCTCTTGCTGTTATTGGCTTCTGTGTATTGAGAAGTCACATAAGTCAATTGCAGGCTGGTCATAAAATTCTTATATCCCAAACCTGTTCCTGATTTAAGATTCAAAAAAGGAACAAATTCTACCTTATTTCCCTGAATGTTCGGCGCATCCGATTTCAGATATTCCGAACCGGTAACGGCAGTATTCGAAAACAGATTCCAAATGAAATTTTGATGATCTTCAAAGAATGTTTTGCTGATGCTCCAATCAAACATAGTTTCAAGACCGTAAGTTACAGCTGTACCAATGTTGCTTCGGTAACGCACTACAGCAGCCGTTCCGTTTGGATTTCTGGTTTGATATTCTCCAATTTTGTCATCATAATACAAACCAAAAACACTCGCATCAAAAGTAATTTTTGTTCCTATTTGACCTCTAACCCCAAAATCGGAAGTAAAACCTTTCTCATCACTTATATTCGGGTCAATTACCTGACTCGGACTTGCTGTTCTTATATCATTGAAAGTTACCGAACGGTAGTTTTGAGAAACATTTCCGTAAATCTCTATTTTGTGTATAGGTTTGTATCCAAATCCAACTCCCATCAATACAAAATGCCTGTCTTTTACATTGTCTTCATTGATAGTTTGGTCAAGAATGACATTTCCGGCTAAGTCAACATTTACTTGTTTATAGAAACCAGTTGCCTGAGTTTTGATTTTTTCGAATCTAAATCCGGGTGTTATAGATAATTTATCATTTATTTTAAAGATGTTTTCACCAAAAACAGAAATATTCAGATTTGGAAAAGTGTAATCTGATTGATTTGGATAATGCGGAAACTCTTGATTTCTAAAACTAAAGTCTGCATCGTTTCCGGTGCTTCCGGGACCTTGCGTACTTCCGTTTTTAGATTGATAATATTTGGCTCCAATCAAAAATGCACTGGTATTATCATTAATCTTATATCGTTGCAAAAAACGAGTTTCGGCACCCCAATTGACAAAATTTCCCACAATTAAATCTCGCACCGTTCCCGGTATATCAGGACTTGAAACACGGTTTGAACGATAGCCAATTGCTTTTCTGTTGGCATCAAGTCCGAAAAACTGAACCGATAAATCTCCATCTTTTGAAACTTTGTGTTTCAGTCTTAAAGCATAAAGATTCCAATTTACCTCAAACCAGTTTCTACTTCTGTTACTTTGTCTTGGGTTTTCATTAAACATCACATCGGTCAAACCTCCGGCTTGTTGTGCCAAATAATCAAAATAAGTGTAATCAAAATGCAAAGAAGTTTTATCTGTAAACTGATAATTCAAATTTGCGAAATAGTTATTGCTGTTGAAATCGGAATTCGGTCTGTAACCATTTCCCTTTTTGTAATTATAAAAAGTATAATAGCTAAACTTTCCGTTTGTTCCGCTAAGCGAAGTAAAATTGGTAAACAAACCAAAAGAACCTGCTGTATTTCTGGTGGTAAATTCTAAGGCTTTTTTGCTGGGTGATTTGATTTTGAAATTGACCAATCCGCCAAACTGAGTTCCGTATTGTAGTGAAGCAGCTCCACGAATCACCTGAATTTCTTCCAATGCTTCTGTTGGTGTGGCATAATAACTTTCGGGATATCCCAAAACGTCGGCACTGATATCGTAACCATTTTGACGTGTATTGAAATTTGAAGTTCGATTCGGATCAAGACCGCGACCTCCAATACTTAATTGCAATCCTCCATCAGAACCTTCATTGATGGTAAGACCTGCGACTTGCGAAAATATTTGTCGTGCATTATTGGTTGCTTTGTTTGCTGTCAATTTATCAAGAGAAACTACCTCTGTCTTTTTTCCCGCATAAATCGCCGTCTCGTCTATGTCTTTCATCTTGTTGAGAGCAAAAACTTTCTCTTTTTGCTTACGAATTACCACTTCCGAAAGATTGCTTATTTTTTCTAAAACAACCTTGATGTTTTTATCTTCGGCAGAAAGTGTTGTTTCTAAAAGGATGTAACTCTCCTTATAAAAAGCCAACTCATAATTTCCTGAACTGCTTACCGGAATTGAAAAAAAACCTTTGTTGTTTGAGTAATATTTGGCTCCCAAAACTTTATCGTAAATCTCAACATTCGGCAATTTATTTCCGTTTTCAGAAACAATTACACCTGTAATTTTATATTGTGCCCTAACTCCAATTGATAAGAATAAAAAGAGTACTACAAGGAAATTTGTAAGCTTCAATATGTTTTGGCAACATTCAGATTCTATAGTTTGGAATTTCATTGCTTTGGTAGTTTCAAAGAAAGTAAATTGAGGTGGTAATGGTAACCTTTTAAATCAAACGCTAGTCTTTTTTGGACTAGCGTTGAAACTTATATTATTTAAATCAAAAAAATTAATCGCCATCACTATCAACGTAATCGATATTAATTTTCAATGCCTGCATCATGTCGATTTTGGTAAATACTACCAATTGTTGCAAGGAGTCGTATGAATTCAACATTTTTGAGTTATCTGAATTTACTTGTTGCGACAAACTGTTGCTCAACGCATCATTTGTAGTAAAAATAGACGAATATTGATTATTAATAATATCGCTTAATTTTTGGCCGTTTTTAGTTGCATTCAGATGATCCAAATATGATTTTAAACTTTCTCCCGAAGTGGTTTTACCAAAATGCTTCCCGTTAAAGAAGTCCATATTTGCCTGAACTGACACATTCAACAACTCTTTTGAAATATCATTTTTATAATATGCTTCTACTTTTTCAGGAAATAATGTTCCTGTCGAAAAGATTCCGCAAGGGATACCTACTTTTCCGGCGCGAATATCTTTTTCAATTGATTTTATAAAATTATTAATCGTAACATTTACTGATCCGCTGGTAGTATTGTCTTTGTTACTGATATAAGTGTTTCTATAACCCGAATTCCAATCTGTTACTACTAAATCAATTGTACTTTTCAAGTTGTTTGATAAGTCGGTAATATATTTTTTATAATTTGCAGCTTGAGCATTTGTAGTATAAAACTCCAAAATTTCACCGTCCGAATTCCCTAAACCGTTAATTAAATAATCTAATGCAGGAAAACCTTGTTTGCTAAATTGAGAAAGCAACGCAAAATTATATGTTCCCGAAGCAATATTAGTATTAATCCCTGCGATGTCCGTAGGATATGTGTTCGCTTTTTCCCTTATATAAATTTGTTCTGCTTTACCAAAATTGTACATCATAACAGTCTGAAAAGCTTTATAGGCTTCGGCCCATGAAGCTCTCATAATTTGTAGATTGCTCTCTGTTGGTGTAGTAGTAAAAGTATTTGTACTTTCTACCAATACCTGAGTTTTTGATTGATAATTAGTATATGCAGGGATAATAATATTATCGGCCCAATTTGTCAAAAGAGTAGTTCTATCGTAACTATCAGCTGCATTATCAGAATTATTGTTGTTCGAAGTACATCCCACCAACGTCAAAACTATGATTAAAAGGGAAACTATTTTTTTCATCTTATTGCTTTTATGTACAAATACAATCGTTTTAATTTTTTTGATATATTAAACAACTGTATCAAATTAAATTTTCGGCAAAAGTACAAAAAGCAAGAAAGTTTTAACTCCCTTGCTTTTTATTTAATTTTACTAGTTAACTGTGGCAGCCTGTGCTACTGTAAACCCGAATCTTGTTGCTATTTTTTCAGACAGAACATCTAGTTTTTCATTAAGGTAATCGATATCCCAAAGACCATTATTTCCGGCTGTTAGTGTATTTAATATTTCATCAACTTCTGTTTTTGAAAAATAAGGTGCATTTGTACCGGGTTTGTTAGTATAACGCAATGACATGATAAAACCATAACCTTCAGACAAAGCATGGAATGCCTTTGCACCATTGTCTGTAGTCAATTTCCCTTTTCCTTCCTGAAGGTAAAATACAGCTCTTACCGCAGAAACCAAAGCTAATTTAGTTTTGATAACATCAATTTGTTTATCACGGGTAGCATAATCGTTTGCTGTAATGGCCGCTCTACCTTTACGAAAAGCCATTTCGAGATCTTCTTTCAAAGTTCCAAAATCAGAATCAGCATCTACCTGATTAATATAAGAACTCCAAAATTTGAACACAGGAGTCGCAGCTGTTGGATTATCTGCACCATAGATGTAACCATAAGCTTCATCCCAGGCATGCTCCATAGTAGTGTATTTTTTTCCTGATTCGTAAACTTTATTGGTATTGTTTTCTTTAGCCGAATTCAGTTTATTCACACTTAAATAGTGGTTTAATACCTGATCCATAAGACAAGCCCCCATCATTCCTTTCAAGAAAATTTGTTGAGGTTCCAAACCATTTGCATCAAAAAGACGTTTGCTGGTTCCATCCATATAATATCCTGCAACTCCAGCAGAAGCAACATTTCCTTGACTTGCTGCTTTTGCATTATCAAATTGAACTTCAAATAAATTACGAACACTTAACTGTTCTGTAGAAGAACCTCCTCCATATTGCAAATTAAAATAATCATAAGATGTAGCCGTTTTATCTTTTAATTGTTTTCCTGACTCATTCAATCCGGCATCTGAAAAACGATTATTTATATTCATGTACATTTCTTTCAACGTCTCATCATTCACTCCTGTAGTCGCATTGTTTTTAATGTAATTCCCTATTTCGTCCATCATCAACAAACGACTGGTTTGACCGGAAAAATCTACTGAAGAAACACCTTCTCTTTCAAAAGTATAAGTATCCGGAGTAGAATAATTGAATGTTTCAGTAACCACATCTGTGGTATCATCATTAGAACAAGACACAAGATTCAGCATTACTACAGGAAAAGCTGCTAAAAGTACATTTTTGAATTTCATTATATTTCTTTATTTAGATTTAATTAAAATAATGCAGCAAAAGTATGAGTCGAATTCGAAAAAACAAAATATTATTTATAAATATTCTAAACAATTTAATTTCTTAAAATTAAATTGTTTAAATTCAGCTGTTTACAGTTTTTATTTTTGAAAACAATTTCAGAATATTATAAAATGGAAGCAATAAATTATTTTTAAAAGATTCATATTTACGACTTTGATTCTCTTCTTTACTGATTCCAAAAATAATTTTATTTACTTGCCTGGAACGAAGAAGAGTTCCAAACATCCAATCCCAAATTGCCAGTTTTGAACCCATATTTCTATCAAAATGTTCCGGATTAATGCTATGATGAATCTGATGTTGATACGGACTTATAAATATGTATTCCAAAAAGTCAAAATATTTCAATTTTACACTTGAATGACGCAAATTGGCTCCCAAAAACATAAAAAGAAAAGAAAAAAGATTGATTCCTAAAAAACTGATAGCCTCTACACTTCCTGATGAGAGATAACTGAAAACCCCCATCAAAAAACCAAAAACCAAGGTTTCTTTTACATTTACCAAAATCAATTCTACAGGATGAATCCTGTATTGAGTTACCGGATTCATCGTTGTAGCCGAATGGTGAACTTTATGAAATTCCCATAAAAAAGGAATACGATGCAACAAATAATGAATGATATAAGTAGTAAAATCACTCAGCAAAGTTAGAGATACAGTATAAAAGACAAGCGTTTGAGTTACTCCCATTGCAAATCGTTCATAACCAAAAGTTCTGGCCAAATAATCTTCGGTATAAAAAGCAAGATAAAGCCCAAATGCCAAATAAGGACCTATCAAAACTACTTTAATAATACTGTTAAAAACCAAAATAGAATAATCAATTTTTGCCGATTTGCTCAACCAGGTTTTCTTATTGAAAATATATTTCAGGAATGAACTTTTCTGATTGGTTTTGAAATAAACCCAGAAAGCGATGAAGCCGGAAGAAAACAGATAGAGTAAATAAAGTCGATTATCCGGATTAGAAAAATTATCAAAAATAACTTTGACAATTTCATTTATAGTTTTCATCACCTCGTTCATAAAGACTTTCCTGCTTTTGGATTAAACATTCAACAAACTGATAATAAACTCGTTAATTGAAAATTTTTGCAAATATACAAATCCATTCAAAACACAGAATGATTTTATTTTAAATAATTCTAAATAAAAAACAAAGGCTGTCTTTACCAGACAGCCTTATTAAAATAATCTTTAGATTTTATTAATTCAAAACAGAATCAATTGTTTGGTTAATATCCGGATCAGAAGGTCTTGGCGCATCAGCATTGACAACTTTTCCGTTTGGATCTAACAAAATAAAACGCGGAATACCGGTAATTTGAAAAAAGGAACTCATTGCTTTGTGAGTTTCAACCGTGGTAATCAATTGTTCCCCACCCATTTCTTTGGTTTTTACCATATTTTTCCATTTCTCCACATCTTTAGGATTGTCAAAAGAAATACTCACAAACTCAATATTTTTACCGTGGTATTTCTCTTCCAGTTTTTTCAAATGAGGAATCTCCGCTCGACATGGTCCGCACCAGGTAGCCCAAACATCGATATAAACATATTTACCTCTGTAATCTTCCAACTTTGCAGTTCCTCCTTTATAATTATCAAAGCTAAAAGTAGGAGGTGTCGTATTATTTAGTTTCTTTAATGCAGCTTTTTGAGCATAATAACTCTCTAATCCTTTTGCAGATTCCTCAATTTCCTTGGTTTGCAAAGCCACAAAATTTGGATCAAGCTTTGTTGCTTTCAATCTTTTTAAATCGGCCGTTTTCTTTGCCTCCAATCCTTTTTTGAATTCGGCTTCATCAGCAGTTATCAACTTCATAAGAGTTGGTTCATATTCATGTTCCAAAACTGTCGATTTGGCCAAATAATTATTCTCTGCCGCTCCTACCCCTTCATAAACAATTGATGCGTCAAAGTTTTTGGCATCCATTTTCAATTTCAGGTCATAACCGTTTTTCAAATACATTTGAGTATATTCAACTCCGTCATACATCATATACATCCCGTCTTTTTTTACACTCAAAGTATCTTTGAAGAAACCGTCTTTATTGACACGGATTTCTTTCAAAATATTTCTGTTCTCTTTAATAAAGATCACATCTCCATTTCTGTTAGCAATATCTGCTCTCAGAGTTACAAATTTCTTAGCCTGAGCAAAACCGGTTCCCGATAAAGCCAAGCTTAAAGTGATTAAAAATGCTTTTTTCATAGTTTAAATTGGTTATTAAAAAACCAAATATAACTTATTTCTCAATTCACAAAAGAGTTCTAACATAAATTTGATTTTTGTTTTACTTTTGCAATCTAAAATTTTGAATATGTACAGAAGTCATAACTGTGGAGAATTGAACGCTTCACATATTAATACAGAAGTTACCCTTGCGGGATGGGTTCAAAAATCACGCGACAAAGGATTTATGAATTGGGTCGATTTGCGCGACCGTTACGGTATTACGCAGTTGATTTTTGACGAAAGCCGTACCGAAAAATCAGTTTTTGAATTGGCAAAAACTTTGGGACGCGAGTTCGTAATTCAGGTAAAAGGAACTGTTATTGAGCGTGAAGCCAAAAACAAGAACATTCCTACGGGAGACATCGAAATTTTAGTATCAGAATTAAACATATTGAATACTGCCTTGACTCCGCCTTTCACAATTGAAGATGAGACCGACGGAGGTGAAGACATCAGAATGAAATACCGTTACCTGGATATTCGTAGAAATCCGGTAAAGAACAGCTTGCTTTTCCGTCACAAAGTAGCGATGGAAGTTCGCAAGTACCTTTCTGATTTGGATTTCTGTGAAGTGGAAACTCCTTACTTAATCAAATCCACTCCGGAAGGAGCAAGGGATTTCGTAGTTCCGAGCAGAATGAACGAAGGACAGTTTTACGCTTTGCCGCAATCGCCACAAACTTTCAAGCAATTGTTGATGGTTGGGGGAATGGACAAATATTTCCAAATCGTGAAATGTTTCCGCGACGAAGATTTGCGTGCCGACCGCCAGCCGGAGTTCACACAAATCGATTGCGAAATGGCTTTTGTGGATCAGGAAGATGTCTTGAACATTTTTGAAGGTTTGACCCGTCATTTATTGAAAGAATTGAAAGGTGTTGAAGTAGATAAATTCCCAAGAATGACCTACGAACACGCCATGAAAACATACGGAAACGACAAACCGGACATCCGTTTCGGGATGGAGTTTTGCCCCCTAACCCCCGAAGGGGGAACTTTCGAACCGAAAGGATTCCCTGTTTTTGATGCGGCAGAATTAGTGGTGGGTATTAATGTTGAAGGTTGTGCGAATTACACCAGAAAGCAAATAGACGAATTGATTGATTGGGTAAAACGTCCGCAAGTAGGTGCTACTGGAATGGTTTATTGTAAATATGAAGCCGATGGAGGTTTCAAATCATCGGTTGATAAATTTTATTCTCAAGACGTTCTAAGAGTTTGGGCAGAAAAAATGAATTCAAAACCAGGAGATCTGATGCTTGTACTTTCAGGACCAGCCAACAAAACACGTGCTCAGCTTTCGGCACTTCGTATGGAATTGGCAACCCGTTTAGGTTTGAGAAAACCGGATGAGTTTGCTCCTTTGTGGGTAGTTGATTTCCCATTGTTGGAATTCGACGAAGAAAGCAATCGTTACCACGCGATGCACCACCCGTTTACATCTCCAAAACCGGAAGACATGGCATTGTTGGAAACAGAACCCGGAAAAGTTCGTGCCAATGCTTATGATATGGTTTTAAATGGAAACGAAATTGGCGGTGGTTCTATCCGTATCCACGACAAAGAAACACAACAGTTAATGTTTAAATATTTAGGATTTACCGAAGAAGAGGCTCGCAATCAGTTTGGTTTCCTTATGGACGCTTTCCAATTTGGAGCACCGCCACACGGAGGATTGGCTTTCGGATTAGATAGATTGGTAGCTATTTTGGGCGGACAGGAAACTATCAGAGATTTCATCGCTTTCCCTAAAAACAACTCGGGAAGAGACGTGATGATCGATGCACCTTCGACTATTGACGATGCCCAATTGAACGAATTGCACATCAAGTTAGATCTGGTACAATAGCCCGAAATCACTGAGAGTCAATAAATTTTTCTTAAATTATTAACTCTAAAAGTATTTCGTATCGCATTAAAGTTTATATTTGACGAATTATTAATTATTATTACTATTACAATGCGCACAGGTACAGTTAAATTTTTCAATGAATCAAAAGGTTACGGATTCATTACAGACGAAGAAACAGGAAAAGACATCTTCGTTCACGCTTCAGGGATCAGAGCTGAAGAACTACGCGAAGGTGATAGAGTAAGCTACGAAGAAGAAGAAGGAAGAAAAGGTAAAGTTGCTGCACAAGTTGCAGTAATCGAAGACTAATATATATTATTTTTTGGTTACCTAGAATGGTTAAACGCCCCGACTATGTCGGGGCGTTTTTTTATACATCCTTTTTTGTTTTTAGACTACCAAAAGATTAAACTTAAGAATATTTATTAATGCTAATGTTATTTGATTTCACATCAGAGATCTCTAATAAGCATATAAAAAACTAAGGCATGAAAATAAATTCCATGCCTTAGTGCAATCAAAAACATCAACACAATTATTTTTCTAAATAAAGCTTTTTCATTTTAGCTCTATCAACTTTAATTTTCTTTAGGAAATTATCCATACTTCCGTACTTAGCATCTATAGCATCAAAAAACGTAGTCATATAAATTTCTTCTACTCCTAAAAGCGGAAGCAGTTTTTCTCCATTTCCTGCACCATAATGCGAATTTATCTGATTAATTGTTGCTTGATTTGAAGCATGCAAATAATCATTTGAAGCCATAAAATCCTTAATAATGGTAGTTTTATCAACACCCAGTGACGAAAGTATCAACGCAGTAGTCATACCCGCTCTGTCTTTACCGGCAGTACAATGATATAATGTAACATTCCCTGTTTCGAGTAAGTCAAAGATTTTTTCCCAATTGGTTTCTTTCAATTCATCGATTTGGCTGTAAAGAGGAATCATAGTATCCAATGGATTTATAGTTCCCGCAATAATTTGTCCCATAAAAGCAGCCTGACTAGAAGCACTTCCCGGAACATCCGCAATCAATGGCAATTGATAATTTGCTATACCATTTGGAACTTTGTCAGCTTTCTCATTTCTTTCTGATTCAGTTCTAAGATCAATAATCTGAAATATTCCTCTTGCTGTCAAACTATCCTTATCAGCAGCTGTCAACCCGGATAACTCTCCTGATCTGTATAATTTACGGTAAAGTATGCGTTTGTTGTTCTCTCCAACAAACCCTCCTAAATCTCTCATATTGTCTTCACCACTTACTTTTACTTGTCTTGAAGAAATTCGGTAAGACTCAGCAGATGGATTTGACGGAGCATCTTCATTACCTGAGCACGAAGTTGTTAATGCTGCAATACCTAACGAAGCAACATAAAATAAACTTAATAATTGATTTTTCATTGTTTTATTTTTTACATTCATATTTGAAGCAAAAATATATTCTAGCCCTTTTAATGAAGTTAAACCAGAATTAACAAAACTTAATCAAACAATTAAGTAATTACGACTAAATTGTAAACATACAACCACAGTTAAACTAATGCTTCACCAATATACTATACGCAGGAATCATTCTTCCTAAGTTCAATCTCTTATTGATAGCAAAACAATTCTTTTATAAAATTCAAAACAATAAAAAAACCGCCAAAACATTAAGCTTTGGCGGTTTTGAAACTTTATATAATAAAAAGAATTATTTCAATAAATCTAAAATAAATGATGGGTAAATACCGATGATCAAATTCAGGAACATGGCCGAAATCGCAACCAAATTAACCACAAAAGGCACTTTTGCAGGAACTTCGTTCGCTTCTTTAGTGTACATCGCCAAGATCAGCTTGAAGTAGTAGCCAACGCTGATGATAGAGTTAATTACCGCAGCGATTACAAGCACTAACCATCCGGCTTGAATAGTTTGATTGAACAAAACTAATTTGGCAAAGAATCCCGCGAATATCGGAATACCGGCCATAGAAATCAAAGCCCCTGTAAGGATAGCCGCCAATAACGGATTAGTTTTTCCTAATCCGTGGAAGTTTACAATATCTTCATTCCCTTTGTTTTTAGTAGCATATAAAATTACGCTGAACGCTGCTATACCTGCAAGAGCGTAAGCTGTTGTGTAGTACAATAAATTACTACCCGCAGTAGAAAGACTCAACAAAGCCATCAGCATAAAACCTGCATGAGAGATACCTGAGAAAGCCAACATACGTTTCACATTTGCCTGTCTCAATGCCATGATGTTTCCAACGGTCATAGACGCAATCGACAATACCACGATTACGATTTCGAAATTATAACTCATATCGGCATTCAATACAGTCAATAATTTGAACAAGGTAGCCATAGCCACCACTTTTGCCAAAGTGCTCATTACAGTTGTAGTCAAAGTTGGTGAACCTTCATAAACATCCGGAGCCCAGAAGTGGAAAGGAACAGCTGCCACTTTGAAAAGCATACCGATTGTCAGTAATGTAATCCCGATTGGGAACCACACAGGCAGTTCGGCAGAACGAGACATTTCGCTTATTTCAACAATATCGAAACTTCCCATAGCGCCGTAAATCAAACAGATTCCGAATAACAGGATTCCTGAAGCAAATGATCCCATAAGGAAATATTTCATTCCCGCTTCGTTACTCTTTAAACTCTTACGGTCGCTTGCCGCCAGGATGTAAAGTGAAATCGATAAAATCTCGATTCCCAAGAAAAACATTGCCAGGTTTCCGAAAGAAACCATTGCAACCGCTCCCGACAAAAGAAATACTTTTATCGCAACGAAATCGGAGATTTTAGATTGTTTGCTTTCGTAAAAATCATGGCTCAAAGCAACCAAAAAAGCTGTCAAAACAATGAATAAACTTGAGAAAGCAACTGAAAATTTACTCACAACAATCATGTTGTTGTAGTAACTCATCGGAGAATTGAATTCAGACACATTAAGACCCAAAACGGCCAATAAACCGATAATTGTAAAAGGAATAATTCCTTTTCTAAAATTTAAGATTTCAAATAAAAGGCATAAAACACCTAATCCTATTATAGCTATTAATGTATTCATCTTGATTTATGATTTAGGATTTGGGATTTAAGAATTGAGATTTACGATTTGGGATTTCCAAAAAAAGAGAGCATAAATCTAAATGATTATTTCCTGAGTCCTAATTTTTAATATTATTTTTTTCTTTTATTGTCTTTATACCAGCTGAAAAAATCGCTACCAACTCGTCAGCTTCTTTTATTAATTTGTCAAGGATGATAGCTTTATAAAATCCAAATTCCTAAATCTTAAATTCTATTAATTTGATTTAAAATCCCTTGAAGACTTGGCGTAATCAAATCTGTGATTGGTTTTGGATACATCCCGAAGAAGAACAACACAGCAATGATAAGCACTAAAGCCAATCCTTCGTTGAAAGTCACATCTGCAAATGGTTTCTTGTTTGTTTCTCCCAACATAGCGTGTTGGAACATTTTCAACATATAGTAAGCTCCTAAGATAATCGTAAGTCCACCCAAAATTGCATAAGTCATTTGAACCTGAGAAAGCGCATACAATACTGTAAATTCACCAATGAAGTTGAATGTCGTTGGCAAAGCCACAGAAGCCAATACCAAAATCATAAACATGGAAGTGAATTTTGGAGATTGCGTTCTGATGCCTCCCATTTCTGAGATAATTCTTGTCTCATAACGTCTGTAAATAATTTCAGCAGCGAAGAACAAACCTACTACTACAAATCCGTGAGCAATCATTTGCATAACCGCACCTCTCAATCCGTCTAAAGTAAGTGTATAAGCTCCGGCAGCAATCAAACCAACGTGAGCCAATGAAGAATAAGCCAATAGTTTTTTAAGATCTCTTTGTCTCAATGCTAAGATTGAACCGTAGATTACTCCTGCTATTCCCAAACCAAGCATCCAAGGCATCACACATTTTGCGGCCATCGGTGCGATTGGTAACTGCCAACGGATAACACTGTACAATCCCATTTTTAACATGATCCCTGAAAGTAACATGGTTCCGGCTGTCGGCGCCAATTGGTACACTTTTGCCTGCCATGTGTGGAAAGGTATAATTGGAATTTTAATAGCGTAAGCCAGGAAGAATCCGGCAAAAATCCATGTTTGTTCTGTACAAGACAAATTCAGTTTGTATAAATCCTCAATCAACAAGCTTCCTGCTTTTGTGTACAAATAAACAAAAGCTGTCAACATGAACAATGAACCTGCCAATGTGTAAATAAAGAATTTAACAACTGCTTTCTTGCGGTCTTCTAAATCTCCGTTACCCCAGATCAAAGCGATGAAATAAATCGGAATCAAAGACAATTCCCAGAAAATGTAGTACAAAAGTCCATCAGCTGCCAGGAAAGTTCCCGCCATAGCGAAAGCCATGAATAAGATTAAGGCATAAAACGATTTAGCATTTTTAAATTCATTCCCAAAAGAAGAATAAATGATAATCGGAGTTAAAGCCGTAGTCAATAAAAGCATTGCCAATGAAAGACCGTCGGCTTTTAAAGCGAAAGAAATATTCGGTTGAGCTATCCAAGCCGAAATAAAATCTATGTTTTGCCCACCATTAAACAAATCTAACAAACAGATTGAAAGTGCTAATGAACCCAATCCGAAGAACAAGGCCACTTTTGAAGCCAACTTATCTCCTGAAAGAAAAGTTGCAAGTGCTCCAACTAAAAGTGTAATTAATATGTAAGATACATCCATTATGTAAAAATTATTGAGCTAAAAATAAATAAGAAATAATGGCACAAACGCCTAAAACAAAAACAAGAAAGTATAATCCGATATTTCCGTTTTGCACTCTTCTGCCTATTGCAGAAAGACCGTTTGCTGTCGATCCCAATCCGAAAACCATTGCAGACAGTGTAGTTTCAAAATAATCTCTAAACAATCTTGACATCGCATTGATAGGATTTACGATTACAGCCATATAAATTTCATCAACATAGTATTTGTCGTAAAGTACTTTTGAGAAACCAGTAATTTGAGTGTCTTCTGCCGGAACCTGATTTTGTTTGATGTATTTGGCAAAAGCCCAAACGATACCAACAAAAGCTCCAATTAAAGCAATTCCCATCAACATATATTCATTACTTCCAAGTTCATGAACTTCGTGTCTATTAACAACAATCGATTCCATAAAATGATTCAACCAATGGCTTCCCGGCAAATTGATTAAACCACCAACAGTTGCCAAAGCAGCTAAAATGATTAACGGGAAAGTTATCAAAGATGGGCTTTCATGCAAATGAGCTTTTTGTTCTGCAATTCCTCTGAATTCTTTGAAGAAAGTCAAATACATCAAACGGAACATGTAGAAAGCGGTCATGATAGAAGCAACAGAACCGATAATCCACAGCACTTTATTGTGTTCGAAAGCTACCATCAAGATTTCGTCCTTAGACCAGAATCCTGCGAATGGAAAGATTCCTGAGATAGCCAATGTTGAAATCATCATTGTAATGAATGTAACAGGCATGACTTTTTTCAAACCTCCCATATTTCTCATATCCTGCTCTCCATGCAAAGCGTGAATTACAGAACCTGAACCCAAGAACAAACAAGCTTTGAAGAAAGCGTGAGTGATTACGTGGAAAACAGCTACTTCATAAGCTCCTAAACCTAAAGCCAGGAACATTAATCCTAACTGAGAAACTGTAGAATAAGCCAAAACTTTTTTAATATCGTTTTGAACTAATCCGATAGTTGCAGCTATTAAGGCTGTTACAGCCCCAACTATTGCAATAATATTCTGAACATCCGGAGCAATATCGAACAAGAAGTTCAAACGAGTTACCATAAAAATACCGGCAGTAACCATAGTCGCAGCGTGAATCAAAGCCGAAACCGGCGTAGGACCCGCCATCGCATCAGGCAACCAAGTGTATAATGGAATTTGTGCTGATTTACCGCAAGCTCCGATGAACAAAGCCAAAGCAGCAGCAGAAACCCAATACATATCCAGATTTTTTGAAGTAGCGATTGCTGTTTTAAGATCTAGGAAATCGACAGTCGAGAACAAATATCCTAAGATGAAGATTCCGATTAACAAACCTAAATCCCCGATTCTGTTCATGATAAAAGCCTTTTTAGCCGCATCATTGTATTCTTGATTTTTATGCCAGAATCCGATAAGCAGGTAAGAACAAAGTCCTACTCCTTCCCATCCGATGAACATTACCAATAAATTACTTCCAACAACCAAAGTGATCATAAAGAATATGAAAAGATTCAGATAAGCAAAGAACTTGTGCATATTCTCGTCATCATGCATATAACTGATAGAATAAACATGAATCAAAGAACCGATTCCGGTAACGAACAACAACCACAAAACAGACAATTGGTCTAAAAGAAAACCAAAGTTGATTTTGATGTTGCTGATTTGAATCCAATCAAATAAATCAATACTGATTGGACGTTGGGTTTCGTTGATTTGAAGAAAAAAGGAAACCGAAACAATAAATGAAACCACTACTGTGAGCGTCCCAAAAATTCCGGAAGAAGATTTTCTCAGACCCTTTCCAAAGAAAATATTAAATAAGAACCCAAAAAAGGGCATCAATAGTAAGACTAAAGCTAAATTGGTATCCATTGAAAATTATCCTTTTAATTTTTTTAAATTATCTATGTCTATCGAACCTAGATTTCTGAATATTGAAACTAAGATTGCCAATCCTACAGCAACTTCGGCCGCAGCCACTGCCATTGAGAAAAACACAAAAACCTGTCCTTGAGCATCCTGATGATACGTTGAAAAAGCCACAAACAAAAGATTAACTGCATTCAACATAATTTCGATTGACATGAAAACGATGATAGCATTTCTTCTGTACAAAACCCCGAAAACACCAATACAAAATAGTATTACTGAAAGGAAAATGTAATTTTCAATTCCTATTTGATTTAAAATATTGTTCATATTATTTTGTTGATTTTTGTTTTTTAGACAATAATACCGCACCAATCATTGCCACCAAAAGCAAAACGGAAGCAAATTCAAACGGAACCATATATTCATTCAAAAGCACTTTTCCCAAAACTCTGATAGATTGATAATCATCACCTGTTACTTCATAAGTTCCGTCGGCAATAGGTTTTGAATTGATAAAAATCGTAATTAAAACCAAAGAAATCAAACAAAAAGAGACAATAGCTCCTAATCTTGTAATTCTAGGTTTGTGAACTTCGTTTTCTTTGTTCAAATTCATCAACATCACCGTAAAAAGGAACAAAATCATAATAGCTCCTGAATATACAATTACGTGTACAATTGCCAAAAACTGAGAATTCAACAATAAATAATGACCTGCAATTGAAAAGAAACAAATCACTAAATAAATAGCACTATGAATAGGATTTTTCGAAAAAATGGTCAAAAATGCCGTCGCTAATGTGATGGCAGATAACACACAAAATAAAATAAGTATCGCTGACATTTATTGATCGTTTTTAAGTTGAGTATTCTTAATAGCCATTTCTAAAGGCATAACTAATTTGTCTTTTCCGTAGATAAAGTCTTCTCTGCTATATTCAGAATCGACTAATTTTTTTGAAACAGTCAAATAAATAGCATCTTTTGGACAGGCTTCTTCACATAAACCGCAAAAAATACAACGCAACATATTGATTTCGTATATTTCGGCATATTTTTCTTCACGGTACAAATGCTCTTCTCCCGGTTTGCGTTCGGCAGCTTTCATAGTAATTGCCTCAGCCGGACAAGTCAAAGCACACAAACCACAAGCTGTACAATTTTCACGCCCCTGCTCATCGCGTTTCAGAATGTGTTGACCACGATACACCGGACTCATTTCTCTTACTTGTTCCGGATATTGAATCGTTGCCTTTTTTCTGAAGAAATGCTTTACAGTAATCATCAATCCCTTGATAATTGCTACAAGATATAATCGCTCAGTAAAAGTCATTTCCTTATTGGAAACCTGCTTTTTTCTGCCCGATAATGATATAGTTTCTATTGACATTTTAATTTATTTTTATTGGAAAGCCAAAATACAAATTCCGGTAATAATGATATTTACAATTGACAGTGGTATTAATATTTTCCAACCTAAATTCATCAATTGATCGTATCTGAATCTTGGTATTGTCCATCTTACCCACATATAGAAAAAGATAAAGAAACATATTTTAGCAAACAATACTGCAATTCCCATTACGTTTGCCAAGTTTACACCAACATTTTCAACAACCCAACTCATTCCCGGATAATTATATCCTCCAAAGAATAGAATTGAAATAATAGTTGAAGATATAAACATATTGGCATATTCCGCAAAAAGATAGAATCCCATTTTCATAGAAGAATATTCCGTATGATATCCACCAATAAGTTCACTCTCACATTCAGGTAAATCAAAAGGAGTTCTGTTTGTTTCTGCAAACGAACAAATAAGGAAAATAAGGAAAGACAAAGGCTGATAAAAAACATTCCAATTCATTCCCGATTGTTGAGCAGAAATTTCTCTCAAACTCAAACTTCCAGTCATCATCAATAAGGCGATTATCGAAAGTCCCATAGCCACTTCATAAGAAACCATTTGAGAAGCAGCACGAACCGCTCCCATCAACGAGAACTTATTATTTGAAGCCCATCCTCCAATCATGATTCCGTAAATTCCCACAGAAATAACACCAAAAACATACAACAAAGCCACATCTATATCTGTAGCCTGAAGAAGAATATCTCTCCCGAATAAGTGCAATTTATCTCCCCAAGGAATCACAGCACTCGTCATAAGAGCAGTACTCATGGCAATTGCCGGACCTACAAAGAATAAAAATTTGTTTGGTGTATTAGGTTCAAATTCTTCTTTGGCAAACAATTTTCCTCCATCGGCAAGAGGTTGCAACAAACCACCCCATCCGGCACGGTTTGGCCCTACCCTGTCCTGAAGAAAAGCAGCCACTTTACGCTCTGCCCAGGTAGAATACAATGCCATAAGCATCGTAATTGCAAAAACAATTACAATAATTACACTTTTTTCTATTATAATCGCATTATCCATTATGACCTAGTTTTTTTTGATTATTAATATCTTCTTCGGTCAAAGGTATTGCCGGCATACTGATTTTTTTACGATCAATGGTACGTCCTAACAAAATATGCTCTTC
The DNA here is from genome assembly GCA_964631795.1 of uncultured Flavobacterium sp. Classification (GTDB taxonomy): domain Bacteria; phylum Bacteroidota; class Bacteroidia; order Flavobacteriales; family Flavobacteriaceae; genus Flavobacterium. The sequence continues at coordinate 25,820 of CAZWAF010000001.1, read as the reverse complement.
TGTCTTAATTTCAACTTTATTAAGATTGTCTTCAAAACTGTTTCTTGTCATTACAGATTTCTTTTCGAAATGTCTTGGCCCTTCAATTACCCAGTCGCTAACCTCTTTGTGGTCAAAACGACAACTGTTGCAGATAAATTCTTCCACTTCGTGGTATTCGTCTTTTCTTCCGGTAACTCTTTGAATTTCGTTTCCAAACATCCAAACAGTCGTTTTTCCACAACATTTATCACAATCTCTGTGAGCATTGTAAGGTTTGTTGAACCAAACTCTCGATTTGAATCTAAAAGTTTTATCAGTCAAAGCCCCAACAGGACAAACATCAATCATATTTCCGGAAAAATCGTTATCGATTGCTTTTGAAATACAAGTTGAAATATTGGCATGATCTCCGCGATCCAAAACTCCGTGAACACGATTATCTGTCAATTGCTCCGCAACCTGTACACATCTTTGGCACAAAATACAACGATTCATGTGCAGTTGAATGTAAGGTCCGATATCTTCGGGTTCAAACGTTCTTTTCTCTTCAATAAAACGAGTGGCCGATTTTCCGTGTTCGAAACTTAAATTCTGCAAATCGCACTCTCCAGCTTGGTCACAAACAGGACAATCTAATGGGTGATTGATAAGCAAAAATTCAGTTACTGATTTTCTTGCTTCCTCTACTCTTGGAGAAGTTTTGCTGGCTACTTCCATCCCGTCCATACATCCTGTTACGCATGAAGCTACCAATTTAGGCATTGGTCTTGGATCAGCATCACTTCCTTTGGTAACATCAACCAGGCAACAACGGCATTTACCGCCTGTCTTTTCCAGTTTTGAATAATAACACATGGCTGGCGGAACTGATTCTCCACCAATCATACGAGCAGCTTGCAGGATTGTTGTCCCTGCTTCTACTTCAATTTCTTGACCGTCTATGGTTACTTTCATATTTGTGTCTTAATATCTAAAATCGAAAGAATATTGGATTCAGTGACTTTATGTCTTTTTAACTTTTGACTATATCTCTTGTTTCGCTACTAAATGCCTTACTTTTTCAAATGGTTCAGCAACAAAGTGATCTCTATTTTTGATTTTTTCCGGAAAACGAACATGGTATTCAAACTCATCTCTAAAGTGACGAATTGCCGCAGCCACAGGCCATGAAGCAGCATCACCTAACGGACAAATAGTGTTTCCTTCTATCTTAGATTGGATGCTCCACAACAAATCAATATCTTCCTCGCGACCCTGACCGTTTTCAATTCTCCACAAAACTTTTTCCAACCATCCTGTTCCTTCACGGCATGGGGTACATTGACCGCAACTTTCGTGGTGATAGAATCTTGAGAAATTCCAGGTATTTCGAACTATACAAGCTCTGTCATCGTAAACGATAAATCCTCCTGAACCCAACATAGAACCGGTAGCAAAACCTCCGTCAGACAAACTTTCGTATGTCATCAAACGATCTTCTCCCGCAGCGGTTTTATAGATTAAATTAGCCGGCAAAATTGGCACAGAAGAACCTCCCGGAACCAATGCTTTCAACGGACGATCTGTTTGCATTCCACCAAGATATTCGTCAGAATTCATGAATTCATATACCGAAAGTCCCAATTCTATTTCATAAACTCCAGGATTTTTAATATTACCGGAAGCAGAAATCAATTTGGTTCCTGTTGAACGTCCAATTCCAATAGAAGCATATTCTGCTCCTGAATTGTTTACAATCCAAGGCACAGTAGCAATACTTTCAACATTATTTACAACTGTTGGATTTTGCCAAAGACCTTTCACAGCAGGAAATGGTGGTTTCAATCTCGGATTCCCGCGTTTCCCTTCTAAACTTTCAATCAAGGCAGTTTCTTCTCCACAGATATAAGCTCCTCCTCCAATCTGAACGTGTAATTCCAAATCGAAACCGGAGCCTAAGATATTTTTTCCTAACCAACCGGCAGCTTTTGCCTCAGCTATAGCTCTTTCTAAAATTTTGTAAACCCACATATACTCTCCACGGATGTAGATATATGAAAGGTTTGCTCCCAAAGCATAGCTCGATGTAATCATTCCCTCAATCAACAAGTGAGGAATATATTCCATCAGGTAGCGGTCTTTGAAAGTACCCGGCTCAGACTCATCGGCATTACAAACCAAATGACGAGGATTTCCTGATTTTTTATCAATAAAACTCCATTTCATTCCCACAGGAAAACCTGCACCACCACGACCACGAAGACCAGAAGTTTTTACCTCTTCGGTAACTTCATCCGGAGTTAAGGTTTTCAAAGCTTTTTCTACAGAAGCATAACCCCCGTTTGCACGATATACCTCATAGGTCTTAATGCCCGGAATGTTTATTTTATCTAATAATATTTTTCTTCCCATAATATTATTTATCGTGTAAAGTGATTTTTCCCTCTTTACAATCAGATATTAATTGATCTATTTTCTCTTTTGTTAGGTGTTCCTGATAGAAATCACCCAACTGCATCATTGGCGCATATCCACAAGCTCCTAAACATTCCACACCGCGAATTTCAAACATACCATCCGCTGTAGGTTCGCCAACTTTCACACCCAACTTTTCAGAAGTGTAATCCATCAAATCCTCTACACCTCTCTGGCAACATGGTGAAGTCTGACAGAATTCGAACATATATTTCCCGATTGGCCTTCTGTTAAACATAGTGTAAAACGAAACCACCTCATAAACCTCGATTGGCTTAATGCTGAGAATTTCGGCAACTTTATCCTGTAGTTCAATGCTCAACCAATTATCGTGAGCATCTTGAACTTCGTGCAAAACCGGTAATAAAGCCGACTTTTGCTTTCCTTCAGGATAATGACTAATCAATTCATTGATGCGATTCATCAATGTTTCAGTCATATTTATTTCTTGTTTATAATGTGTACGTTCCATTTATATTTTAGATTTTAGATTTAGGATTTAGGATTTTTGTTCTAAATTCTTAAATCTTCATTCGTTAATCTTAAATCTTCATTTTTAAGCGTCTAATTCTCCTGCAATTACATTCAAACTCGACAAAATAACAATTGCATCCGAAAGCATTGATCCTTTAATCATTTCAGGATAAGCCTGATAATAGATAAAACAAGGTCTGCGGAAATGCAATCTGTATGGAGTACGGCTTCCGTCGGTTTGCAAATAGAATCCTAATTCTCCATTAGCACCTTCAACCGCATGGTAAACCTCAGCCACCGGAACAGGAACTTCTCCCATTACAATCTTGAAATGGTAAATCAAAGATTCCATATCGTTGTAAACATTTTCTTTTGGAGGCAGATAATATTCAGGTACATCGGCATGGAATGGCCCTTCCGGCATTTTATCCAATGCCTGACGGATGATACTTAAACTTTCCCAAATCTCAGCATTTCTCACACAGAATCTGTCATAAGTATCTCCCGATTTTCCTACAGGAACAGAGAATTCAAAATCTTCGTAAGAACAATATGGAGCTGCCACACGAACATCATAATCAACACCCGCAGCACGCAAATTTGGACCTGTAAATCCGTAAGAAATTGCTTTTTCGGCAGAAATAGCACCTACATTAATAGTTCTGTCCATGAAAATTCTGTTTCTCTCAAAAAGATTTTCGAATTCTTTCCATGCAGCAGGAAATTCTTCTAAAAACACATCCAATTTACGGAAAGCTTCATCAGACCATTCTCTTTCAAAACCACCTATTCTTCCCATATTGGTTGTTAAACGAGCTCCACAAATTTCTTCGTAGATTTCATATACTTTTTCCCTAAATTGGAAAACATATAAAAATCCGGTATAAGCACCGGTATCAACACCAAGAATAGAGTTACAAATCAAGTGGTCAGTAATTCTGGCCAACTCCATCACGATTACTCTCAGGTACTGAACTCTTTTAGGAATTTCAATTCCAAGAGTCTTCTCTACAGTCATCCACCAACCCATATTATTGATTGGCGCAGAACAATAGTTCATCCTGTCTGTAAGTGGTGTTATTTGGTAAAACGCACGATTTTCGGCAATTTTCTCGAATGCTCTGTGAATATATCCAACAGTAGGTTCTGCATCAAGGATTCTTTCTCCGTCCATTAAAAGAATGTTCTGGAAAATACCGTGAGTTGCAGGGTGTGTTGGACCTAAATTCAGGATCGAAAGCTCACTTCCGTCTTCATTTAATCTTTCCTGAATCATTTTAGCATATCGATGCTCCGGTGGTAATAATAGTTCTGACATTTATATAATGTGAAAAATTATAGTTCTTTTTAGCTATTCAAAGACGTTCTTCCAAAGAATCTGTCGTCTTTATCGGTTCTTCCGCTGTCTTCCATCGGAAACTCTTTTCTCATAGGAAATGAAACCATTTCATCCATATTCAAAATACGTTTCAACTGCGGATGTCCAATGAAATTAATTCCGTAGAAATCATACGTCTCTCTTTCCATCCAATTGGCAGACAAAAATATATTTGTAAGCGTCTTGATTTCGGGATTAGTTCCGTTTAGATACGATTTAATTCTTATTCGTTTATTATCATACCAATTATGCATATGATAAACCATTGCAAACTGACGATTTTCTTCATTATCCGGATAATGAACACCGCATAAATCTGTTAAGAAATTAAAGCGAAGTGTTGGATCATTTTTCAAAAACAAAATAACTGCTGTGATATTTTCAGCAGTTACTTCAAAAGAAAAAACATCTTTATCTTGTTTAAAATCAGAAACAATTGAACCAAAAGTTTCTGTTAATTTTTCTTGAATATAGATTGATTCTAAAGCCATTATCTATTTAATGTTATATGAAGCCAATAATTCTTTGTATTCAGGAGAACTTCTTCTTCTTACTGACTCATTTTTTACAATTTCCTGCAATTTCATCACTCCGTCAACAATTTGCTCCGGTCTTGGAGGACAACCCGGAACATAAACATCTACAGGAATTACCTTATCAATTCCTTGTAAAACAGAATAAGTATCAAATATGCCTCCGGAAGTAGCACAAGCTCCAACAGCGATTACCCAACGAGGTTCTGACATTTGCTCATAAACCTGACGTAAGATAGGCGCCATTTTCTTAGAAATTGTACCCATAACCAACAACATATCGGCCTGACGAGGAGAAAAACTCACACGCTCTGAACCAAAACGCGCTAAATCATAATGAGAAGCCATTGTTGCCATGAATTCAATACCGCAGCAAGAAGTTGCGAAAGGCAATGGCCAAAGTGAATTAGCACGAGCCAAACCTACTACAGCATCTAGTTTTGTAGCGAAGAATCCCTCTCCGGAAAATCCTTCAGGTGGCTCCACCATATTTATTTTTGAATCACTCATTTTATTTTAGATTTTAGATTTTAGATTTTGGATTTATTAAAATCTCAAAACACAAATCTCATTTTTAAAATCATTTAAACACAATTCAAGAAATCGAATATCTCAAATCGTAAATCAATTTATTCCCACTCTAATGCTTTCTTCTTGATGATGTAAAAGAAACCAACCAAAAGCAAAAGCATAAAAATTACCATTTTAATCATCCCTTCCATACCCAATTCCTTGAAGTTTATAGCCCAAGGATAAAGAAAAATCACCTCCACATCAAACAAAACAAACAAAATGGCAACCAAAAAGTATTTTACCGAAAAAGGAATACGGGCATTTCCTACCGACTCAATTCCACATTCAAAGTTTTCATCTTTTTTTACAGAATGTCTCTTTGGCCCTAACTTTCCTGAAATGAAAATAGTTCCCGCAACAAATCCGACTGCTAAAAGCAACTGCATAAATATAGGCAAATAATCTAACTGTGTTGATTGCATATTTTACTGTTTAAATATCGAAAAATTAAAAGCAAAGATAGGTTTCATGTTATTAAGACACAACCTAAATTATAAAATTAGTGCTTTTTACAAATTCTTTACAATTTAACCCATATACACTCTAAATTTCGACCTCTTTTTTTACAAAAGAAACAAAATTATTGCTCAAAAATTATCAATTCAACTACCAAGTATCACATTCAAAACCGAAACAAAACCAACTCTTAACCAAAACACAATCAGACGCCACTACAATGTTATCAAACTTAAAAAAGGTTTCATAAATGATTAATCAAAAAAAGTATCTTTGTCAAAATTTTGCACAATGATTTCTGAAACAAATTTCATTCCATCTTCTTACACTCACACTATTAAAAGCGGGCGTTTTTCCTGGAGCGCACCAAGCAATATCGCCCTTGTAAAATACTGGGGAAAAAGAGCCAATCAAATTCCGGCTAACCCATCAATAAGTTTTACATTAAACAATTGTAAAACCATTACCGAACTGACTTTTCTCAAAAAAGAAAACGACGGTAATTTTTCGTTCGATTTATTATTTGAAGGAAAACCAAAAGAAGATTTCAAACCAAAAATTCAGAAGTTTTTCGAGAGAATCGAAACCTATTGTCCTTTTCTAAAAGAATATCATTTCACTATAAACACTCAAAATACTTTTCCACACAGTTCGGGAATTGCATCTTCGGCCTCAGGAATGGCTGCTTTGTCAATGAATATTATGAATTTGGAAAAAGCTTTGAATCCCGAAATGACCGAAGAATATTTTCTTCAAAAAGCTTCTTTTTTAGCGAGACTCGGTTCCGGAAGTGCTTGCAGAAGCATTAAAGGAAATGTGGTTGTTTGGGGAAACCACAAAGAAATTCAAAATAGTTCCGATTTGTTTGGAGTTGAATTCCCAAATAATATTCACGATAATTTCAAAAATTACCAAGACACAATTCTGTTGGTCGATAAAGGAGAGAAACAAGTTTCAAGTACTGTTGGCCACGATTTAATGCACAATCATCCATTTGCCGAGCAACGTTTTGCACAGGCTCACGAAAATTTGAGCAAACTGAAACTTGTTTTAGAAAACGGAAATTTAGACGAATTTATCAAAATAACAGAAAGCGAAGCATTGACTTTACACGCAATGATGATGACTTCTATGCCTTATTTCATCCTGATGAAATCGAATACTCTTGAAATAATCAATGCGATTTGGAAATTCAGAAACGAAACAAAAATTCCGGTTTGTTTTACACTCGATGCCGGAGCCAATGTGCATATTTTATATCCCGAAAATGTTAAAGATTCAGTTTTACAATTTATTAAAAACGAATTAGTTGACTTTTGTCAAAACTCACAATATATTTGCGACCGAATTGGATTTGGCGCAACTGAATTATAATTTTTGTACATTAGCTGTCATTATTCCCAATTCACTAAAAACACAAACAATATTCATCCCTTGTCAATTATATGAAATCTCCTCTATTTTACTCAAAAATTTTACTTTTCGGAGAATACGGAATCATTCAGGACTCAAAAGGATTATCTATTCCCTATAATTTTTACAACGGAGCTTTAAAAACCGACAACAATCCGTCGGAAGAAGCTATAAAATCAAACAATAGTTTAAAAAAATACGTTATCTATCTGGAAACTTTACAAAACGAGCAACCTGAATTGGTAACATTTGATATAGATTTACTTAAAAAAGATACCGAAGCCGGAATGTATTTCGATTCCAGTATTCCGCAAGGTTACGGAGTAGGAAGCAGTGGCGCTTTGGTCGCAGCTATTTATTACAAATATGCTCAAAACAAAATTACCGTTTTAGAGAATTTGACTCGTGAAAAGTTACTTCAACTGAAAGCTATTTTCTCTC
>CAZWAF010000001.1:0-18106 GCA_964631795.1 uncultured Flavobacterium sp. | reverse complement strand
TCTAAAATGGAATCTTTTTTCCACGGAAAAAGCTCAGGACTGGATCCTCTGAACAGTTATTTAAGCATTCCAATCTTAATCAATTCAAAAGACAATATTGAAGCTACCGGAATCCCGAATCAAAGTATTGAAGGAAAAGGAGCTGTATTTTTACTGGATTCAGGAATTATAGGAGAAACTGCTCCTATGGTTAGCATCTTTATGGAAAACCTGAAAGATCAAGGTTTCAGAACCATGCTGAAAACCCAATTTGTGAAATACACCGATGCTTGCGTAGAAAACTTCCTGGGAGGAGATATAAAATCTCTTTTTGCCAACACTAAACAATTATCAAAAGTTGTTCTGAATCACTTTAAACCAATGATTCCTGAAGAATTTCACGGAATCTGGAAAAAAGGAATCGACACAAATGATTATTATTTAAAATTATGTGGTTCCGGTGGCGGAGGTTACATTCTTGGTTTTACCGAAGACTTAGAAAAAGCCAAATTAGCCTTAAAAGACTACAAAATGGAAGTGGTTTATCAGTTCTAACTAATATTTTTTAAAGAATTTATCTATCAGTAATCAAAAAATGCTCAGCCGACAACAGAAAATTTTATTGCTTAAAATATTCAGTTTATTCTCTGTTGTCAGAGGCTACAATATTCCGATTATTGTTATAGCTCAATATCTTTCTACCATTTTTATACTTTCGCCTGAAAAAAGTGCTTTATCAATTTTACTTGATTTCAATCTGTTTTTGATTGTTCTGGCTTCCTCGCTCACAATTGCTTCAGGTTACATCATCAACAATTTCTACGACAGTCAAAAAGATTTAATCAACCGTCCCAACAAATCCATGTTGGATCGATTGGTAAGCCAAAAGACGAAACTCACTGTTTACTTTTCGCTCAATTTTATCGTTGTTTTCCTTGCGTTTATTATGTCGTGGCGGGCTGCTTTGTTCTTTTCGGTTTACATTTTTTTAATTTGGTATTACTCGCATCGAATAAAAAAATATCCTATTATCGGAAATCTCCTTTCTGCATTGATGGCGATTCTTCCTTTTTTCGGAATCATGCTTTATTATTATTCAAAACTTCCTTTTGAAGAAATTGAAAACAACAAAAACAAACTCGAAGTCATTTTTACCCACGCAAACTTCCTTTATCTTTTACTGCTTATCCGTGAAATGGTGAAAGATCTTGAAAACATAAAAGGAGATTTGGCTAATAATTACAAAACAATCCCTATTATTTACGGCGAAAAATTCTCTAAAAAAGTCATCACTTTCTTAGTTATTTTGACCATTATTCCAATTTATCTGCTGATTGAAATCTATGACGTAGGCTATATGGATTCGTTTTTTTACGGCTGCTTAATTGTAATGATCTTCTTCCTGAACTTTCTTTGGAAATCAAACTCAAAAGAACAATTCCTAAAATTGCACAACATATTAAAATTCCTCATTGTGGCAGGCGTTTTCAGCATTATACTAATTAAACCTTCTTTATTATTTCATTAAGTCGAAAGTTATAAAATCAAAAGTCACAAAACAGAACTTTCGACTTTATAACTCTTATTGATTTAAATACTATCTTTGCACAAATTATTGATGATTATGAACAACCGAAGCAATAGCAGCAGAGGAGGTTCCGGAAGACCAGCTGGTTCCGGAAGACCAAATTCCAACAAGCCAAAGCCACCAATGCAAAAACGTGCGCAAGGGCCTAAAAAAGTAAAACCTAACACTAAAGTTCCCGATACAACTCCAAAAAAAGCGGAGAAAAAACCAAATCCTACAGCAAAAAGACCTAAAGTAGCAGACGAAATTCGGTTGAATAAATACATTGCCAATTCAGGTGCTTGTTCACGTCGTGATGCAGACATTTATATTTCGTCCGGTAATGTTAAAGTAAACGGAATTCCGGTTACCGAAATGGGTTATATGGTAAAACCGGGTGATGTAGTAAACTTTGACGGGAACATTCTTACTCCCGAGAAAAAGGTTTATATCTTACTTAATAAACCTAAAAACTTCACAACAGCTCTTGACGAAGGTCAGGAATACCGCAATGTTTTAGAATTGGTAAAAGGTTCTACTACTGCAAAAATCGGCGCTGTGGGACGAATGGACAAAAACACTACAGGTTTATTATTATTTACAAACGACACGGATATGATTCGTAAGTTTACTTTGCCAAATCAAAAATCTTCTAAAATTTACCAGATTTCTTTAGACAAGAATCTTAAATATGAAGATTTAGAAAAAATAAACAAAGGAGTTGTTGTTGACGGTCACCGCGTTTTTGTTGAAGATGTAAGTTACATTGAGGGCGAACCAAAAAGTGAAATTGGCCTTAAACTGAAAACATCTAATGTAAAAGTAGTACGTTCTATTTTTGAACAATTCGAATACGATGTTTTAAAAATTGACAGAGTTGCCTTTGCCGGTTTGACAAAGAAAAATCTTCCTCGCGGAAACTGGCGTTTCCTTACCGATCAGGAAATAATCAATCTGAAAAACGTTTAAAAATACACTTATTCAAAATATAAAACCTGCTTTGTAAAAGAGCAGGTTTTTAGATTTAAAAACACTTTTATGTCAGCTGAAAAACTACAATCAATTGCTTACAGATGGTTTGATGCCTTCAACAACCATAACTTAGAACAACTTTTATCGCTTTATGATGATGAAGCAGAACATTTTAGTCCAAAACTAAAAATCAGAAAACCGGAAACCAACGGATTGGTTACAGGAAAAGACGCACTTCGCGAATGGTGGAGAGATGCTTTTGACCGATTGCCTACTCTAAACTATCAGGTAACTTCTCTTACTGCCAATGAAGAACGTGTTTTTATGGAATACATCCGAAAAGTAGAAGGAGAAGAAGATATGCTTGTTGCCGAAGTTTTGGTTGTAAAAGACGGAGCTATCATTGCTTCACGCGTTTATCATGGCTAAAAAGGTTTAAAGTCAAAAGTCTTAAAGTCGAAAAACATTTGAACTTCTGACTTTAAGACTTTAATCTTTTAGACCTATATGCCTGATGTCTCCATCGCCATATTGTTTTACCTCTTTCAAACGCGCATTTCCGCGATAATGCACATAACCTTCTCCCATGTGTCTTATAGAAATTTCCTTTTCGGCAAAAAGATCTATATTTCCCTCAGACATATTTTTGATACTCAAAATTTCAGCTATTAAGCCCGAAGCATCAAAATTTCCTTCGCTTTGATTCTTAATTTCAACCATACCGGCTTTCCCTTTAATTTCAACATTGCCTATACATTGACTCACAATTTTAAGAGATGGCACATTCAAAGCGAGTTCGGTATTCCCGATAGACTGGATTTTGATAGTCAAAGGAGTTGAAAGCACAATTTCATTCGGGCAAACCACATTTCCTTTATCATTTCTGATAAGTAATGTATCCAACTGTCTCAAATACACTTTTAGCGTACAGACTGTATAAACCGGTTTTCTCAATTTAGCCTCCGCACTCACATAAAGCGTCCTGCCTGAATTTGCAATTTCGAAATGCTCCTGCAAATTTTCGTCTGTTTCTACAATTACTTTTTCTTCGTCAGACTTATGTAACTCAACCGTGCAATTTACCGCCAGATGAAGCCGAAGAAACGAACTCACCTTTACTTCTCTCGCAACTATATTTCCGTTGCCCTGAACTTCAATCATTTGTCTTAATTTTTTAAAAGATACCATATTAATTAATTTGTTAATTTAAAAATCCAAACCTCTGAATCTTTTAATTATTACATTTACATATTGACTAATTATTTTGATACTACAAAAATAATTTCGGTCTGGCTCATCAACTTACATTAAAAGGAACAAAAGTTATATTTAAAGGAATAATGTCATTTGAGATAAAAAATCCGGCTGACGGCAGTGTTTTAAACAAACACGATTTTACTGCAAAAGATTTTGATGTAGCCCAATTGCATGAAAACTCTTTTACACAATCATTGCCTTTTGGGGAAACCAAAGTCAGGCAATGGATTTTTGACGGCATAAGAATCAATTATTCAGAAACAGAAATCAACGAGTTGACCGAATTTAACTGGAAAGGCGACACCGAAATGGTTACGATGCACTTTAATTTGCAGGGAAGTATTTCTATAAATGATAAAAATTCAGCTTATAACTACGAATTATCGGGCAACGAGCACAATATCTTTTACGGAAAGGAAGCCGAAGGAACCATCAAATTTGATGAATTAAAAATGAAATTATTTATGATTCAGCTTTCAAAAGATGCTTTTTTGAAAATAGCAGAAAAGGGAAATGATTCTATTAAAAGATTTTCTGAAAATGTGATTTCGGGCAAATCGGTTGCTTTTTCTGAGAAAAACGGAAATATCGATTTAAACCTTCAACAAAGTATCAACTCAATTTTGAACTGTCGTTTATCCGATTCGCTCAAAAGAATGTTTTTCTATTCAAAAGTAATAGAAATCCTTGCATTACAGGCAGAATCTCTCGACAAGGCAACCAACCAGAAAACACTTTACATCAAAAAAGAATACGACAAGGAACGCATCCTTTTTGCCCGCAATTATTTACTGCAACATATAGATTTACCTCCTACTATTCCCGAACTGTCGATGATTGCCGGCATCAACGAATACAAACTGAAGAGAGGTTTTAAAGAAACCTTTGGTCAAACCATTTTCGAATATCTTTCGGAAGTGCGACTCGAACTTGCCAAAAACGATTTATTAGAAAAACATAAAACCGTAACTCAAATAGCCTTTGAATTGGGATATTCTTCCCCACAGCATTTCAGTTCCGCTTTCAAAAAGAAGTTTGACATTAGCCCCGGCAAAGCTAAATAACACATTCTAACCGTTGTAAAACCGAGATTTGCAAACACCATATATTTCTTTAAGACCCTCAATACTTATGAAAAATCACGCTATCTTACTATTCCTGCTTTTATTTCCAAAAGTTTTTTGGGCACAAACTACAAATGAGAAAACAATCGAAAAGAGATCTCAAATCTGGACTTCATTTGTCTCAACAACAAAATTAAACCAACATTGGGATCTCGTTGCCGATGCAGGTATGAGATGGAATAATTTTTTTGAAAGTGGTTATTTCTCTTACATGAGAGGTGCGCTAAACTACAAAATAAACCCGGGCGTTTTCGTAGGCGGAGGTTATATGCACGGATGGAGCGCTCCGGCGAACCCTGATTGGGAAACTCTTGCCAACGAGAACAGGATATTTGAACAAGTACAATTGACATCTAAATTGGGAAATTCAACGGTTGTTCAACGATTAAGAAATGAACAGCGCTGGCAGGAAAAACTCGTAAATGATGAAGTTGCTGAAACCCTCCGCTTTACCAACAGAATCCGCTATCAACTGAATTTCAACATCCCTATATTTAACGATAAGAAACTACCAACAATAGTGACTTTTGATGAAATTATGGTTCATTATGGCAAAGAAGTAGTGTTTAACACATTTGATCAGAATCGCTTTTTCATTGGAATCAGACAAAACATAAACCCGAAATGGAGTTACGATATTGGCTATCTCAATATCTATCAGCAAAAATATTCCGGATATCAGTATGAAATGACCCACCTACTGAGACTTTTCGTTTATTTGAACACTGAATTGAAAGAAAAAAAATAATCTGACCAATTTAACTCCTGCTTAAATTGGAGAAGATTTCATTGTTCTATATCTTCAAAAAACACAGCAGTCGTCTAAATTTAGGTTTAATTACTGTTTGCTATTTCTGCATTCATAAAAATATTGGCAAACATCTATTAGGAATCAATTCTTCTTTTTGGAATCCACAATTAGGTCAGGTAATTGCAGATTAATTCAATATTATCCCATTATTAAATATTATGAGAACCACAACAGTTTCCATGCAATTTATTTCTTTGATAATTCCAGATTGTCCCTGCCAAAAGTCCAAACATTCCTGTGCACAAGAAATAGCTCATATTATCACTGTCGCCAAAATAATAGCCGTAAAAAAACAATAGTCCGCCGGGAATTGCGGTCAACAAAGGATACATACAGCGATGTTTATAATGCGAAATAAAAAGTCCGCCAATGACAACGAAAACCATCGCCTGAAAAACCCATATAGTCCAACTTCCAAAAAGTTCAAAACCGTTGAACCCGAGAGCTGATGCTGCAAGTGCAAAAAGCCCAAAAATTCCCAATTTGTCTATGTTGTTAATTAATTTCATATTCAAGTATAATCAAAATATTTTTAAAACACGATTTTCAAAATCCTATAACAAAGCAACCGTATTTCTAAATCGCAAAATCGAACAATCTCAAGTCCTAAATCCCCAATTTATATTGGGTAGATAATTATAATTTTATGTTAATTTTTCTATTTGGGCTTTCGTTAAAAATAAGGAAACCTATTTTTACAAAAATCGATATTTTATGGAATTATATTACACCTTTTCAATTTTAATTGTACTAGCCTCATTTTTTGCCTATCTGAATTTAAGATTTTTAAAATTACCCGGAACCATAGGAATAATGATTATTGCCATGTTGGTTTCACTTGGAATTCGTTTACTGGGAGATTCGTATTTTCCTGACACAACAAAACATTTTTTTGGACTCATAAAAGAATTTGATTTCAACGAAATATTAATGGGTGCCATGCTGAACTTTCTCTTGTTTGCCGGAGCTTTACATGTTAATATTTCCGATTTGAAAAAGCAAAAAGTTCCCATAATAATGTACTCTACCATTAGTGTGGTTTGTTCTGCTTTTATCATTTCGTCTTTGTTGTATTATGTTGCACCACTTTTAGGAGTTAGTATTCCGTATATATTTTGCCTGCTTTTTGGTACGCTGATTTCTCCAACCGATCCGATTGTGGTTTTAGGAGTTTTAAAGCAAGCTAAAGTTCCTAAGAAACTCGAAACCAAAATCGTGGGAGAATCTTTGTTCAACGATGGTGTTGCGGTAGTAATGTTTGCGGTAGTTTTAAAAATGGCAACCGACCCAACATTTGACGTAAGTTTTGCTTCGGTTTCATGGTTATTTATCAAAGAGGGAGTAGGTGGCGTAATTTTAGGAGGATTACTCGGATTTACGGCTTCAAATGTTATTAAGAAAATTGATGATTACAACGTTTCGGTACTCATTACGCTTTCTATAGTAATGGGAGGATTTTTGATCGCAAAAAGTTTGCACGTATCCAGTCCGCTGGCTATGGTAATTGCCGGATTGATTATTGGCAATTATGGTAAAAAAGTTGCCATGGGAGACGTAACAAAAGATTATCTGGAGAAATTCTGGGAACTTATTGATGAAATTCTAAACGCTATTTTATTTTTGTTTATAGGATTTGAATTGCTGCTGCTTCCAGATTTGTCAGAGCGGTTGGTAATTGGTTTTGTAACTATTTTCATCGTATTGTTTGCCAGAGTATCGTCAATTGTTTTACCGTGGAAATTTTTCGATGTTTTTAAATTTTTCGGAGTAAAATCAGCCTATACCAAAGGTTCATTGATGGTAATGGTTTGGGGCGGAATCCGGGGCGGAGTTTCCATAGCGTTAGTACTTTCGTTACCCGATGGAGGATATAAAGATTTGCTTTTGGAAATCACTTATATTGTAGTATTGTTCTCTATTTTGGTACAAGGATTAACCGTTGGAAAACTGGCTAATAAAGTTTTGAAAAAAGAATAAAAACAATTCTAATTTAATCCAAATCAGAATTAGTTTTGCCACGATTTACACGAATTAATTTTTGGCAATTAGTAAAATTACTTCGTCAGTTCGCATCGAGGTCTAAAAAAATCTAACCCTTAATTTGAGTTAAGTTTTATCGGGACTTATTTAAAACAAAAAACCGAAGTTTGTACTTCGGTTTTTTTATCTTCAACCCTATCAGGGTTCAAAACCCTGATAGGGTTAATATTATTTACTCGACTTCGTTACCACAAAATCCTTCAGATAATAAGGCTCGAAATAAGCCACATCAACAAAATCGTTGTTTTGGAATTTAGCATAACTCAAAGCGCTCATTTCTTTTGCAGATGGAAACACTACATTTTCCAGGAAATAAAAATTACTTTTAGTCAAAACAGGCTTTAGTTTTTCCTGACAGTCACCCACGAAACACATAGGCTCCTGATAATCTACATAAGACTCTTCGGTTATAATTTCGGCTTCAACTTCTTTTGTTTTTTCAAGCTTAGAGTTAAAAACTGCGCTATACACTTCCATTCTGCGGGCATCAAGCATCGGAACAATAAATCCGTTATCAACTTTAACCTGTGAAGCTAAAATCTGCAAAGTATCAACAGCAATCAACGGAATATTCAAAGCAAAACAAAGCCCCTTTGCTGAAGAAACGCCTATACGCAAACCGGTATAAGAACCCGGACCCTGACTGATGGCAATAGCCGACAAATCTTTAAAATCCAATCCTGTTTCTTTGATTATTTCTTCAATAAAGACGTGCAGTTTTTCGGCGTGCGAATAACCTTGATCAGAAATTTCTTTACAAATCACTGTTTCTCCATCTTTGGCTAAAGACACAGAACAGTTTTTGGTTGCCGTTTCAATATTTAAAATGTATGCCATTATTTCTTTTTATCTTCTTCCTGTTTTTTGCGTTTCTCTTCTACCGATAACACACGTACTCTTTCTCCCGAAAACAATTCTTTCGTTACAGTTGTATAAGGGCCTACAATCACTACATCTCCTTTTTTAAGCCCTGAAAGCACTTCTATATTGGTATTGTCCTGAATTCCGGTTTTGATAACTCTGATTTGAGCTTTGTCGCCATTTTTTACAAAAACGCATTCCAATAACTTGTCTGATTGTGAAGCTACAGATTGTCCTTCTTCTGCCTTTGTATCCTGTTTTACTCCCAAAGTATCCGATTTTACTACCACGGCACTAATTGGAACCGCCAATACATTGACTCTTTTCTTGGTCATAATATCAACGGTAGCGGTCATTCCCGGTCTAAACGGAGAATAACTTTCCGGTTTTCCTTCAATCAAATCAAGATACGATTCTTTCAAAATTCTGACTTTTACCTTGAAATTAGTAACCTGATCTGAAGTAACCGCCGTACTGGCCGAATTAGAAATACTGGTCACTACTCCTTTGAATTGTTTTTTCAAATAGGCATCAACCTCTACTTTGGCAGTGTCACCCACATTTATTTTCACAATATCATTTTCGTTTACATCCACTTCCACTTCCATATTGTTCAAATTGGCAACTCTCAAAAGTTCGGTTCCGGCCATTTGTTTGGTTCCCAAAACTCTTTCTCCCAATTCTACATTCAAAACCGAAATAGTTCCGCTTGCCGGGGCAAAAATAGTAGTTCGTCCCAAATTATCTTTAGCTTCTGTAACAGTTGCCGTAGCACTTTTCATATTATAATAGGCCGATTCCTGATTGGCTTTAGCCGATTCAAAAGCAGCGACCGATTTATCCCAATCTGATTTGGAAATAATTCCTTTTTCAAATAAAGTTTTATTTCGTTCATAACTCGCTTTGGCTTCCTTAAACTGAGCATCAGTCTGACTCAAACCTGCTTTAGTCTGACTCAAACCTGCAACGGTTCTTTCGTAACCCGAAATGTACAAATCGGGATTTATCTTAACCAACAAATCTCCTTTCTTAACCACCTGCCCTTCTTTTATTGGCAAAGCAATAATTTCTCCCGAAACTTCCGAAGACACTTTTACTTCAACTTCCGGTTGAATTTTCCCGGTAGCCGAAACAGTTTCTATAATTGTGATTTCATCGACTTTGGCAATTTCTACAATTTTATCTTTGTTCTGATTTCCTATTTTTCCGGCTTTGTAAAGTCCCAATAAAACCACTATCAAAACCAAAATGGCGCTAATTATGTAAATACTTCTTCTTGACATTAGTAATTATTTTAATTTTTAGTAATCGGTATTCCAAAGTAAAACTCTAATACTTTTACCTTGAATATATAATCATATTTTGTTCTGATAACTTCTGATTTTGAGTTTACATACAAAGTTTGTGACTGATTCAAATCGAAAGCACTTAACATTCCTACAGCATATTTTTCTTTAGCATAATTAAATGCTTCAGAGCGGGCTTCAAAAGTTGAAATTGCCGATTCATAAGTATTCAAAGCACCTTTAGCATCTGTAAATGCGGTAAAAACATTACGTTCTAAATCGATTTCTTGTTGTTTATAGGCAATTTTAGAACGTTCTAAATTTACTTTGTTTCTTTCAACATTATTTCTTGCCGACAAACCATTCAAAATCGGAACTCTCAATTGCAAACTGAAAGCATGCGAACGGTTGTTATTCATTTGTTCGTCTATAGGTAAGGCCGGACCAAAAACAGGATTACCGAAACCATCGGTAGCGACAAGCCGGTCTGAATAAGATGCACTGGTTGCCATATTAAAATTTCCCGATAAAGTAGGCTGATAAGCACCTCTTGCCAATTTAACGTCTTTCTCTGCTATTTCAAGATTGGTACGGGCAATCTTCAATTCTGAACGCTCTTCTTTTGCTTTTTCAAAAATAGCCAAAGGTGTTTGCGACATTACTTCGCTTTCTCTCAGTTCAAAATCAATTTCTGCCGTGTCAAATTGTTCAAAATCGGGCAATTGTAAAAGTTGAGCCAAACTCAATTTAGAAAGAAACAACGCATTTTCGGCTACAACCATTGATTGTTTATTGGTTGCCAGAGTAGCTTTCATATCCAATAAATCTCCTTTTGGCACCGAACCGGCATTTACCAATTCCTGTGTTCTATTCAATTGCTTTTCGTTGTTGGCATATTGTTCTTTCTGAACTTTTAGTTGTTCTTTATTGAATAAAATCTGCAAATAAGCATTCGTAATATTCAAAGAAATATCGTCTTTCATTTTACTCAACTTGTATTGAGCTGCCAAAATAGATAAATTAGCTTTTCGAAGACGATTCAGATTTTGAAGTCCGGCATAAATAGGAACGCTCGAATTCAAACCAAAACTGGTAAATTGTGTAGTTTGATTTACGAACAAACCGGTTGAAATATTCTGATTCAAACCGGTATTCCATGAATGGGAAGTATTAAAATTTAACGACGGAAGATAGGCTCCTACCGCTGATTTTTTATCAACATCGCTCAACTTCACATCCAAATCACTTTGAATTATTGAAATATTGTGCTCAATGGCATAATTCAAACACTCCTCAATAGTCCATTTTTTCTCTTGTGAATAACCAGTGAAAAAACTCAAGAATACAATCGAAAAGGAAAACAGTTTATTTTTTTTCATGCTTTTATTAAGGATGAGAGGACACAAATTTAGCTTATTTAACACCAAAGTTCATATTCAATAAAAACAATTAGACTCCAATTCTTATTTTCCGTTACATTTGTTTTTATAAAAAAATATTTTATTCGATTGTTTGATTTTTAACATTGATATTAATGCGAATCAAAGGTTAAATTTATGTCGTCCCTCTGGGACTTTTCTCGAGAATACTAAAAAAATTTAACATTTTAAAGTTCCATCGGAGCGGCATATTCTAGGACAAATTAATTACCAAAATCAATCATAAAACCCAACCTTTGATTTACATTATTAATATTGCATTAATTTTTAACACCTTGTATTTATGCGCAAAAAACTACTTAACATCATTCTTTTCATACTGATTTTAACTATTTCGGGTTGTTCAACTTCCAAAAAAATAGATGCACTAAAACCCGAACCCGATGATGCCAGCCCGTTGTTGTATGAAGATACGCCTTCATTTATTGGCTTACCTGTTTCTATAAAAATTTCGGAAGTTGAAAATCAGATTAACAAACAATTAAACGGACTTATCTTTAACGATCCTAATATCGAAGACGACAATATTTCTATTCAGGTTTGGAAACAGGCTCCTATTGTTTTGACAAATAAAAACGGCAAACTCAGAACTGTTCTGCCTTTGAAAACCACAATCAAATATCGTTACGGAATCGATAAATTTGGAGTTTCTATTTATGATACCCGAGAATTGAATTTGAATGGAAATATAAATCTGGTTTCCACAATCAAATTAAACAACTGGAAAATAAACACCACTACCGAATTCGAATCTTTGAACTGGAATGAAAGTCCTACAATTATTATTGGCGGAAAAAGTATTCCTATTACTTATCTGGCCGATTCAGCCTTAAAATATTTTAAGTCCAAAATTGAGAAAAGCATAGACCAAGGCATTGAAAAAGCTATTAATTTTAAACCAGACGTGTTGAATGCCTTGGCAAAATTGAGTCAGCCCACTTTGGTGAATTCTCAATACCAAACCTGGTTTCAAATTATTCCAACCGAATTATACTCATCTGATGTAGTACTGAAAAAAGACGATATCACGATGAATTTGGGAATGAAATGCAATATTGCCACTTTTCTGGGACAAAAACCAACCAATGAATTTAATAAAAACCAACTTCCTCTAAAATCGGTTAGCAAAATACCCGGAAACATTACCATCAATATGGTTGGTGTTTCGAGTTATAATGATGCTTCAAAAATATTAGCTAAAAATTTCAATGATAAAGAATTTGTATTCGACGGAAAGAGAAAAATAAAAGTCCAAAACGTAGAACTTTGGCACAAAAAAGGAAAAATGGTCATCTCAATGGCTGTAAACGGCAGTGTAAACGGAACTATTTACTTAACAGGAGTCCCTCAATTTGACAACAAAACCCAAGAAATCTATTTTGATCAACTCGATTATGTTTTAGACACCAAAAGCAAGTTATTGCGTACGGCAAACTGGATGGTTTCGGGTTTAATTATCAGAAAAATTGAAGAAAATTGCCGGTATTCTATCAAATCAAATATTGAAGAAGAGAAACAAACTATTTCAAAATACCTGAAAAATTATTCGCCTATGCCCGGAGTTTTTGTAAACGGAACTCTAGGCAACATTTCTTTCATAAAAACCCAACTGACCAATAATGCAATTATTGCATTTATGACCATTACAGGAGACGCAAACGTTACGGTAAAAAGTTTGAATTTTTAATATATTTCTCTGTAAAGTTTTAACCGCAAGGCACGCAAGGTTTTTTGATTCTGATTGTCTTTATTAACGCAAAGAGCGCAATGAAAAGATAATTCTATGCGTGTAAACAACGCAAGGCACGCTAAGTTTTGTGGTTAACTTTATCATTTCAATCCTCTAACCCTTTCAGGGTTTAAAACCCTGAAAGGGTTGTTGAGAAAAAACCTTTTTAATAATCCACAAACTTGCCCCGTAAAACAGATAAAATCTTCGCGCTTCTCTGTGAAACAACTTTCTGATTTTAACCGCAAAGCACGCAATGAAAAGGAAATTTTGTGCGTATAAACAACGCAAGGCACGCTAAGAACTTAGCGACCTTTGCGAAATTAAAGAGATAGAGATAAAATTATTGCGGCCTTTGCGGTTAAACCCCAATCACAAACTAATTAATGATTTTTTTAGTTACAATCTGACCATTGTCTAAAATAGCTTTTACTACCAAAACTTGTTGTTCATCCAGATTGTTTATCGATAAAGTAGTTGAATTTACTTTTGTGTTTTCAAAAACCTGTCTTCCCAACATATCATAAACAAATACCTTATTTATAGGCTCTGATTCTGATTGAATCTGGATTCTGTGATTATTTGAAAATATCGTAACTTCATTTGAAACAGCTTCCAAATCATTTAAACCTAAAGTAGTTGAACCATATTTCAAAACAAATCGGTTATTGAAGACTCCTGATTCAGAACTGAAATTATAAGGTTTAGCTTTAATATTTTGAGAAATTCCCAAAAGTTTATCTTCAATAATAACTTCGTCCACATTATCAAAGATACCATCCATATTATCTATTGCAATTTTAAAATTCCCTGATTTAAGGGTTTTGTATCCCAACGGAACTTCATCATCATTTGAAAAAGGCAATGCTCTGGCCTGAATTACATAAGGACTTTTATCTATTAAACTATACAACTGAATTGGGCCTTCGCCAAAATTAACTCCGTCTAATCCAAAATCGTCTCCGTTTGTTGCCGATTCTACATAACCAAGCAAGGTTTGGCTAAAAGCATTCTCGTCATTAATTAAATTCAGCCAAATTCTGTGTTTTTCTAAAACTTTTTCCGAATTAACAATTGAACCACTTCTGTAGAAATTAGAATTAAGGTCTTCATCATCACCCACTTTTTTAGAAGTAACAATTCTCATCGAATTATTAAAAACTACATTTCCCGAAGATTTTACAGAAACAACAAAACCTTGTCCGGATGCGATCCATTTTTTTGGAGCTTTTGTATTTCCATGACCGCTGGCAACAGCAGTAGCAATTCCACCTGTAGCATTGTATGCGGCATAATCATTTGAATAGCCCGAAGCTGTTTTTACGTTATTATGTGTCCAGAAATAAAGAGTTCCGGTAATTGTAGAAGCATTGGCAGCAATAAATCTGTCTGCATCCAGAGCCGATGGATACGGATTTCCAACCAGTTTACTGGACAAACTTGATAAATGAGTAACCGGCACTGCAATATCTCCATTATTAGGAACTCCCACAAACTGATGACTAAAAACCTTAGGTCCTGCGTTAGTCATCTCAGGAGCAAGAATTGAATATCCAATTCCTTTTTTGAAAACACTTGAAGAACTCTCGTACATCCATTTATTATCATAAGTTAATAAAAACTTAGGATTTGATTTTGGCGCAAAATTCTTCAAAGTTTGAGTACCCGAAGTTGGAGAACTCCAATAAGTATAATCATACATTGCCATTGGGGCTGAATCTCTCTTTACAGTTATTGAACCTGAATTAGAAACTCCGTTTACCTGAATCAGGCTCGCGTTATTTTCTAATGTAAATGTTCCGTTGGTAACTACTATTGCATTTTGAAGTGTCAGAGTATGTGCTGAATTAATCACTACATTCCCTGATTTTACCAGACAAGAACATCCTGACAAATTACCTGTAGAAGAATAATTACCCTCAAAAACAATAGCATCTGTGTTAGTTGGAGACTTAGACCAAGCATTTCCGTTCCAGGTTGCAGTTGACATTTCAAGAGAAACTGTTGTTGCAGGAAGTGAAACACATTCAAATGCATTTTTCACAACTACATTAAAACTCCCTAATCCTGATTTATGATTATCTGACTGAAAAGTACTACCTCCATCAAAACTAAAAGTATCCCCTACCTGACCACCTGTTACAGTAACAATTCCATTAGAACTATTACAATTTGGCTGGGTTACAGTTACCGTAGGAGCCGGTGATTGAGCTAAAAAAGTAAGCCTTTTTTCAGGACTGCTTATAACACAACCCGAAGCAAAAGTTACATCTACTCTATAATCGGCTGATTCACTTGGTGTACCTCCTGTAATTGACAATTTTGCTGTTTTGGCTCCTGAATAAGCACCTTCGTTTTCAACATTTGTCCAACCTCCTGAAGTCACTGATTTTTTCCATTGGTAAGAAGAAACTCCATTTGTAGCTGATACTGTATAAGAATAATCTGTACCTAAACACTGAGTAGTATTTGTACCTCCTGTCATACTTGTAATTCCACCTACTATAATAGATCCCGTAGCATTGGCACTACCACATCCTCCGGTTAACGGAATACTGTAATTAAAAGTTCCTGTTTCTGTTGGAGTTCCGCTGATTGTAATGGTATTTGAATTCCAGCTTGCAGTAATACCTGTTGGTAAGCCTGTTGCTGCTCCAATACCTGTTGCTCCAGTAGTAGTATGTGTAATTGGCGTTAAAGCAGTATTAGCACACACATTTGATGGAGCTGATGGAACTGATGCACTATTATTTGGATTAATCACAAAATTAACTGCTGTTCTGCATCCCGGACTAGTAGAACACTCTGCATAAAAAGTAGTTGTACCCGCAGTATTTGTATTTGCCAAACCGGAACCTGCAACACCTACCGGATTAAAAGAAGTACCTGTACCAATTAGTGCACCTCCTGAAGAAGCAGTGTACCAGTTAACAACACCATTTACAGTAACAGTATAGGTAACGGTAATCTGCATATAATCTACATATGCTTTAACTGTCTGATCAGCACTTGATTTTATTTTTACCGATAAAGCAACCCCAAAGTTAGTCGCTTTTATATGCGCCGGAGTCCAGGAAATACCCCACAAAGACGATGCATCTCCGTAATCAACAACAGTAGAAGTAGTAGCCCAATTACCCCCCTTTTTATTATCACCTATAAGAGTTCCTCCTTTTATTAAACGAACATCTTCATCCTTAACATATCTGGTGTTATCATTGGTATTTTCACTGTGTCGTTTAATAGAAACTTTAATTCCTGCTATTGTCGCATCATCCGGAATATTAAAACCATAAGAGGTAGCCTGAAGATACTGTGTAGTAGTTTCAGAAGCAGCATTTCTACTTACAGATGCATAAGTATCGTTGTTAGAATAAACGTTAGCCGGATTACTCCATGACCTACCACCACTTCCTCCATTAGCCGCACTAGCATATTTAGAAACTGTAGTTGCAGAAGTTCCCGACGGACATGGTGATGCAGTTAATGTTCCGGATCCTCCTACACACATTGTAGCTCCTGTAGCTGTAGGAGCTGTACCTACTATTACTGTAGCTGTATGATTACTACTAATTGTACTGGAACAATCTCCGCTAGAAATTTCTGTAACTGTTATTGTAGATGTAGCTGATAATGATTTTGTCACAAAAGTTCCTGTAGTTCCACTGAAACTCATTGTAGCTATATTATTTGACGTATTAGGATTAGTTGTACTATAAGTAACTATATAAGAACCCGCAGGCAATGAAGTAGATGTTAAGGTAACAGTAGATCCGCTTCCTCCTCCGCAAATAGTTGTTGCTGTTGCCGCAGAAGTAAGTGCATAAGTAGGGCAATTATAAGTAATCTTAATTTGACCATTTCCTCCATTTCCTCCGGTTTGATTTCCTTCGTTTTGAGAAGTTCTTGCTCCACTTCCTCCACCTCCCGGAGCATTCCCGGAATTACCACTCGAAGTAGTAAGCAAGCCATTAATTCCATTACCTCCATTACCTCCATTACCACCTTTACCTCCGGCACCAGAGGCAACAAAAGGACCTGTATCACCTTTTTCACCATTACCACCTGCTGTAGGTGTAGGTGTTGTTCCTTTAGAGTTATTAACTGCACCTCCTGCACCTCCTGTAGGATTACCTCCTTCTGTGTTTGCAGTACCTCCATTCCCCCCGGCAGCGAATATAGAATTCTCATATCCTGTAATCGTTGAAGAACCACCATCATTTCCTTTACCTCCCAAAACTCCGGTACCTCCAGTTCCAACAACTAAAGTAAGTGGTGCTCCGGGAGTTACAGTAAGTGTAGTTTTGGCATAAGCACCACCTCCACCACCGGCTCCTCCTCTGGCAGTAAGAGAACCTGCATTAGTAGAACCACCACCGGCACCACCGGCACCCCAGGCTTCTACAGTGATAGAAGTTACTCCGGCAGGAATCACAACTGTCTCTGAAGATGAATACGTTTTTACTGTCTGGCTCAAGGCAATTGCCGGGATTAATATTAACAGAGTCAGAAGAACTTCTTTTAATAAAAACAAACCTTTTATATTGTGTGATTTTCTTTTCAAAGCAATTAATTTTTAAATGATTAAAACACTGTCTAACTTTATCAAATGTTAAATTCAGTGAATAAAACAAATACTCTTTGCTTAAAAAAAGAAAACAAAACGATTAACGCATATTTTTATCCGATATAGGCACTTTTTTTGACAAAACTGCATCACTTTTAACATTGAATCAGTCGCAGATGCCTTTTCTAAAAACGCATGCCAAACAACCCAAAAAAGCACTTAAAAAAACGCTTTTTCGAGTATGCAAATCTTTTATAATTTTTGTGGAGACTGTACTTATAGTCAAACTATTAGCACATCATTTTTCTGGAGATTAAGAAACCAAAAAGGGAGTAATAAACCGAGATTACTTTTACCTCATAACCCTATCAGGGTTTAAAACCCTGATAGGGTTGAAATAATCTTTTTTAAACATTCTTAATAATCCACAAACTTGTCATGCTGATCCCGACACTTCCTATCGTGTGGACACAA